>JBKPRJ010000054.1:0-29073 GCA_046734455.1 Actinomycetota bacterium | reverse complement strand
GAGCTGAACCCGCGGCTGGTCTTCGCCTCGATCAGCGGCTTCGGTCAGGACGGCCCGCTGAGCCCGCGGCCGGCGTACGACGTCATCGTGCAGGCCATGAGCGGTCTCATGAGCATCACAGGGCCGGAGGGCGGTGAGCCGGTGCGGGTGGGCGTCTCGATCGGCGACATCGCCGCGGGGCTGTTCGCGGCGGTGGACATCGTGGCGAACCTGTTCGCGCGCGACCGCGACGGCGACGGCGGTGTCGCGCGCGTCGACATCTCGATGCTCGACTGCCAGCTGGCGCTCATGGAGAACGCGATCGCCCGGTGCCTGAACACCGAGCAGGTCCCCGGGCCGCTCGGCACGCGCCACCCGTCGTCCGCCCCGTTCCAGGCGTTCCCCACGAGCGACGGCACGATCGCCATCGCCGTCAGCAACGACGCGACCTGGGCGCGGATGTGCCGCGCGATCGGCCGCGACGAGCTCGTCGACGACGAGCGGTTCGCCGGCTCCATGCCGCGCCTCGTGAACCACGCCGCGCTCGAGGCCGTGCTCGTCGCGCACCTGCGCACCCGGTCGACCAGCGCATGGCTCGAGGCGCTCGAGGCCGCGGACGTCCCCTGCGGGCCGGTCAACAGCCTGCCCGAGGCGCTCGCCTCCGATCAGGTCGCGGCGCGGCGCATGATCGTCGACACGCCGGGGTGGGACGGCGCGCCACGGCGCTTCGTCGCCGCGCCGGTCGGAGGCCGCGACGGCGGGCGAGGCCCGGCGCCGCGGCTCGGCGAGCACACGGCCGAGGTCCTGGACGAGCTCGTCGCGGCGGAGCGTGACCGCGCATGAGCGCCGAGCGCGTCTCGCTGGATCACGCGGGAGCGGTCGCGACCCTGACGATCCGCAACCCGCCGCTGAATCTCGTCGACGCCGGGGTCCTCGAGGGCCTGACCGCCGCGCTCGACCGGATCGAGGCCGACCGCGATGTGCGCGCCGTCGTGCTCACCGGCGAGGGAACGCGGGCGTTCTGCGCGGGCTTCGACCTCGGCGAGATGCGCGACGGCTCCGGCGCCGCCGAGCCCGAGGCCGACCAGCGCCTCTTCGACGCCTTCGGTCGCCTGCGCGTACCCGTCGTGGCGGCGATCACGGGGCACTGCATCGGCGGCGGGTTCGAACTCGCGCTCGCGTGCGACATCCGCCTCGCCGCCCATGACGCGAGCCTCTGCGCGGCCGGCGTCAAGGTCGGCCTCGTGGTGAGCACCGCCCGGCTCGGCAGCTGGATCAGCCCGGCCGTCGCGAGCGACCTGGTGCTCACGGGCCGGACGATCGACGGCCGCGAGGCCGAACGGCTCAACGTCGTCAGCCGGTCGGTGGCGAGCGATGAGGTCCTCGACGCGGCGACGGCCTACGCGACGATGATCGCCGAGCGCGCGCCGCTCGCGGTCAGCGCCGCCAAACGCGCGATCCGCGCGACGGCCGAGCACGGCTTCGACGAGGCGCTGGCCCGGGAGACCGCGGCGACGGCGAAGCTGACCGCCAGCGAGGACCACCGGCGGGCCGTCGCCGCCTTCTTCACCCGCCGGCCGGTCCGATTCACCGGACGGTAGGGCCACGACACCAGCCGCTCGACGCCCGGCCGAGCAAGAGCCCGCGGCCGCTCGCGGGCGACTGCGTCCATCATCTGATCGTCAGCGATCGGTGACGGCCCGTGCGGACGTCAAGCGCCGAGATCCGGACCGGCTTGGTCGAAGCCACCTTCGAGACCGCGTCGCAATAGCTGACGAGTGTGTTCGAGACGGGGGTCGAGCCGATCTCCGTCAACAGGAGTCGTCCGCCCGCGGGCACCTTGGCGCGCGCGGCCGGCGTCCCGGGCGTCACTGACGCCACGAGCAGCCCGGCCGGCAAATGCCGGCGCGCGAGCGTGCGGGCGTCGAGGTAGCGGAACCCAAACCCGAACCAGTCGCCGGAGCGCCCCGCGCGCAGCCGGTCGACGACCTCGCGCACCCGGTCGACGCCGATGGCGTAACTCTGGCCCTGAATGATCCGGCCTTGCGGCGACAGTGTCCGCCCGGCCGACGTCACGCCGACCAGGCGGCCGTCGAGGTCGAGCAGCGGGCCACCGGAGTTGCCCGGATTCACCGCCGCGTCGGTCTGGACGACGTTCGGATAGTGCGGCACGTCGAGCGCCGCCTCCCGGTACTCGCTTCGCACCACCGAGATCACCCCGGTCGTCGATGTCAGGGCGTCGCTGCGTGAGGCGTTGCCGGGGTAGCCGACGGCCACGACGCTCTCGCCCAGCCGCAGGCGTTGTTGGGATCCGAGGGGCAGCGTCCGCAGGCCGCGCGCATCGTCGATGCGCAGGACGGCGAGGTCCTCGCATGGCGAGGCGGCCACGACGCGGGCCGACCGCAGCGTGTCGCCCACTCCGACCGTGAAGGTGTCGCCGGCGTTCACCACGTGGGCGTTGGTCACGAGCAGTCCCGCCCGAGCATCGAGCACCCAGCCGGTCCCTGCACCGCTGCGCCGCACGCCACGCTGCGCCTGCACGAGGACTGTCGACGGCGTCGCCTCGGCGACGATCGACTCGACGCGGGTCTGTGAGGAATCGCTGCCGAGGACGCCAGTCAGGATCGCGACGACGGCCACGATGAGGCCGACCAGCACCGTACCGGCCAGCATCGTCGAGCGGCGCACCGCCCGGCGGAGGTGGATGCGTTCGATCATGGAGGGCGACGTCGTCGCGGTGACGGCGCGCCCGCCGCCGCGCCGCAAGCTCCGGCCTCGCCCGGGTCCGGCGGAACGAGGCGTGCGGACGGGCGCTGACGCGCCGTCGGTTCGGCCCTCGGACTCGAACGCGAGCAGCGTGTCGCCCACCCGCAGCTGCTCCCCACCCCGCAGGATCGCGCAGTCGACGCGCTCCCCGCCGACCCACGCCCCGCGCGCGGGGTCGAGGTCGAGGTCGTTCAGCATGATCGCGCCCGTGGGCAGCGGACGGAGGTGGAGGTGGCGCCCTGCGGCGGTCGGATCGTGCAGGATCAGGCCGCAGCCGTCGTCTCTTCCGATAACCAGCGCGTCCGTGTCTATCCGAGCCCTTCGGCCCTCGTCGGCCCCGGAGACGACGGTGACAAGCATCGCGTCGCGCCCGGCGGCGCTACCCCCCGTGCCGCGCGGTCACGCGGCCGAAGTCCGTCGTCGCCGTCACGGCCGCGCCGGAGACACCCGGCGTCGGCGCACCCAGGACCAGGCCGACTCCGACCTCGCGATAACGCCGCTGCAGGATGTTCGCCCGGTGCGGGGGGCTCTTCATCCAGGCGTCGACGAGCGCCCGCGGCGAGGCCAGCGTTTCGGAGCCCCAGCCGATGTTCTCACCGACGATCCACTGGCTGCGGGGCTTGATGTAGCCGGTCGATCGCACCCGGTCGAGCAGCGAGACGCCCTGGGGGGTGTCGTGCTCGAAGTAGCGACGACTGACCATGTCCGTCGAGTGGCCCACCGAGGCGCGCGCCAGGAGTTGGTTGGAACGGAGCGCGGCCAGCCCGCGGGTGGTGCGTTCGACGTTGAGCAGGCAGAGGATCGACTGCGAGACCACGGCCAGGGTCGATGGCGTGGGTACGGCGGTGGTCGCGCCGCAGCTTCCGGCGCCGTCCGCGAGCGCTTGCTCGTCCGGCGGCGCGAGCTGGGCCGGGGCCTCCTGGTCGGGCGCGCCCTCGACGACGCCCGCGTCGGGCGCCTGGCCCGCCGGAACGACGCCCGCGCTCCGCTCGTTGGTGGCCGCCACGGGCGATCCGATGGCGCCGTCGCGCGCCGGGCGCCCTGCGTCGCTCCCGCCGCAGCCGGCGAGAAGCACCGTAAGTAGCGTCATGCCTACGCTGCATGCGGCAGCAGCCCGGCCCCCCGAGCGGTTCATCCGCGCTCTGACCTCACTCTCGGTTGCTCTGGTCCAAGCTCAGGGGTCCCCCTGACGCGCGCGAGAACAGCCAGAAATGCGACGAACGGTGGTTAGGGGCCGACGGGCGACAGAAGCGACCCGACCAGGCGTTCGATCTCGGCCCAGGTTTCGTCGGGCTGTCGCTCGGCCGAATGCGCACACACGACCAGGTTCGCGTAGCGCCTGACGACGAGCCACCCACCCTGAGAGATCAGCGGATCGTCGTCACGCGCCCAGTGAAGCCCCTGGGCGTCGGGCTCGGTCTGGGCCCCGTGCGCCGCAAGGAGTTCCGCGAAGGCTTCCGGTTCGTCGAGTAGGTTGAGCGTGAAGTGGCCGTAGCGGGCGATGAACGCGCGGCTGCCCTCGGTGAGCAGTCCCCGCTTGTCGAGCTCCACCCGGGGCACGAACGAGCGCCATGCATCGCCGGCACCCTCGTGCAGTTCTTGCCCGGTGCGCCCTCGGAAGCGCTCGCACAGCGCCCGCGCGGTCAGCGGGCGCGCCGGGGCGACCGACGTCGCGACGGGCGCACGGCCGTTCGTCGGGTGCTCCCCCGCAATCGCCGCCTTCAGAGCGGCCTCCATCTCCGCCGCGGAAGCGAATCGTGCCTCGCGCTCCTTCTGCATCGCGCGCCGAACGACCGCCTGGTACGCCAGCGGGATGGTGGGATCGACGTCGAGCGCGGATGGCGGCTCGGCATTGATGTGGGCCCACAGCTTCTGGGGCGTGCTCGGGCGCGGAAAAGGGATCGCCCCGGTGAGCGCGTGGTAGAGCACACACCCGAGCGCGTAGACGTCTGCCCGGGGATCGACCTCAGAGCCGGACTCGATCTGCTCCGGAGCGAGGTAGTCGAGCGTGCCGATGACGGTCTCGGCCGCCGTCGCCGAAGAGCCCTCCCCGGGGCGCGTGGCCAGCCCGAAGTCCGTCAGATAGACGTGGTGCGCCCCTCCCCGCGCACCCACCAGGATATTGGCCGGCTTGACGTCGCGGTGCACGAGCCCGCGGGCGTGGGCGGCGTCCAGCGCAGAGGCGACCTGGGCGACGAGACGGGCGGCCAGCGGCGGCGCCAACCGCCCGTATGCGGCGATCAGGTCGCCGAGGTCCATGCCCTCGACGAGCGCCATCGCGATGTACAGCACGCCGTCGTCCTCGCCCGCGTCCTGGACGGTCACCACGTGCGGGTGGTCGATGGCCGCCACCATCCGCGACTCGCGCGTGAAACGAGCCCGGAAGTCGCCGTTCGCCGAGTGCTCGGCCGCGATCACCTTGATCGCCGCGGATCGATCAAGCGCCAGGTGGCGCGCGAGGTAGACGACGCCCATGCCGCCGCGGCCGATAACCGCGTCGAGGCGGTGGCCGGCGAGGACGTCGCCCAGCCGCGGCTCGCTCATACGGCCTCGTCGGCGACGAGCAGACGCACGTGGTCGAGTGCTTCGAAGGCCCGGACGGCGGAGGGGTCGAACGCCCGGCCGCTGTGGCTGCGGATTTCCGCGACCGCGGCGTCGACGCTCATCGCGGCGCGGTACGGCCGCTCGTGGGTCAGGGTGTCGAACATGTCGGCGATAGCGACGAGCCTTCCGGACATCGGGATGTCCTCGCCGGCCAGGCGCGCGGGGTAGCCGCGGCCGTCCCAGCGCTCGTGGTGCGTGCGGGCGATGACCTCGGCGCGGTCGAGCAGCGACGACGTGCTGCCGCGCAGGAGCCTGCTGCCCACGGTCGTGTGGGTCTTGACCGTCTCGAACTCGAGCGGCGTCAGGCGCCCCGGCTTGGCGAGAAGCGCGTGCGGCAGGGCGACTTTGCCGACGTCGTGCAGCGCGCCCGCGAGGCGGATCTCGCGCACCTCCTGCGCGGCGAGACCGAGCAGCTCGGCCAACTGCCCCGCGGCGGTCCCCACCCGGCGGGTGTGCTCGAGCGACTCGTCGTCGTGATACTCGGTCGCCATCGCCAGGCGGTTCAGGATCTCGAGCCGGGAATGCTCGAGGTCGAGGGTGCGGGCTCGGACTCGCAGCTCGAGATGTTCCTTCTCCCGCGCCAGCTGGACCGCCAGGCAGCGGCTCTCGAGCAGGTTCGCGACGCGTAGACGAACCTCATCGAAGTCGAACGGCTTGGTCACGAAGTCCGTTGCGCCCTCTGCGAGCGCCCGCCGCCTCGTTTCCGTGGTGACGTCCGCGGTCAGCACGAGCACGGGCACCCTGAGCGGCCCGTGATTCGTCGCCGACAGAATCTCGAGGATGTCGAAGCCGTCGAGGACCGGCATCGACAGATCCAGCATCAGCAGGTCAGGCCGCCAGCTGCTGAAGACATCGGGCACCGTGACGGATTCCGAGACCGTGCGCACCTGCGTGTAGCCCCACGTCGTGAGCAGCAGCTCGAGCAGCTTGACGTTTGCCGGCTCGTCGTCGACCACGAGGATACGAGGGACGAATTCGGCCGTCGGCTGGGACATCGCGCGTGTGTTGAGGAGAGCGGCCAGCACTCCTGAGGAGAGCGGTGAACGCTATCACCGGCCTGATCGCCGCCCGGCGCGGGGGATGCAGCCAGATGGAGAGAGCCCACACCGCACCGCCCCTCACGGCCTCGCCGGGCAGGAGCAGCGATGATCGCCGTTCGTCTCGGGTTACGCAGGCGTGCCTGTGTCAGGGAAGGGCCCGCCGGCTCCGCAGTTCATGGGCACCGCCATGCCGCGGTCGATCCGCCCGGTCGGCGCCTGCTTGACCGTCACCACGCCGCTGCAGCGAGCTCGGTCGACGGTTACGAAAGCGATTCCGCAATAGACGACGTCCCGGACGCGGCGGCAGCTCTTCGCGCGCGCGACCTCGACGTTCACGCACCAGTCGAAGCTGCGGCACGTCTGCGACGCCAAGCGGACCGCCACCTGACGTGCTTTGATCTTGCTGAGCGACACGGCGCCGAACGTCGGTGCGGTGACGACGAAGGCAAGCGCGACAGCGCCCACCGCGAGAACCCGTTTGCCCATCGACCTCTCCGGACCGTTGATTGGGCGACGCACAAGGCGCGACGCCGCGAGCGCGACGGCGCCCCCGCGCGGAACTCCTGGCGACGCCGACGACGGCACTACCACGACTCAAAGCACCGCATTGGTGAAGACGCCGCGCCTGAAGGGCGTCTCCGGATCCGTTTCGCCGCAAGCGCACCACGAACCGCATGGTTGTTTTGCGACCGGTCGGCACGAGCTGGCCACGGTGCGCTGCTTGGAGTGGCTCTCGGGCCGGCCACGGCCCAGACCACATCGGCATTTCGCGCGCCAACGGAGGTGATGAATCCGGTGAGAGCGGGCTCGGCGATCGGCTTTCGGGGCCGTCTACCCAGCGGCCCGCGGGCCCGCCCCGCTCGTCGTGCCGACGGGCTGACCCGGGGCCGCGCGCACGCTCTCCGCCGGCCTCGCCGGGCGGGGATCGGAGTCAGCGACGGTCTCGGGTGCCGGCGTGAGGTGAGCGGTCACCACGTGGGAGACCACGACCGCGACGATCACCACGGGCATGGACTGCACGCCGTCGGCACCGAGGAGCAGGGTCGCGAGGAGCGTCGAGGTCAGCGGAAGCCTCAGCATCGCGCAGGACATCGCCCCGATCCCCATCGCGACGGCCGGCACCAGGGGCAGGCCCGGTAGGCCGGAGGCGGCCACGCCGCCAGCGGCGCCGAGGAACATCGCCGGGAACACGGGACCGCCCCGGAAGCTGCTGAGCGACGCGGAGTAGGCCAGACCCTTGCATCCGATCAGCAGCAGGAGCGTCCCCACCGACCATGCAGGCGCCTGCTCGAGCAACGGTCCCATCTGGTCCTGCCCCGAGAACAGGACCATCGACGTGCTCTTCCCGCTCACCTCGGCGAACACGATCGCCAGCAGGCCGATCGCCGCGCCCACGATCGGCATCGCCAACGTCATGCGACGCTCGACGTGCGGCCGGATGGACAGGGCGAGCCGCGAGATCGCGCGGCCGAGCAACGGCGCCGCCGCCCCGAAGACGAGCGCGTAGCCGAACATCGCGACGGTGAGGCGGTCGAACGGCGGCAGACCCGGGATCTCGAGCGAGAACGTGCCGAATCCGGTCAGCGAGTCCAGTCCGAGGAATATGAGCGAGCCGATGCCGGCCGCCAGCAGGCCAGGCAACAGGATCACGCCGACCATCGCGCCGCCGAGGCCGGCGGCTTCCAGCAGGAGGAACGCACCGAGCAGCGGGGAGCCGAGAAGCGCACTGATCGCCGCGAAGCTCCCGGCGGCCGCGAGCACGCTTGCGGCCGTGGGCGGCGCGTCGCGCGCGGTCAGGCGCACCGCCAAGACCCCGAGGCCGCTGCCCATCAGAATCAGCGGCGCCTCCGGTCCGAGCACGACCCCGAAGCTCAGCGTGCCGAGCGCGGCGAGCACGATGCTCGGCAACTCGGTCGGGGCCACCGGGCCGGCCGCCTTGAACCCGTCAGCCGGCGAGTGCCCGCCGGCGCCCGGCAGCCGGACGATCGCCGGTGCCACCAGCACGCCTGCGAGCACCAGCATCGGCAGCGGCCACCAGCTGGGCACGGGATCGAGGCCGAGGCCATCGGGGACGGTCTGGAAGACGGTCTTCTGCAGCGCGGCGACGAGCTTCAAGAACCCATACGCGGCCGCGGAGATCGGGGCGCCCACGATCGCCGCGAGCACGAGCAGCTTGACATAGCTCTCGCTGCGCAGCACCGCCCGGGGGTCCGGCGACGGCGACGGCGACTGGGCGCTTGGGGTGGCCACTGGGGACGCGGAGCCCGCTGCTGCCGACGATCAGTAGCCCGTGCCGGTCTTCACCCGCTGGCGGTCGAGGTGATGGAGCCCGCCCTTCTGGTCCAGCGTCTCGCACGCCTCCGCGATGTCGCGTGCGAGCGTTTCCACGAGCGATTGGCCGAGCGTCTCCTTGACGAGCGCGCGCATGATCGTGAGGTGCTCGGCGTTGGGCGGCAGCGTGTACGCCGGCACCATCCAGCCACGCTCCGCCGCGAGCTGCGACGCGACGTCGAACTCGTCGTAGTCGCGCTCGCCGAGGAGCTTGAAGGCGACGAGCGGCAGCTGCTCGGCGTGGTGCTCGCCGACGAGCTCGAAGTTGCCCGTGGCGACGATCGCGTCGCTCAGCGCGCGCGCGTTCTGCTGCATCGTCTCCATGATCGTGCGGTAGCCCTCGCGTCCGTAGCGGACGAAGTTGTAGTACTGGGCCAGCACCATGGCGGCGCCCGTCGAGAAGTTCAGCGTGAACGTGGCGTCGCGCTTGCCGAGGTAGTTCTCGTAGAAGACGAGGTCCTCCGGCAGGTCGCTCGGCTCGCGAAAGACAAGCCACCCGAGGCCGGGGTACACGAGCCCGTACTTGTGCCCCGAGACGTTGATCGAGCGGACCTGCTCGAGCCGGAAGTCCCAGGCGGTGTCGGGGTACAGGAACGGCCAGACGAAGCCGCCGCTGGCGCCGTCGACGTGGAGCGGCACGTCCAGCTCGTGCTCGCGTTTGAGGCCCAGGAGAAGGTTGTTGATGCCGCTGATGTTGTCGGCGTGGCCAGTGAACGTGGTGCCGAGCACCGCCGCGACGCCGATCGTGTTCTCGTCGACGTGCGGGGCAACGTCCTCCGGGCCGATCGTGAGCTTGTCGGGCCGCAGCGGGATGATTCGCGGCTCGACGTCGAAGTAGCGGCAGAACTTCTCCCACACGACGTGCACGTCGGCCCCGAACACGAGGTTCGGTTGCTCGGTGCCGAGCCCCGCCTGCTCGCGCCGCGCACGCCACTTCCATTTCAGGCACAGCCCCGCCAGCATGATCGCCTCCGACGAGCCCTGCGTGCGCGTTCCGGTCGTCTCGCCGGGGGCGTGGAACAGGTCGGCGAGCATCCGGATGCAGCGCTGCTCGATCTCCGCCGTCTGCGGGTACTCGGCGTGGTCGATGTAGTTGCGATGCAGGTTCTCGGCGATGACCCGTTGGGCCTCGGGCTCCATCCACGTCGTCACGAAGGTCGCGAGGTTGCGCATCGGGATCCCGTCGAGGATCAGTTCCTCGCCGAGGAGTCGCATCGCGTCGACGGCGGGCATGCCGTTCTCCGGCAGTCGGTCGTCGGGTGCGCTACGACGCAGGAACGACGTCCCGTATCGGTCGGCGTACGGCTCTGCGATCGTCATTCGATGCTGGCTCCTCGGGTCGTTGGGAAGCACCATCCGTGCTATCCGTCCCCGAGCGCATCCTCCGATTCGGATGACGCGCCGATCGGTGCGTCGGCCCGACGCCGCGGTGCGTGGCCGAAGCGCGCGGCCCGGGGGACGTGCAGCGTGCCCAGCGCGCAGGCCAGCAAGCACGCCGCGCGGACGTCCACGTATCGGTACGCGAGAGAGGTCTGGAGCCCGCCTCCGAGCGTGCGCGTATCCCGGAAACGGGCCGACCAGGAGCAGGTCGAGCCCACGGCGAACGACACGCCCGACATCCGCTCGCGACTGATCACGGACACCGAACAGCGGATAACGCCGTACACCCCGCTGCCATCCAGAAGTCCGTGATCCTGGGATCCTTCGTGCGCGAGGGTCGCCGCATGGGCGTTGCACCCGATACGCCGCGAGTGGGGCTTCCCGATACCGAGAACAGGGTTAGCGCCCCCTCGTAGACGACGCCGACCTACTCGATCACGCTCTTATGACGCTGATGGCCGCGCTCGTCGTGGCCGGTCACGACCCGGCGCGGGCGCGCGGCGGCCGACGACGACGGAGCGGCGCCGAGGCGCCACGTGAGCACGGGCACCGCCGTGCGACCGCCGACGTCGAGCGCCGGCGCGGTGAGCTGCAGCCGGTCGCCGTCGAGCGCGACGGCGCGTCGCTGCGGGCGGCCCAATCCAGTTCGGCACGAGGCTCGTCTCGCCGTGGTGCACGACGAACGGCTCGTCGTCGTCCTCCACCTCGAACCGGCCCGCGTACGCGATGTAGCCGTCGGCGGCGGCGGCGGCGCGCTCGGCGTGCCGCTGCTCGTCCGGCGCGTCGCTCGCCCAGGCGGGCCGCCGCGGGTCCATCGCCTGCACCGCCACGCGACCGTCGGCGCCGTAGACCAGCAGCCCGAGGGGCTCGGGCCCGAACGGCTCGTGCACCGTCCCGTCGTGGTCGCGGGCCACGTAGGACTCGAGGATCCAGGAGCCCACGAGGCGGTCGAGGAGCGTCACGGGCGGATGCCTTCGAGTCGGGCGCCGAGGTCGCGCTCGTAGTCGCGCGTCTGACCGCCCGCGGCGAGGAAGGCCTCCATCGCGGCGGTCGCCTCCGGCGATGCGAGCGCGCGCCGCAGGAGCCGGTGCTCCTCGCGCAGGCCGTCGGCAGTCGGCGCCTCGCCCGCGTCGACCGCCGCCTTCGCCGCCGCGACGGCCGGCGCGGGGAAGCTCGCGATGCGCGCGGCGAGCCGGTCGACGAACACGTCGAGCTCGGCGACGGGCAGCGCCCGGTTGACCCACCCGTAGCGCTCGGCGGTCTCGGCGTCGAAGTCCGCGGCGCCGAGGATCGCCTCGAGCGCACGCCCGCGACCGGCGAGCCGGGGCAGCCGCTGCGTCCCACCGCCGCCGGGCGGGATGCCGAGCGCGACCTCGGGCTGCGCGAGCACGGCCGTCTCGCGCGCGGCGAACCGCATGTCGAGCGCGAGCGCGAACTCGCTGCCCCCGCCCCGGGCGCGGCCGGCGATGACCGCGATCGTGGCCTTCGGCATCGTGCGCCAGCGCTCGGTCATCTCGTCGAACCGGCTCAGCCGCCCGCGGCGCTCGGCGTGCGCGTCGCCCCGGCCGACCATGCCCCGCACGTCGGCGTGCGCGATGAAGAAGTCGGGGTCGGCGCTGTCGACCACGACGACCCGCACCGCGTCGTCCGCCGCGAGCGCCCGCCCGGCCCGGTCGAGCTCGACCACCAGCGTCGCGTCGAGCAGGTTCAGCGGCGGATGGTCGATCGTCACCCGCGCGATGCCGCGGTCGGTCGCGATCCGCAGGGCGGCGTAGCCGTCGTCGGTCATGCGGGGATCATCGCGGCACGAGCGCGACGACCCTCGCCCACGCGCCGCTCGCGCGCTCCAGGTGGATCGGGAGCGCGAGCACCTGGAAGCCGAACGGCCGCGGCAGCGCCGCGAGGTTCGCCAGCTTCTCGATCTGCAGGTACTCCTCGTCGGCGCCGAACTTGTGCGACTCCCACAGCTGCGCGTGGTCCCCGGCGCGCGACTCCTCGGCCATGACGTCGAAGGCCCGGTCGATGCCCCAGGCGTCGATGCCGATGAGCTTCACGCCCTGTCCGACCAGCCACGCGGTCGCGTCGCGCCGCAGCCCCGGATGGAGCAGCTCGTAGCCTGGCTCGCCGTAGTGCTCGGAGACACCCGTGCGGACAAGCACGATGTCGTATGGCTTGAGCTCGTATCCGATCCGGTCCAGCTCGGCCCGCACATCGGCCTCCCGGATGCCCGCGACCCGGTCGATCGCACGCATGTCGAGCACGACCCCGTCCCCCATCAGCCAGCGGAACGGCACCTCGTCGATGGTCCGCGCGGGCTTGCCGCCAGAGGTCGGGTGGTAGTGGTACGGCGCGTCGACGTGCGTGCCGGAGTGCGTCGTGAGTGTCACGCGCTCATGCGCCCAGACGAGCCCGTCGCGCCAGTGCTCGGCGCCGAGGCCGAACTTCTCCTCGGCCGCGGCGACCGTGTCGGTGTGGTCGAAGTACTCGATCGTGTGCGGCATCGGCTCGAACGCCGACGTCGCGTTGCCCAAGCGCTGGCTGAGGTCGATGACCTCGAGGTCGCGGCCGCCGAACGAGAGCGCCTCGGCGCTCACTCGGTGGCTCCCTCGGCGACCGCGACCGGCGCGGGCGCGGCCGGCACGGCGTGCACGGAGACGGACTTGACGTCGACGAACTCCCGGATGCCGTCCTCCCCCAGCTCGCGCCCGTAGCCGCTGCGCTTCGTCCCCCCGAACGGCAGGCGCGGATCGGAGAAGACGATCGAGTTGACGAACACCATGCCGGCGTCGATGCGCTCGGCGACGCGCCGCGCGCGATCGAGGTCGTTGGACCACACCGACGCGCCGAGCCCGAAGTCGGTGTCGTTCGCGAGCGCGATCGCCTCGTCCTCGCCGCGCGCGCGGGTAACCGCGGCGACAGGCCCGAACGTCTCCTCGCGGAAGACCGCCATGTCGGGCGTGACGTTCGTCAGCACCATCGGGCGGACGAAGCAGCCCGGCTCGTCGGCGTCGAAGCCACCGACCACGAGCTCGGCGCCGGCGTCCGTCGACGCCTCGACCTGGCGGCGCAGATCCTCGACGAGGTCGGCGCGGGCAAGCGGCCCGACGTCGGTCGCCGGATCGAGCGGGTCGCCGATCCGGAGCGCGCCGACGGCCTCCGCGAGCGCCGTCTCGAACTCGTCGGCCACCGCGTCGACGACGATGAACCGCTTCGCCGCGATGCACGCCTGGCCCGCGTTGATGTTGCGCCCGCGGCAGCCCTCCGCCGCGGCGGCGCGCAGATCGGCGTCCTCGAGCACGACGAACGGATCCGAGCCGCCGAGCTCCATCACCGACCGCTTGAGCGCCCGGCCGGCAACCGAGGCGACCTGGCTGCCGGCCGCGTCGCTGCCGGTCAGCGCGACGCCGCGCACGCGCCGGTCGGCCAGGATGCCCTCGACCGCGCGCGAGCCGACGAGCAGCGTCTGGAACACGCCGTCCGGGAAGCCCGCGGCGTGGAAGACCTCCTCGATCATCACCGCGCAGCCGGGGATGTTCGACGCGTGCTTGAGCAGCGCGACGTTGCCGGCGGCGAGCGCGGGCGGCGCGAAGCGGAAGACCTGGACGTACGGGAAGTTCCACGGCATCACCGCGAGCACCGGCCCGAGCGGCTCGAAGCGCACCTCGTTGGCAACGGCCGGGCCCTCGATCCGGCGCGGCGCGAGCAGCTCCTCGGCGCGCTCGGCGTAGTACTCGCAGAACACCGCGGACTTTTCGACCTCGGCCTCCGACTCGCGCAGCGGCTTGCCCATCTCGAGGCTCGCCTGCCGCGCGAGGTCGCCGCAGCGGTGGCGCAGGGCGGCGGCGAGGTCGGCCAGCAGCGCGGCTCGCTCCGCGACAGGCCGCGCGCGCCAGGCGGCGAACGCCTGCTCGGCGCGGGCGAGCCGCTCCTCGATGCCGGCGGCGTCGAGCTCGTCATAGCGGGCGAGCTCGCGCCCGTCGGCGGGGTTGACGGCGATCATGCTCATCGGGTTCAGGCCTCCGGGTTCGATGTGACGGTGATGTCGCCGCTGTCGGTTCGGCGCGGCGAGAGGATCGCGACGATCCGCGCGCCGGCCGGGCCGGCGGTGATGCCGTGCTCGACGTCGCCCGGCGTGACGGACCACGCACCGGCAGCGAGGACCGCCGTCGCGCCCGCCGTCGCCATCCGGACCTCGCCGTCCTCGACGAGCGTCACCTGCTCTTGGGCGTGGCGGTGCAGCGGGAAGGTCGCGCCCGGCTCGAACGTGTACTCCGTGAGGGTCATGCGCTCGGAGTGAAGCGCGCGGCGCAGGATGCCCGGATACGGCGCCTCGCTCTCGAGGTCCGTGAAGCGGCCGGTCGTGCCCATCAGCCGGCGGCGGGCTCGTGCTCGATCGCGAACTGCGCGCCCGCCGTCCACCACACCTCGATCGCGACGCGGGCGAAGCGCCAGCCCGCTGCGGTGCGCACGCACTCGCAGCGGTACGTCCCGCCGATGTCGGCGTGCTCCTCCGGCTTCGCGGCATCGGGCACGTGGATCGCGAGCATGTACGACTGCGCCGTCGCGCGATCGCCGTCGAGGTCGATCACGTGATTCGTCGAGAAGTGCTGGGTGCGGTCGAAGCGGGTCAGGTCGCGCGCCGGGCCCGCCGCGATCTCCTCGCGGCCCACGCGAACCTGCTCGAAGATGCGGAACTCGCCGTCCTCGGCGAACGTCGCCGCGTACGCGTCCCAGTCCTTTGCGTCGAGCGCGCGCGCGAACGCGAGCAGGAGGTCGGAGATCTCGGCCCGGTCGACCAGGCGCTGCAGCGCGGCGTCGCTCATGCCGTCGCTCCCGACGTCGCGCCGGCGGTCACCGCCGAGCGTCCGTTCGACGGCGCCGGCTCGGCGACGCAGCGGTTGCGCTGGACGCCGAGGCCGGTGATGGAGCCCTCCATGACGTCGCCGGGCTTGAGGAAGACGCCGTGGCTCGCGCCGTTGCCGGCCGGCGAGCCGGTGAGCACGAGATCGCCGGGCCGGAGCTCGGAAACCTCGGAGATGTGCGCGATGAGCGCGGCGACGTCGAAGAGCATGTCGGCAGTGCTCTCGTCCTGCATCGTGCGCCCGTTGACCTTCAGCGTGATCTGCATCGTCATCGGGTCGCCCGCATGGGCGGCTGGAACGAGCACCGGTCCGGTCGGCAGGAACGTCGGCGCGCACTTGCCCGCGAGCCAATCGAGGCCGAGCCCCCGGGCGTCGGTGCGGATCAGCGCGTCGCGCGTCGTGACGTCGTTGCTGATCGTGTAGCCGGCAATCACGTCGAGCGCCTCGTCGCGCGACACGCGGCGCGCCGGGCGACCGATGACGGCGGCGAGCTCGAGCTCCCAGTCGTGCTGCTCGGAGTCGTGCGGCAGCACGACGTCATCCTCGGCGCCGACGATCGCGTTCGCGCTCTCCGTGAACACGAATGGCCGCCCGGAGCGCGCGCGCTCGTCGAGCTCGCTGCGCGCGCGATCGCGGTCGGCCGCCGTCAGGCCGTCCGACGAGTCCCCGCGCCGCTCGGCGCCCGCGAGGAGATCGAGCACGTGCTGGCGGAAGTTCGCCCCGGCGCAGAACACCTGGCCCCACCGGTCCAGCGGCGGGAGCGGGCGCAGCGCGTCGAGCGCGTGCGGGGCGTCGTCGGGGCCGAGGCGATCCGCGAGCGCCTGCAGCTCGGGGAAGCTGCGCTCCCAGCCGTCGACGAGGGAGCGCACGGTCACGGCGTCGCCGAGATGCGCGCGCAGGTCGGCGACGCGCTCACCGAGGACGAGGCCGGCGAACGGTTGGCCGTCGGGCGCCGCGAACGTCCCGAGTGCGAAGCGGGTGGAGGCGGTCATGGTCCCTCTCGATCGACGGTAGGTCCTCGCAACTGTATCCAAACCAGATTCTTGGCGTCAAGAATCGCTACAGAATGCAGTCGCTTGACGACCACACGCCGCCAAGCTTACGATCCACGCACGTTTGCCCCGCCCCTCGCTGATGCGAGGGCTCGCCGAGGAGAGAGACATGTCGAATCGCCTGATCGCGCATCTCGCGCACGTCGAGGTGCTCACCCCCAAGCCCGAGGAGTCGCTCGCGTTCTATCGCGACGTCATCGGCCTCGAGGAATCCGGCCGCGCCGGCCAGTCCGTCTACCTCCGCGGGTGGGGCGAGTGGTCGCACCACAGCGTCCAGCTAACGGAGGCGCCGCACCCGGGCCTCGGGCACGTCGGCTGGCGGACGTGGAGCCCCGAGGACCTCGAGACGGCGGTCGCGCGCGTCGACGCGGCGGGCACCGGCCAGGGCTGGTTCGAGGACGCCGTGGGCCACGGGCGCGCCTACCGCTACCGCGGGCCGGGCGGCCAGGTCCACGAGCTGTTCTACGACGACGAGCGCTACGTCGCGCCCGCCGGCATGGAGTCGCCGTTCCCCGACCGGCCGCAGCGCTACGTCCCGCGCGGCATCTACCCGCGCCAGATCGACCACGTGACCGTCATGACGGACGACCCGATCCGCGACGCCGAGTGGTACCGCGACACGCTCGCGTACACGTTCACCGAGTACACGGTCCTACCGCACGCCGACATCCCGGTCTTCGCAATGGTGACGAACAACGAGAAGTCGCACGACCTCGGGCTCATCCTCGACCAGTCGGGCGTCCCCGGCCGTATCCACCACGTCGCGTTCTGGGTCGACTCGCGCGACGAGCTCCTGCGCGCCGCCGACATCCTGCTCAACGCCGACACGGCGATCGAGTTCGGGCCCGGCCGGCACGGCATGGGCGAGCAGGACTACCTCTACTTCCGCGAGCCCGGCGGCGTGCGGGTCGAGATCAACACCGGCGGCTACCGCCTCTACGTGCCCGACTGGGAGACGAAGCGCTGGCACCCCGACCAGGGCTCGAACACCTTCTACCGCAACGTCTCGATGCCCGACTCGATGATGGAGGCCACGCCGCCCGCCGACCTCGCAGCCGACGCGAACATGGACGCCGCCAACCCGTGGGCCGCCGCGAGCGTCCACTAGGGAGGGGAGCGATGGACGACATCAAGAAGGTCCTCATCGTCGGCGCCGGCATCGGCGGCCTCGGCGCCGGCGCGGCGCTCGCCTCGCGCGGGGTCGACGTCGAGATCGTCGAGATCAAGCCCGAGCCCAACGTCTACGGCGTCGGCATCAACCAGCCGGCGAACTCGCTCCGCGCCCTGAAGCAGCTCGGCGTCCTCGAGGAGATCTGCGACGTCGGCTACGAGTTCGACCGCTGGATCTTCCACGACCACCTCGGCAACCTCGTCGTCGACGTCCCGTCGAAGCTCGGCGGCAACGGCATCCCGCCGAACGAAGGGCTGACGCGGCGCAACCTGCACGACATCCTCATCGGCGCCGCCGAGCGCGCCGGCGCGCGGACGACCTACGGGACGACCATCGAGGACGTGCACGACAACGGCTCGGCGCAGGTGAAGCTGTCGGACGGGCGCGAGGAGGAGTTCGACCTCGTCGTCGCCTTCGACGGCATCAACTCCGCCCAGCGCAAGCGCCTGTTCGGCAACGAGTACGACCCCGTCTACACCGGCTACGGCGTCTGGCGCGTGACGACGCCGCGGCCCGCGGAGATCACGTACGGCGCGCTCTACCAGGCGCCCGGCGCGAAGGCCGGCCACATCCCGCTGTCGCAGGAGCTCATGTACCTCCTGCTCGTGCACCCCGAGCCGCATCACGCACGCTTCGACAAGGCGACGTACGTCGAGATGCTCCGCGAGCGGCTCGCCCCGTTCGAGGGCGTGATCGGCGACATCCGCGACGACCTCAAGGAAGGCGACGACGTCGTCTACTCGCCGCTGTCGGAGATCATGCTGCCGGCGCCGTGGTTCAAGGGCCGCGTGCTGCTGTGCGGCGACGCTGCGCACGCGTGCACGCCGCACATCACGCAGGGCGCGGCCATGGCACTCGAGGACGCGGTCGTGCTACCCGAGGAGCTCGCGAAGACGGACCTGGCGCTCGCCGACCGGCTGCAGTCGTTCAGCGAGCGCCGCTACCCGCGCGCGAAGTTCGTCCAGGACGTCTCGCGCGGGATCCTCAACTCCGAGATGCAGATCAACGCCGAGAACATCGACCACGCGTTCGCACATATGAAGGAGGAGCTGCCCGGGCAGATGGCAGGCGTGGACGCCTTCCTCAACCAGCCCGCCTGACGCCATGCCGCGGATCGACGCGCACGCGCACATCCTGCCGCCGGACTACCGCACCGAGCTCGGGCGGCGGGGCCTCATGAAGTTCCCCCTGCCGCCGTGGTCGGCCGAGGCGCTCGACGACCTCATGGACCGCCACGCCATCGACGCGGCCGTGATCTCGCTCTCGCCGCCGGGCGTGTTCTTCGGCGATCAAGGGCTCGCCGACGAGCTCGCCCGGCTGGTGAACGAGCGCACGGCCGAGCACGTCCGCGCGGCGCCCGATCGCTTCGCCGGCCTGGCGTTCCTGCCGCTGCCGGACGTCGACCGCGCGCTCGCCGAGCTCGAGTACGCGCTCGACGAGCTCGAGCTCGAGGGCGTGACGCTCATGTCGAACGTCGCCGGCACGTACCTCGGCGACCCGGCGTGGGACCCGCTGTTCGACGAGCTCGACCGCCGCGGCGCGTACATCCTGCTGCACCCTACGATCGCGCCGGGCACGCCGCCGCTGCCGCAGCACCCGGTGTGGCTCTACGAGTTCCCGTTCGACACGACGCGCGCCCTGGCGAACCTGATCTACAGCGGCACACTCGAGCGGTGCGGCAAGCTGCGGCTCCAGGTCTCGCACCTCGGCGGCACGGCGCCGTTCCTCGCGCACCGGATCGCGTCGCTTGCCGACCGCGAGCCCGAGGACGCGGCGCGCGCGCCCGCGGGGGCGCTCGAGTACCTGCGGCGGCTCTACTACGACACCGGCCTGTCGAACCACGACCTGCCGACACGCCCGACGATCGACCTCGTCGGCGCCGACCGACTGGTGTTCGGCACGGACTGGCCCTACGCCGCGCTGCCGGCGGACGGTGACCCGGCCCCCGATCTCGGCGACGGCCTCGACGACGGCGTCCGGGCGCGGATCGACAGCGCGAACGCCGCCGTGCTCGTGCCACGGCTCGCCGCCGCGCTCGAGCCGCCGGTCAGCGGACGCTGAGCGCGTCCTCGGCGCCGGGAGCGACCGTGACGATCGTCGTGCGCAGGCGCGCGAGGTCGTGCTCGGGATCGAGCCCCGCGAAGACCAGCGCGGCCGTCTGCGCGTAGTGCGCCACGAGGTGGCGCGCCGCCAGGTCGGCATCGCCGGCGGCCGCGGCGTCGAGGATCGCGCGGTGCTCGGCGCGGCGCTGGTCCCAGCGCTCGGGAGTGGTCGCGCCGTACCGCAGGCGGTAGCGCTCGGCGTGGTCGAACAGCTGGCCGATCGTGATGGTCACCCGCTCCCCGGCCGCGCGCACGAGGCGGTCGTGGAAGGCCCGGTGGGGCAGGCGCATGCCGGGGCGGTCGCCCACCCGCATGTAGTGGTCCATCTGGGCCATGTAGCCCTCGAGCTCGGCGAAGTCGCTCGAGGTGAGCGTCGGGACCGTGATGCGGATCGCGACCGCCTCGAGGGCGATCCGCATGACGTAGAGCTCCTCGGCGTCCGTGCTCGACAGCCCGGCGATCCGTACGCGGCGGTTCGGCTCCGAGACGACCAGCCCTTCGCGCTGCAGCAGCCGGAGCGCCTCGCGGAGCGGGGTCCGCCCCACTTCGAGGTCGCGCGCGAGCGTCACCTGTGACGTCGTCTGGCCCGCTGTCAGCTCCCCGCTCAGGATCGCCGTGCGCAGGCGATCGTGGACGAGCGCGACGTGCTGGCCGTCGCGTGTGCCGCCGTTGGCGAGTCCCTCTGCATCTTCGGCCATGTGGCCACAACGTAGTGACTTGCCCCATCCGGGGCAAGTGGATACACCGTCGCGCCGTGGCGCGTCACCGGCCCCAGACGCGCTCCCCGACCTCCATGAGCACCTCGAGCTTGCGCCACTGGATGTCCTCGGTGAGCTCGTTGCCCTGCGGGCCGCCCGCCTCGCGGGCGGCCGGGTTGTCGAACCGGCGCAGACGGCCGGTGAGCGCGACCGGCCCCGGGAACTCCACGACGCTGCCGTCGTCGGCGCGGAACTCGAGCGCATGCTCGCTGGGGCCGACACCCTCGACGGCGTCGTAGAACGAGTTCGTGAACATGAGGCGGCGGAACTCGCCGTCGGTCAGCACGTCGACGCCGAGCTCCTCCTGACGCCGGACGACGTCGGCGATCGCCGCGTCCTCGAGCTCGTGCAGCCGCGTGCGGTCCCGCGCGCGCTCGTCGGCCAGGATCGCCGTGTGGCCGGGGGTGTAGACGCGCTCGAGCTCCTCCCGGAGGTCGGCCGGCCGCAGGAGGCTTCCGACGTGCTCGACGCGGGCGCGCGCGCGTTCGGGCGGCGCGACGGCGGGCTCGGCGGAATGGACGGGGTCGGTCGCGGTCTCTTCTTTGCCTCGATCATCCGGGATACTCGCTGTCAGCTGCATCCAATTCAAGTCCTGGCGACAAGATCGCTTCTGACGGAGGTACTCCGGCCTTTGGGCTACGATCGCCGTCGGGATGCCGGCGCCGACACCACCGTCCGGGCAAGGCCGGCAGGGCTTTGCCGCTGTCGGCGTTCTCCGCGAGGCCATCCTCGAAGGGAATCTCGAGCCGGGCGAGGTCACGACGCAGATCGCGCTCGCCGAGCGCTTCGGGATCGGGCGCACGCCGGTGCGCGAGGCGCTGCGCCTGCTGCAGAGCGAGGGGCTCGTCGTCGGCGAGCCGAACCGCCGCGTTCAGGTCACGCCGCTCAGCGGCGGCGACGTCGAGGAGCTCTACATCACGCGGATCATGCTCGAGCCCGCCGCCGTGCGGCTGACCGTGCCGGGCCTGACGTCACGCGACGTCGCCGAGATGGAGGGCTACATGGCCCAGATGGACCACTACGGCCGCGGCCGCGACTGGCGGGGGCTGCGCACACCGCACCGCGAGTTCCACCGGACGCTCATCGCGGTGGCCGGCCCGCGGATCGTCGCGCTCCTCGCGACGCTCTTCGACCACGCCGAGCGCTACCGCGTCTCGCACACCGTCTCCGAGGAGGCGTGGAAGCTGCGCCAGGGCGAGCACCGCGCGATCCTCGACGCGGCCGCCGCGCGCGATGCCGACCTGACCGCCCAGCTGCTCATCGGCCACTACGTCCGCACGGTCCGCCTGATCCTCGACGCCTTCGGCACCGACCACGACCCCGCCCGCCTCCGCACGACCTTGCGCACGGTCGCGCCGGAGGCCGAACGGCTGCTCGATCGCGGCTGACCTGCGCCGCCCTCAGGGGTGGCGGCCGACGAAGAACGCGGCGTTGGGCTCGGGCGTCGGCTCGAGCCCCGAGTCCAGGAGCCCCTTGCGCAGCGCGTTCATCTGCGCGTCGTGGACGCGCTGGGTCGGCTGGCGCAGCGGGCCGCCGCTGTAGCCCTGCAGCCAGGCCTGGAACTTCCACGCCTGGCGGTTGATGAACGCGCCGCCGTGGAGCTGCACGCCGACCGCGGCCTTGGCCTTCCGCGCGGGGTGGATCTGCCAGAACAGGTCGGTCGCCTCGTCGTGGCGTCCGTCCTGCAGCGCCGCGAAGATCCGCGGCATCATCGGGCCGTAGAACTCGTGATCGCTCGTGGCGGTGAGTCGCAGCGGCATCACCTGGGCGAGCGGGATGAACTCGCTCTCGATCGGGCAGCTGATGACGACCTCGTCGCCGAAGCGCCGGTGGCACTCGATGACGCCCATGATGCTCGGGAAGCCGCCCTCCGCCTTGATCGCCGCGATGTTCGGGCAGTCGTCGATCAGGCGGCGGAGCACCGACGCGGGGATGTCGGACGGGTGGATGCGCGGCGAGAAGCCCCAGAGGTACATCGGGAACAGCATCACCGCGAGGTCCGTCGCGTCGCAGATGGTTTTTGTGTAGTCGTAGATGTCCTGCTCGGTCTCCGGATAGAAGTTCGGCGGATACGAGAGCAGCACGACCTCGGCGCCGGTCTCCTCGGCGATCCGGAGATTGGCCTTCGCCTGCTCGAGGTTCGACCAGCTCGAGTGGTGGAAGAAGATCTGCCGCCCACCGGCCTCGTCGGCGGCGATCTCGCAAAACTCGCGGTACTCGGCCGGCGTGATGGACACCTCCGAGACGAGCAGCGCCCCGTCGAAGCCGTGCGCGAACTGCTGCCGGACGTCATGGCGGATCGCCGCCTCGTTCACCGCGCTCAGGTCGCTGGTGAACGACGGGATGATCACGTTGACGACGCCACGGAGATGCTCGCGGGCCCAGGCGCGGGCTTCGCCGCGGGTGTAGGTAGCCATGCCGGTGAACGTATCCAACCGCTCGACGCACGGCAACTATTGATCTTGGATGCAGTTCCTTGACGGCATCCAAACCGCGGACTAGAGTCGGCGCGGCCGCGGTGCGATCCGCGGAGTGCAATCCCACCGAAGGGGACGCCGATGTTCGGTCTGCTGTCGCAACTCGCCCACGTCGAGATCGAGACGCCGCGCCCGGAGGCATCGCTCGCCTGGTTCACCGAGGTGCTCGGCCTCACGGAGTCGGGGCGCGACGGCGGCTCGGTGTACCTGCGGGCGTGGGGCGACCCGTTCCACCACAGCCTCGTGCTGACCGAGGGCCCGGCCCCGCGCGTGCGACACATCGCCTGGCGCACGGCCGGCGCCCCGCAGCTCGAGGACGTGGTCGCGCGTATCGAGCAGGCCGGCACGGGCGAGGGCTGGCAGGACCCGGTCGCCGGCCACGGCCGCTCCTTCCGCTTCCGCGACCCCGGCGGCCACCTGCACGAGGTCTTCTGGGACGTCGACCGCTACATCGCCCCGGAGGGGCAGCGCTCGACGTTCCCGATCCGCCCGCAGCGCTTCGCGCCGGTGGGCGCGGCCGTGCGGCAGATCGACCACGTGACGCTCGCCACGGCGCGGATGAACGACACCATCGCGTTCCACCGCGACGTGCTCGGCTCGCGCTTCATGGAGTGCACGGTCGCCGACGCCGAGGCGGACGAGCCGTTCTTCGCCGAGATGTCGCACACCGAGCAGGCCCACGACCTGGGGCTCGTCGCCGACCACTCCGGCGAGTCCGGTCGCAGCCACCACGTGGCGTTCTGGGTCGACCTGCCGTCCGACGTCGTGCGCGCCGCCGACGTCCTCATCGAGGCGGGCACGCCGATCGAGTACGGCCCGGGCAAGCACGGCCACGGCGAGAACACGTTCCTCTACGTGCGCGAGCCCGGCGGCCATCGCGTCGAGCTGTTCTCGGGCGGCTACCGCAACTACCAGCCCGACTGGGAGCCGGTGCGCTGGGTCATGGGCAGCGGCGGCATCGACATGTTCCGTAACTGGCCGGCCCCGGACTCGATGCTCGAGGTGTTCCCGCCGGCGGCGGCGCCGGCCGCCGCCGTGCTGGAGGGCGAGTCGAACCCGTGGTCGATCGTCGGCGTCTCGTGACGCCGCAGCCCGCGGCCGGCACAGCCGCGGCGAACGGGGCGGCCGGCGACGGCCGTGCCACTTCGGAGACGCTGCTTCTGAGCGACGAGGACGTGCAGTCGCTGTTCTCGTGGGACGAAGCGATCGGCGCGCTGCGCGCGGCGTACGCCCGACCCGTCGACGACCGCATGCTGCCCCCCCGGACGATGGCCCGCAGCGACGGCGTGTGGCTGCGGTCGCTGAGTGCCGTCCCCCATGAGGCGCGCTACATGGGCGCGAAGCTCATCGCAGCGGTGACGTCGGCGCGTCGTGCGTCCTATCTCATCGCGCTGTTCGATCGCCGGACCGCGGAGCTTGTCGCCCTGCTCGACGGAAACCACGTCACGGGAGCGCGCACCGCGGCCACGTCGGCGGTCGCGATCGCGGAGCTGACGCCGGACCGGCCGCTGCGCGTCGCGGTCATCGGCTCGGGCTTCGAGGCGCGCAAGCACGTGGAGGCGCTCCCGTTCGTGCGCGAGATCGCGGCGCTCAGCCTGTTCAGCCCGACGGCGGAGAACCGCGAGCGATTCGCGGCCGAGGCCGGTGAGCGCCTCGGCGTGCCGGCGACGGCGGCCGCATCGGCGGAGGAGGCGGTGCGCGACGCCGAGCTGGTGATCGCCGCCGCGCGCTCGCGCGACGAGACGCCGACGCTCGCCGGCGCAGGGCTCGCGCCGGGTACGACGGTCGTCTCCATCGGCTCGACGCTGCCGGAGCAGAGAGAGCTCGACTCAGAGGTTGTCCGCCGGGCGGCGGTCGTCGTCGCCGACATGGCCGACGAGATCGCGCACCAGACCGGCGACATGCTCGCCGCCGCAGCCGACGGCGTCGCGTTCGACGACAAGCTCGTGACGCTCGCCGACGTCGTCGCGGGAAACGCGCCCGGCCGGCGCGCCGACGACGACATCGTCCTCTACAAGTCCGTCGGCTCGGCGCTGCAGGACCTCACGGTCGCCGAGGCGTGCGTCCGCCGCGCGCTCGAGCGCGGCGTCGGGCGCCGCGTGCCCGAGGTCATCCTGCCGGTCGACAAGTGAGAGGTTGAGGAATGCCCGATAGCTCGCCGGCGCCCGTCATCAACGTGCACACCCACTACCAGCCCGGGTCCGTGCTCGACATCGTCAAGCCGTACGGCATCGAAATGACCACGCGCGACGGCGCCTGGTACTTCCGTAGCGGCGACCTGGAGTACTCCGTTCCGGGCACGCCGGAAAACTTCTGGGGCGACGGCGTGCACCGGCAGATCCCGTTCATGGACGACGCCGGGATCGACGTGCACGTGCTCCAGCCGAGCCCGATGATCTTCAGCTACCACCTTGACGCGAAGGTCAACGACGAGTTCTCGCGCGCGTTCAACGACGAGACGGCGCGGCACATCGCGCCGCACGCCGACCGCTTCTGGGGCTCGGCGCAGCTGCCGATGCAAGACCTCGGCCTGGCGGCCGCCGAGCTCGAGCGCGCCGTCACCGAGCTCGGGCTGAAGTCGTGCTCGCTCGGCTACATGATCGGCGGCGGGCGGACGCTCGCCGACCCCGAGTGCGAGGAGTTCCTCTCGACAGTCGAGCGGCTCGACGTGCCGATCCTGCTGCACCCCGTCGCGCTCGGGCAGGACCTCGACCTGCGCGCCGCGGGCGGCGAGTGGCTCATGAAGCACCAGGTCGACTGGGCCTGGGGCTACCTCTTCACCGAGACCGTCGCCGTCGTCGGGCTGATCCTCAGCGGGGCGCTCGACCGCCACCCCGACCTGCGCGTGATGATCCCCCACGGCGGCGGCATGCTGCCCTACCAGGTGGGCCGCCTGAAGTACCACGCCGAGGTCTACGGCCGCGGCGACCGGTTCGTCGGGGAGCAGATGGCACAGGCGCCGGCCGACTACCTCCGCCGGTTCTGGTTCGACACCGTCGTGCACGAGCAGGCGGCCCTGCAGCTGCTGATCGACGTGATGGGCGAGGACAACGTCGTCCTCGGCTCGAACTACCCGGGCTGGGACAACGCGCCGATCTGGGAGACGATCAGGACCCTCCCGGGGATCGACGACCGGACGCGCGAGAAGGTCCTCGGCCGCAACGCCGCCGAGCGCCTCTTCCGGTCCCAGGTGCCGGTCGCGGCGCGGGCCCAGATCTAGATCGGCTGCGCGAGCATCGCCATGCTCCGGCCGGTGAGCGCGGCCGCGTCGCCGCGCGCGCCCTCCGGCGCCTTCTCCCAGTCGCTGATCTGCGCCGAGTTCTCGACGACCATGCGGCACCGCTCCCACCGGCGCTCCATGAAGCGCTCGAGGGACGCGTCGACCGGACCGCCCGCGCCGAGCTCCTCGCTCAGCACGATGCCGTCCTCGATCGCCATGCCCGCGCCGCTCGCCAGGTGCGGCGTCATCGAGTGCGCCGCGTCGCCGATGAGCACGACGCGGCCGCGGAACCACGGGCGCGGCACGAGGATCGTCTCAAGCGGCCGATAGTCGACCGCGGTGGGGTCCTGGATCTGCGGCACGAGCTCGGCGAGCGGACTGCCGTACTCGGCCAGGTGCTCGCGCAGGAGCGCGGGCAGCTCCTCCTGCGGCGGGCGCGTCGCGTCGGGCACGTTCTGGACGAGCAGGACGTAGAGCTTGTCCTGCGAGACCGGGTTGATCCCCGCCTTGGTGCGGGGCCCGTAGAAGAGGTGGTACCGGGTGATCTCGGCCGGGCGATCGAGGACCGCGCGCCAGACCGCCTGACCGCGGAACTGCGGCTGCAGCTCCTCGCCGAATACCATGCCGCGGACGGCCGAGCGGATGCCGTCGGCGCCGACGACGAGGTCGTACGCGCCGCTCGTGCCGTCGGTGAGCGTGACCTCGACGCCTTCGCCGGCGTCTTCGATCGCCGACACGGTCAGGCCACGCCGGATCGTCGCGCCGGCCGCGCTCGCGGCGCCGAGCAGTATGTCGTGCAGGAGGGGGCGCAGCATGCCGGCCTGGCCGGGGTAGGCGGGCCCGTTCAGGCGCGGGAGCTCGACGGTGTCGAGGATGGCTCCCGAGACGTCGCAGAACAGCAGCTCGTCCATCGACCAGCCGCGCTCGATGGCGGCGTCGAGGAGCCCCAGGTCGCCCAGGGCGCGAAGCGTCGGCCCGAGCAGCGTGAGCCCGACGCCCACCACCGGCGGGCGATCGTGGAGCTCGACGACATCGGCGTCCATGCCTTGTCGGCGCAGGGCGATGGCGGTGGCGAGGCCTCCGACGCCGCCGCCCACGACGAGGACCCGGCGCGGAGTCGAGCTGGCGGACATGGCGGCATGTATACGCTTTCTGTCGGCTGATTGCGAGTTGACCACCAATCCGCAAACTGGATACGATCGCTATGACGGTCGTCAGCTGCGCGAAGTCGTGACTCAGAGGAGAGGTTCGGCGGGATGGCTGAGGTGAAGAGGGCGCTGATCGTCGGCGCCGGCATCGGCGGGCTGGGCGCGGGCGCCGCGCTCGCGCAGCGCGGGATCGAGACGGAGCTCGTCGAGCTCAGGCCGGACGCGAGCGTCTACGGCGTCGGCATCAACCAGCCGGCGAACTCCCTGCGCGCGCTACGCGCGATCGGCGTGCTCGACGAGATCTGCGCCGCCGGCTTCCAGTACGACCGCATGGAGTTCCGCGACTTCCGCGGCAACCCGATCGTCGAGGTGCCGTCGAAGCTCGGCGGCGACGTTCCCGCCAACGCCGCGCTGTCGCGGCGCGACCTGCACCGCATCCTGATCGACGCCGTCGGGCGTGCCGGCGCGACCATCCATTACGGCACCACGGTCGAGGACCTCGAGGACGACGGCGAGCGCGTCCATGTGCGCCTGTCCGACGGGCGCGAGGAGGACTACGACCTCGTCGTCGGCTTCGATGGCATCAGCTCGCCGCTGCGCAAGCGCATGTTCGGCACCGAGTACGACCCGGTCTACACCGGCTACGTGGTGTGGCGAGTCACCGTGCCGCGGCCCGAGGACGTCACGTACCCCGTCCTGTACCAGTCGTACGGGCGCAAGGCGGGCTACATCCCGCTCAGCGAGGAGACGATGTACCTCCTCCATGTCACGCCGGAGCCGGCCGAGGCGCGGTACGAGAGGCGCGACTACGCCGACCTGCTGCGCGAGCGCCTCGAGGAGTTCGAGGGCATCGTCGGCGACATCCGCGAGAACCTGAAGGACGACGACGACATCGTCTACAGCCGGCTCAGCGAGGTCATGCTGCCGGCGCCGTGGCACCACGGCCGCGTGCTTGTCTGCGGTGACGCCGCACACGCGTGCGCGCCGCACATCACACAGGGCGCCGCGATGGCGCTCGAGGACGCCATCGTGCTCGCCGACGAGCTGACCCGCGCGCACCGGTCGGTCGAGGCCGCGCTCACGGCCTTCGAGGCGCGCCGTTACCCGCGCGCGAAGTTCGTGCAGGAGGTCTCAGGGCACATCCTTCGCGGCGAGATGCTCGTCACGCCCGAGACGCTGCCCGACATCGTCGAGCAGATGCGCGCGAACGCCCCGGCGCAGAGCGCCGCCGTCGACGAGTTCCTCAACCAGCCGGCGTAGCGCGTGCGGATCATCGACCTGTCCGCGCCGATCGCTCCCAGCCCGGAAGGCACGCCCGCCTTCCAGCGCAACGACATCGACTACTACGACCACCGCGACGGCGCGGCCGCGATCGAGGAGCTGTACGGCGTGCCGCCGCGCCTCCTCCGTGACGGCGAGGGCTGGGCGCGCGAGACGGTGACGCTCGGGACGCACAACTCCACGCACGTCGACGCGCCGTACCACTACAACTCGACGATCCAGGGCCGCCCGGCCCAGACGATCGACGAGCTGCCGCTCGAGCGCTTCTTCGGGTCCGGGGTCGTCCTCGACTTCACCGCCAAGGCGGACGGCGACGCGATCACCGCCGCCGAGGTCGAGCGGGCGCTCGATGCGGCCGGGCACGATCTCCAGGCCGGCGACATCGTCCTCATGCACACCGGCCGCGACGCCTTCTACGGCGAGGCCGACTACATCGCGCGCGGGCCGGGCGTCACGGCCGAGGCCACGCGCTGGCTGTACGACCAGGGCGTCCGCGTCATGGGCATCGACGCCTGGGGCTGGGACCGGCCGCTGCAGATGCAGGCGCAGGACGCGCTCGCCGCGGACGCGCCCGGCATCTTCTGGGAGGCGCATCAGGTCGACCTGCCGTACTCGCAGATCGAGCGGCTCTACAACCTCGCGGCCCTGCCGCCCACCGGCTTCACCGTCGCCTGCTTCCCGATCCGGCTCGTGGGATGCAGCGCCGCTCCTGCGCGCGTCGTCGCGCTCATCGACTGAGACAAGGAACCCCGCCATGCACCTCGCCCGCATCGCTCACGAGACTCCCGACGGAACCGAGGCCCGCGTGGTCGTCGCGGCCGACGACGCGCCCGAGCGGTGGATCGACCTCCGCGCCGCCGAGCGCCTGCGGCACGAGCGGCGCGGCGCGAGCCCAGCCGCCG
>JBKPRJ010000053.1:0-33935 GCA_046734455.1 Actinomycetota bacterium | reverse complement strand
TGGGTGAGAAGCGTCTCGGCGCCGCTCGCCGTCGCGCGGTAGACGTTGTAGTTCGTGATCGCCGCCCCGCCGTCGGAGCTCGGCGCCGACCACTGCAGCGAGACCGAGCCGTCGGCGCCGCTTGCGCTCGTGAGGTTGGGGACACCGGGGGCCGTCGGAGTCGGAGGCGAGACGCTGCCCAGGCCCACCGCGTGCACGTGGTCGAATCGCGTCTCGGGGAAGGGGCTCGTGATCCCGGCGGCGACGTAGACGCCGATCCCCGCCGTTCCGCTTGTCCAGTAGGCGTCCGTGGCGGTCGCCGTCCACGCGCTCGGCTCGCTTGTGCCGTCGCGCCACCACTTCACCTTGATGGTCGTGCCGCTGACGACGAGGCGGGTCCACCATTCCGAACCGGCCGCGCCGGAGGAGGCGAGCGTCCCTTGCGCAAGCGTGAGCGTATCCGTCCCGCCCGCATTGGCGACCCGGACGAGAGCCCAGTTGGCGGCACCGCCCGGCGTGTGCGTGAGTCGGGCGACATACCCGTTGCGCGCGTCCGTCTGGGCGCGGGCAGTGATCCGCGCCTGGTAATTCGATCCGGTCGGATTCGTCGAATTGAGACGCACGAGGCCGACGACCTCCATGTCGCTCGCCGTCACCGAGTTCGAGGCGCGCACGTCTTGGTTGCCTGCCGACCAGCCGTACACGACGCCCTGGCCGTCCGTCACCTTCGTACGGGCGGTCGAGTTGACGTTCCAGGCGCCGCCGACGTCGGCAGTGCCGAACCCGCTCGAGACGCTGCGCTCGAACTGGTCGCTCAGGAGGACCGGCCCAGGGGTGGCGGAGAGCTCGTTCGAAGCGAGCCCTTCCCCGACCGAATTCACCGCCTTGAGGCGATACCAGTACGCCGTCCCGTTCGCCGCGGTCGGATCCGTGTAGGTCGTCGTGTTGCCCACCTGCGTGAGCAGACTCTCCCCGCCACTCGCGGTCCCGCGGTAGACCTTGTAGTTCGTGATCGCCGCTCCGCCGTCCGAGGTCGGCGGTGACCACTGAAGGGTGACGGAGCCGTCGCCCCCCGCCGCGTCGATTAGGAGCGGTGCAAGCGGGACAGTGGGGCCGCCGGACGACTGGACGGTTGCGTTGACGGAGAACTGCGAGGTGTTCCCACCGGCATCGGTCGCCGTCGCGGTCACCTTCTGGCCTGCCACGACTCCGCTGATCGGCACGGTGAAATCCCCACCCGAGTTCGCCGTGCCCGTCCCGATGAACGTCCTGCCCTCACCGGCCCCGGCCGGATCCGGCTCTGCGATGAAGACCTCGATCGTGCAGCCGGAGCATGCGCTGCCGCTCGCAGCGGTCGTGGTCGCGCCCGCGATGCCGGGAGCCGAGATCGAGTCGTTGGCGGGAGCGTCGATCCGGATGCCGAGCCCGTTGTTCGAGTAGATCGAGTTCTGCGTGATCGTATTGAAGTGCGTGTTCGTTCCAGTGATCCACACCCCGACCGGATTGTTGGCGATCACGTTGCCCGGGCCGATCGTCTCCGCGCTCGCGCGGTCCGCGATCTGGATGCCGAACGCCGAGTTCGGGAAAGGCGTTCCGTCCGGAACGACGCCGATGAGGTTGTTGGTCACCCGGTCGCTCGACGTGTTCAGGCCCTCGAACTTGATTCCGCCGTTCGGGCTCTTGATCACGACGTTGTGGTCGATGACGACGTTTGACGCGGTGTCCTCCACGTGGATACCCCAGAAGGCGTTCGTCGTCCAGGAGAACGACGTCGTACACGTGACGTCGGTCCCGAAGCAGTTGCCGATGACTTTCTGCCCGGTGTTCCCGGGGTCGTGGGAGATCTCGACGCCTGCGGAGCCGTCCGACGAACCGAGAACGCCGTTGCCCGAGAAGATGTTGCGCTCCAGTGGGCCGAGGCCGCCGATGACGTTGTTGGCGCACTCGGAGTTCCAATCGGTCCCCATCCTGACGTTCTGCACCCTGCGGTCACCCAACGGCGACAGACCGAAGATGTTGTTGTAGACGACGTTGCTCGAGCCGTCGTAGCAGGCGACGCCGTGGCGGCCGTTCCCGGAAATGACGTTCCGCCCGGCCAGGGTCGTGTCACCGACGTGGTTGCCGTTCGCTCCCGCGCTGAACTCGACGCCGATCGCGTCGAGGTCGAAGTCCGGCGTTCCAAACCCGAACGTGCCCGCGGCATTCGTCCCGACGAAGTTGCCGCGAACGGAGTTGCGGGTCGAGCCGAGGCCGTGGAGCCAGACGGCCGTTCTGAAATTGAAGAAAGCGAGGCCGGTGACGACGTTGTCTGCGGACGTGATGGACAGCCCGTCGATCCCGTGTGAGCCGGTCCCGCGCACCTGGACTCGGATCGCGGCATTGGATGCGTATTGGTCGGTGTTCGGGCTCGCTCCCGCCTGCGTGTAGCCGTCGATCGTGGTCGGTCCCGACGTGTCGCTGAGTGCCGGCAACGCGCTCCCGAGCTGGATCGTCTGGGCACCGGTGCCCGGAATCGCGAAATCGATCTCGTTTGCACCGCCCTCCGCATTCGCCTCCTGGATCGCGGCGCGAAGCGTGCAGGCGCCGGCCCCGGTGTCACAGACACCGTTGCCTGGGGCGGCGTCTCCCATGTCACCGGTCGAATCGACGACGAGAGGCGCATTGGCGGCGGCGACCGCGAGCGTTTCGAGCGACCTCGCGGCCACCTTGCCTGCGTACGCCTGGACGTCCGCGACGTCGACACAGCCGTCTCGGTTCGCGTCGGCTGCGGTAGACCCGTTGCACTCCTGGTTTCTCTGACCCTCGATCCAGGACAACTCGGCCTGCGTGACGTCCTGCTCCGTGAACCGGCGATCGCCCGAAAGATCCCGGACGCGCAGCTTCCGAGGGGTGGCGGAAGGACCGTCCGGAGCCTCCTTCGGCGCCGGGCTGAATGTGCGCGACGACCCGACACGAACGACCGCTGCTTGTTGCGCGCGGCCCGCCAGTCGCAGGGTTGATCCGTCTGGAGCGACGAGCTCGCCGCCGGTCAGGCGAAACTCGAGGCGGCCTGCGCGTCGCGGCTCCACGCGGATGCGGGCGAGGACGAACGACCCACGGGCGCCGTCCGTGCGAGCGAGCGCGACGCTCCGCGGGCCGCACGATCCGTCGGGACACCAGTACGAGCCGAAACTCACGCCGTCGGGGAGCTCGACTGGCCCAAGCTCACGGAAGGAGCCGCGGAGATCGCGCATCGCATTCCGTCTGAAGTCGACCGCGAAGAACTCGGCCGCACGCGTGTCCCAGACGAGCCGCGATTGGAAGCCCACGAGGTCGTGGGCGCCCGTGACCCGGAGCGTCAGCTCAAAGGCCTGCCCGACCGATGCGCGCTCGGGTGCGCGCAGTTCGAGCTTGGCGTTCTGGGCGTTTGCAATCCCTGGCACGGTGAGTGCGGCGCCGATGAGTGCGAGGCCTACCAGCGTGCGGGAGCGCACGCGCCCGCAGGCGGCGACGCGGATGCGGGCAGCCAAAAGGAGCCACTGATACCGGACTCTCCCACCGCAGCAAGCTCCTGATCCTTTCAATGCGACCGCCGAGCCACTATATCGCGGGGGTCGCTGCCCTTCGAGATCGAGGGCGGGACGCCGAGGCGATACGATGCAGCCCCTAGTGCGAGCCTTCTCGAAGTCCATCACCGACGACGCTTCGACGTGGCCGACATGAACATCCAGGCGCCATTCGCGTCGAAGCTCGAATCCGCCGAGCGCGTGCACATAATCGGCGGGCCCGGTTCGGGCAAGTCGACCCTGGCACGGCGGATCGGCGACGCACTCGATCTTCCCGTCTACGCACTGGATCTGCTCGCGTACGAGGGGATCAACTTCGAAGAGCGGCCCGTCGAGGATTCGGCCGAACGCGCCCAGGAAATAGCGGCTTTGCCCCGCTGGGTTACGGAGGGAATCCACGTCGGCTGGACTGAGCCGCTGCTGGAGCGAGCGGATGTCATCGTCTGGATCGATTCCGTGGGCTGGAGCCAGGCGGCCACGAGGATCACGGGTCGAACCCTTCGCAACGCAGTTCGGGAGATCAGGATCCGACGGGGGCGAGAGCGATTCCTGCGCCTGTCCGACTATGCCCGCCATCTACGGCAGCTCGGCTACGTTCTCTTTGCGAGCCGGGAGTACTGGTCACGGAGTGGCCAGGGAAACAGATATCCCGTCACACGCTGGCAGGTCGAGGAAGCTCTCGCGGCCCACAAGAACAAGGTGCTGCGCCTGAGGGAGGCTGATGACGCCCGCCGAATCGCTCCTGCGCCAGAGGCACACGCCCCCCCGCTTCCGTCCACTCCGACGAACGGAGCCAAGGCCGAGGGTATGCAGCCCGGCGGGAGGGAAAACTAGCCGGCGGTCTGCGCGAGCGTCGTCTGACGGAACGGCGCGTCGTCCCCGGCGTGGTAAAGGCGCGCCTCGAATAGCCGTCGCCCAAGCGGCACGGAGGAGAAGTCGATCGTCCTTCTCCACGTCTCGCCGGTTCGCAAGCGGGGGTGGAGGACCCTGTAAAGGTCTCCGTCGGCCCGGAGCTCGAGCCGGAAGCGCTCCGTCTTTCGCTCGGCGCTCGTCATGACGAGCCGCATCGTGTCCAAGTCGGACGGGCTGGGGATGAGCCAGACATCGGTGGTCGGTGGGATCTTCGAGCCTGGAAGGACGAGCGTCGCCTCGCGATAGGGCAAAGACGTATCGCCCTTGATCAGGCGCGCGTCGAATGACCGCTTCTCCGTCGGAATCGACGAGACGTCGATGACGGCGCTCCAACGCTCACCCACCGACAACGTCAGGGGCTGCTGGAATATCGGGCGTCCTTCGGAATACAGGACCACGCTGTACGACGTGTCCTCGAGTTCGAAGTTCGTCACGCCGATTTGGACGGAGTCGGGCTGCTCCTTGATCGGGAGAAGCCAGAGCGCGGAATAGCCGCGGATGTGCCCGGCCGAGAGCGGCGTCCGCGCCAGAGAGACGGCGACGACCACGAGGACGGCGGCCGCGAGGAGGGCGACGATCGGCCGTCCGGGAATGCCGAGGGTCAGTCGGTCGAGGATCAGCTCGGGGCGCCGCGCATACGCGGCGCCCGTGCCCAGGATCGTCACTCCCACGAGAAGCGGGACCCAGACGAACCTTGTCAGGCCGATCGGTGTCACGGCGAGAAGGAGGCCGGTGACACCGCAGAGGAGGACGCTTGTCGCAAAGCTTACGGGGAGTCGCCCGAGCCAGCTCCTCGAGTCGGGCAGATAGGCGAGCGACAAGGCCCAGCCCGGCAGGAAGAGCGCCAACGGAGCGGCGAGCACGACGCGGAAGGCGAGAGGAGCAGGTGAAAGCGCCACAATGCCGCCGAGAACGGCGAGCCCCGCCACGAAGCGCGGATCAGCGAGTAGCCGGGTCATAAGCGAACTGGCTGAGATCGTAAATCGAGATGTTGCCGCTGTCGTAAACCTTGCTCATCCCGGGTTGCCGGTCGAACTTCGCGTACTCGGCGGCCGAGTAGAGCCCGAGGCGTGCCGCCCGGGGCGAGAAGAAGTAGTTCCCGAACGTCTGGTTCTGACTGATCCGCCGACGGTCCATGACGAGGAAGCGCACGTCCTTCTGCCGAAGCTCGTCCACCATCCATGGAGCCAAGAATGGCTGGCGAATGATGTCGTTCAAGTTGGGGTTCCCACCGGCGTAGGCGAGCTCGCCCTGCCAGAGTTGAAGCCTGGCGTTGGAGGGATCCGCCACGAAGTTGTGACCGGTTCCGAGGTTCTCGCGAGACCAGCGCGCAGCGGTCGTTCCTTGGGGCTCGAGGACTCGTCCGGCCGCATCGACTCGGTAGGGGAGGGAGAGCCGAAGGTCGGTCGGCCAGCCGGCGATGATTCCTCCGGCGAGCAAGAGGGCAGCCGCCGCCGCTACCGCCGTCCGTCCCAGCCCGCGGGGGACGACGACGACCGCCCGGACGCTCGCGAGAGCGAGCATCAGCGCGACGCCCACGAAGAGGAACTCGGATGATCGGTTGGCGATTTCCCAGGCTCGCGGAACGAAGCGGAGGAACAGGACCCCCACGTAGGCCGAGGCCCCGATCGCGAGCACCACGGCAATCGTATTTCGGCGGTGGCGGCGCCAGACCTCGAACAGGGCGATCGGTATGACCCCGGCTATCAAGGCGACCGACGCAAGCCCGACGACTCGCTCTCCCCAGGGACTCCCGCCGCCTGAGTCCGCCTCGAAGAGCTGGCGTGGTGCCGATTCGAACGCCAGCGTCCTGATGGTCTCTTGAAACGCCTTCCCGAAGATGATCGAGAGGTAGCCGGCGGTGTCGCTCGCAACCAGAACTAGCCAGGCGACGGCCGCCGCAACGCTGAAGGCAGCAAAGGGCCAGGGGTTCCAGGATCCGGATTGCCGCGCCAGCGCGTAGTGCGCCACCGATGCGGCCAGAAGGAAGCCGACCAGAGCGTACGTCGTCATGTGATGGGTCATGACGACGCCGCTTATTGCGATGAGCGCGGCGATCGCCCATCCACGCCGCACTCCTGGGTCGTCGGGGACCATCCAGCGGTTTACGGCCGCGAGTCCGAACACCGCGAGCGGGAAGGCGAGCGATTCGTACGCGTATTGACCCGTGAAGAACACGAAGTTCGGATGCGCGGTGTAGAAGAGCGCGGCGAGTCCGGCAACCCGTGCCGACTGGGCGACGTCCTCGAAAAGGAGGAAGAGCCCGAGCAGGATGACGAGCCGGGCAACGCCGATCACGAGAAGCCCGGCCCCGAAAACCTTCAGGCCTGTGAGTGAGGTAACCGCGTCGGTGATCGCGGGCAGTCCGACGTAATGGCCGGTAACGGGAAGGATGGGGTTGGCGTGGAGGGCGGACCCGGTCTCGAGCATGCGCTGCGCGTTGAACGCATGCACGAGCTCGTCCGAATACATGAACGTGAACGGGTCCTTCAGGACCTTCACGAGATAGAGGAACTCACCCATGACCAGCACGATCCCGATGCGCTCGAGACGCGTCGGCATGAGGAGAGAGAGGCGGAAGGCAGCGCAGGCCATGAGGCCGAGAACCACGAACCAGAAAAGGGCGACACCTCCGCCCCGTCCGGAGCGGTTCAGAGCGTCGGCAAGAGCGACGAGCACCCCTGCCGCGCCGGCGAGAAGCGCGAAGTACGGAGCCACGCCCCAGTTCCGACGGCGCCTCTGCTTCGGGGGGGCCGCCTGTTGTGCAGTCGCGAAAGCGGCTCTTTCGAGACGCGACTTTCGCAATCGCTTCGTCAGGCCGACTTCGGGAAGGGCCGCGACGGGGTCTGCGAGTCGACCTCCTCCGGCGGCGCGATGCGCGCCGAGACGTGGTTCGAGGAGCGTGAGCCCGCGCGGCCTGGCGGTCCCGTCAGGACCGGTCGGCCAGGAACGCCCGCCGATGTACCCCGCAGCCAACAGCTTGCGTGTGACGAGCAGCGCAATCCCCGCAAGGGCAAGGAGAGCCGTGATCGCGATAACGAAGGAGGTGATCATTCGGGTGGCCCATGAGAAGCGTGGTCGAAGCGGGCGAGGAGATCAACGATACCCCCGGCGAACCGGAGCCTCCTTCGACAACCGGGCGCTGAAAGGGGGTGACTGACAATGCCTCCCCCCAATGAGGGGAGAGCGCGACCACCGTTAGTAGCAGTCATGGATGCCCCGAAAGGGGATGCATCTTCGAGGCCGGTGGCGATGATCGATAGGAAGCGATCGAGGGGGCGGTCACGCTCGATCTACGAGCCGACGACCCCAGTTGCCCTCAGCACACGTCCCAAGCCGCGCGACCTTGACTCCATCCAGGGCCGGAAGGCGCTGGCGCAAACGCGGTGCCCTGGCCGTCTGCCTGCTCATCCTGTCCGCAGTCCTGAGCTCGTTTGCCCAGGCCCGGGTCCACGCAGCCACAAACGCGATACATGAGCTGTTTGGCCCCAGTTCCGGGCATGTTGCCGGCCGTTCGGCCTGCCTGGCGACGAAGGGCCGACCGAGAACGAGCGAGCGGCCGCGGATCACGGGCGCTCCCTACGTCGGCCGTCGGCTGGACGGGAGCCCCGGTCACTGGTGCGGTCGGCATCCGATCAGACTCCGCTTCAGCTGGAAGCGCTGCGGCCGAGTTTGTTCTCCAATCGCCGGGGCCACGCGCAGCTCCTATGTCGCCGGCCCTCGTGACGTCGGGAAAACGGTCCTGTTCAGCGTCACTGCCAGAAGCTCCTCCGGAACGACGACTGTTGAGTCCAAAGGCAAGCGCATCGGCCGCTCTCGACCCGTCTCGTCGTCGCCACCGACCATTAGCGGGACCGCCCAGGTCGGTCTTGTCCTGACTACCTCGTCCGGAATCTGGAGTGGGTCGGAGCCCATGACCTATGCCTACGAATGGCTTCGGTGCGATTCGACGGGCTCGGGATGCGCGGCGGTGGACGGCGAGAAGGCCTCGGAGTATCGCCTGGTCGATGGCGATGTCGGAACGACCTTCCGCGCCCGGGTGACCGCGACGAACGCGTTGGGATCCAAGTCCGCAACGTCGGCGCCGACGGGCGTCGTGTCGGCGGCGTCGTTCACTGGAGCGCCGCCTTCGAACACGAGCGCGCCGACCATTGCGGGCACCGCGAAGGAAGGTTTGACTCTCACGGCGTCGACGGGGGCGTGGGCCGGAGCGACTCCGATCGTCTACGCGTACCAATGGCGACGCTGCGACTCGGCGGGGTCGGCGTGTGCGGACGTCGCCGGGCGCACAGATGCGACCTACGTGCTCGACGCTGACGACGTTGGCCAGACGCTGCGGGTTACGGTCGCGGGCACGAACGACCTTGGAGTTGAAACCGCGACGTCGTCGCCCACGCCGGTCGTCACCGCCGCCCCCGCTGCTCCCGCGAACACGTCCTTGCCGGCGATCTCCGGCAGCGCGGCCGTCGGCTCTTCTCTTCACGCCGAAGCCGGGACCTGGGCGGGAAGCACCCCGATGACGTTCTCGTACCAGTGGCGCCGGTGCGACGGAGGTGGCGGGAGCTGTGTCTCGATCGCCGGTGCGATCCGAGCCGACTATCCCGTCGTCTACGCCGACGCAGGTCGCACCCTTCGGGTTCTCGTCACTGCCACGAACGCGGTCGACTCGGTGTCATCGCAATCGAATGCGACGCATGTCATTCCGGAGCCGTCCGTTTACTGGGGCGCGTACATGGACGGCGATCCCACCTACACCTATTACTACGGCGGAACCTGGGGCGACGCTCCCTGGGACTCGAAGACCTGGTCGACGTTCGAGTCCGATGCGGGCAAGAAGGTGTCGATCGTCCACTGGGGCGCCGGGACGCCCTGGACGCACGACTTCAAGTACTTCCAGGGCACGTTCGAACGCGTGCGCGAGGCGGGCGATCTCAACTTCGTCAACATGACGACTGGGTCCGTTCCGCTGAGGGACGTCACAGCCGGCAAGTACGACTCCTATTTCCAGACCTGGGCGCAGCAGGCCGCCGCTTGGGGCTACCCCTTCTTTCTCGCTCTGGATATCGAGATGAACGGACCGTGGGAGCCATGGGCTCCCGGCGTCAACGGAAACACCGCCGCCGATTACGTTTCCATGTGGCGGCACGTCCACGACCTGGCCGTGCAAGCAGGGGCGGGAAACATCACGTGGGTCTGGTGTCCGAACGTCGATCCCGACTCGAGGTTCACCCCCTACGACCAGCTGTATCCCGGAAACGCATACGTCGACTGGACGTGCTTCGACGGCTACAACAAGACGGGAAACGACTCCTTCTCCGACATCTTCAGTGCGAGTTACGAGAGGCTGCTCGATCTTGCCCCTACGAAGCCGATCATGATCGGCGAGACAGGCTCGGTAGAAGGTGGGGCCGGGAAGGCGGCCTGGATAACCGACGCGCTCACGAAACAGCTGCCGAATTCCTTCCCGCAAATCCAGGCGGTCGTGTGGTTCAACTGGCGCATCTTCGAGAACAACAAATGGTGGGAGTGGCCGATCGAGTCGTCTTCCAGCACTCAAGAGGCCTTCCGCGCGGGAATCTCATCGCCCTATTACGCGCCCGGTGGAAGCTTCGGATCACTCCCGCTCGGCTCAAAGATCGGGCCTCCGTAGCTCGATCAGCGCGACCTGACAGAGCCCACGCAGTAGCCAGCAGTGGTGACGGCGACGCCGGCGACCAACCTGAAGGCGCGTCCGAGCAGATGGGGATCCCTCCGGCTGACGGCGCGCACAGCGTTCCGCCCGATCGCCCGGGGCACGACTCGGGTGACGTAGGCGCGCTCGGACTCCAACGCGGCCGACCTGCCGGCGAGTCGCGTCACGTCTGCCTTCGACAGCCCCTCGGCGTAGCAGCGGCGAAGGAAGTACGTCCATGTCTCGCGCACAGGAGCGACGGCGTGCCGGACTCGCGCGAGCGGCTCGTACATGATCACGCCTACCGGCCAATGGCGTTGCGCTCGCAGGCAGAGCTCCGTCTCCTCGCAGCCGAGTGGCCGGTGCGCGGTTCTGCCCATGCTCGGATCGAATCCGCCGACCGCATCGAAGACGGTGCGGCGAAATGACATATTCGCGCCGATGACGTTGCGAACCCGAGAGGCCCGTTCCGGCAGTCCTGCGTAGGTGCAGCCCACGACCCAATCGAATTCGGGCGGGAACGTCTTCGGCCGGCCAGCGGCCCAGGCGGGCTCGATTGCGCCGCCGACGGCGAAAACGGTCGGATCCTCGTAATGAGTCGCCAGGTGCTCGAGCCAGTCGCTCTCGGCGATGGCGTCGTCGTCCAGGAAGGCAACGACCTCTCCGCGTGCCGCGGTCACGCCTGTGTTGCGGGCGCCCGAGAGGCCGGGGCCGTTCTGGTTTTCGAGAATCCGGATGCGCTCCTCGGCCCCGAATTGTTCCCGCGCGCGCTCGAGGAGGAAGTCGTCGTGGTCGATGACCACGACCGTTTCGAGCGGGGGGAACGTCTGCGCCAGAACGGACTTCACCGCGGACCGAAGTGCATCCCAGCGGTCGTGGGTGTAGGCACACACCACGACCGAAATCGAGATCCGCTCAGCGTCGTCCTCGCGCCAGGGGAGCGTCGCCGAGTCGTTCAGACGCCTACTCCGAGCGAGGTCGAACGGGACGATCCTTCGGACACGCGGCCTGCGGCAGCGGCATAGACGTCGAGCAACGCGTCCGCGCACTGATCCCAGGTGGGGAGTGGCGTCCTCTCGGCAGGCGGTGGCTTTTCGACCTCGTCGAGGATCGCGGCGGCGATGAGCTCGGGGGAGCTGTCGAGAGGCACGGACCGTGCCAGCCCCTCCTCGGCGAGCTGATGGAGTCCCGGCGTGTCTGCAACGACGAGGCGGCAGCCGAGCGAATGCGCCTCGAGGGCGGCGAGCGGCTGAGTCTCGAACTCGCTCATCAGCACGGCAACCCGCACGGCGGCGAGCCGACGGGCCATCGACTCGCGATCGCCGGCTTCGACCGAGCTGATCTCGACGGAGTCAAGGACGCCCAGCTCTTCCGCGATTCGGCGAAGAGTCTCCTCGTAGGGGCCCCGACCTGCGATCCAGAGGCGCACATCCGGGCGCCGGCGCGCCACGTGTGGCAGCGCGGCGAGGACGCGCTGGTGCCCCTTATAGCGCTCGAGCCGCCCGAGGGATGCTATGAGGGCCGGCCGGCTGGAAGGGGGAGTCACGAGAGGAAGGTCGCTTCCGTTCGGTATCACCTCGAACCGGTCTCGTGGGAGGCGTAGAAGCTTCGAGTAGTGCTCCGCCTCGAACTCGGCGAGAGCAATCAGTCGGTAGGCGCCCGCGAGGAGGGGCCGTAGGGCGGCGAGCTGCAGAGGACGAAGGCGGTGCCGGAGGGCAGACGAGTGTCCGCCGGCGTGGAACGTGACGAGGTAGGGAATTCCAGCTCGCCGCGAGGCGTACATCGCGTGTGGCGCCACGAAGGTGTGGTACGACTGGACGTGGACGACATCCCAATCTCTGCGACCGATCTCAGCGCTGACGCCGGGCGCGAAGTGGTAGTCGCGGTTCGCTGGGCGGGCACGCACCCGTCTGATCTCCACGCCGTCGGCGCGCTCCTCTGCGCGTAAGTCTCCGGTCGGGTCCGTTGTCAAGATTGTCACCGAGGCATTGCGCTGCGCGAGTCGGCGGGCGACCTCGTGGACGTGGAGCTCGACGCCCCCGGTGAACGGCAAGTACCGCGGGGTCACCATGAGCACGCGCAACGGCGGTGAATCGCTCGAGGACATATGAGGATTGTGCAAGAAGTGAAGTCAAGGGGTTTCCGCAGCCGCCCCCGCGGTTATAGGCCTGGTCTGGCCACGAGGGAGGATACGAGGACTCGCACTGCCGAAGTCGAGGGCAGGCCAACCGAAAGACAGGCATGGCTCGACTGGACAGGAGTACCTGTCGGCACTAGAGTCGAGGGCTCGTTGAAGCTCTAAAGGGAAGAGCAGTTGAAGCTGTAAAGGGAAGAGCGGGGGGAGCGGTTCTGCGGCGTATGGCTTTAGGTTCGAAGGGCGCGTTCGGGACGGCGTGGGCCGGCCGCATCCTTGCGACGCTTGTCACGGGCGCCATCCTCGTGGTTGTCCACGTGGACGTCGCGTTCGCAAGCGATGGGACGACCGCTGATACGGGCCAGCTCTCCATGACCGAACAGCCGATTGCTGTCCAGGAAGGAGATGGGACGACCACCCCTCCGGCGGACTCGGAGACGACCACCCCTCCGGCGGACTCGGAGACGACCACCCCTCCGGCGGACTCGGAGACGACCACCCCTCCGGCGGACTCGGAGACGACCACCCCTCCGGCGGACTCGGAGACGACCGACCCCAGCCCCGATCCGTCCGGATCGGGAGGTCCCACGGAACCGGCGACGGATCCTTCAACGGAGCCCGGGGACGAGAGTAGCGGGAGCACGGACGCCACAGACCCTGCTGCTCCGCCGCCCTCCGTCGAGACTGATTCGCCATCGTCGCAGCCGGACACGTTCGCGAATCCTGGCCCCTCCCACGGCCCTCTCACCGCCAGCGGGTCCATTCCGAGCCCAGACTCCATTGTCGTAGCGAGTGATCCTCCGTTCGGCGTCGAGCCTCGCTGGGTCGAGACGCCAGCGGGGCTGGATTCCGCGGACTCCTCTCGGCCGACCGAAGCCTCAGGCTCAACTCGAGGTGGAGGTGACGGAGGGACGGCCTCTGAGCCGCGCGGACTGGCGCGGATCTTCGGAGGATCGGCCGCCGACACCTTCAGCTCGGCGGGTGGGGCCGCGTCTGGCTTATCTGCAGCCGGAAGCGGCGCCGGCACCAGCGCACTTCTCGGCGTGTTCATCGTCATCCTCGCGGCTGCATTTACGCGTGCTGTTCAGCTTTTCTCGGTGCCCCCGCGCGAGTTGGTGTTGATCGCCGACCTCGAGCGCCCCGACTAATCCCGGTTCGAATTCATCAGTCGCGGACTGCGGATCCGTCCGCGCGATCCGAACCGGGAAAGGGGAGAGAATGGCTCGAGAGGCAAGCAAGAGAATCGAAGGGAACCGGGTTCGCCTGCCCGACTGGGCGGGCGAAGAAGGCTATGAATCGCAAAACGGAGACCGGCCGCGCACGGCGGTCGTCGTCGACGACAACCCAAGCTGGATCGAAGCAATCGAGGAGCTCCTCGACCGGCTCGGAGTCGCAACCGTAGGCGTAACCGAGTCGTCCCAAGGCGCACTCGACCTCGTCGGGGAGCGCGAGCCCGACGTCCTGATCGTAGGCGTCAACGCGGCGACCGCGGACGACGAGAGCGCTGCCTTTCTCCGCGCCGCTCGTGAGCGATTTCCGTCGCTCACCGCTATTGGGCTCTCGAGCTCGACGCACATCGCTCCGTTCGAGCAGCCCGAGGTCTCCACCGCGGAGTGGGAAAGCAAGATCGCGCTTGACGAGGCGGAGCTGGACGAGACGCTGCCGGAGCCGCCCGCCCGAGGCGGCCCCTGCCGGCCGAGTAACCCCGCCGTGAGCGTCGTCATTCCGACCCTGAACGAGGCCGAGAACCTCCCGCTCATCCTCCCGCGGCTGGGGCCGGACATCCACGAGGTCATCGTCGTGGACGGGCGCTCGGAGGACGGCACCCTCGAAGTCGCACGGAGCCTTAAGCCAGATGTGCGAGCGATCACGCAGCCTGGCTCGGGGAAAGGAGATGCGCTCCGCGCCGGCTTCGCGGCGGCGACGGGCGACATCATCGTCATGCTGGATGCGGACGGTTCCACGGACCCGGTTGAGATTCCCGCGTTCGTCGGCGCGCTGAAGGGCGGAGCGGATTTCGCGAAGGGTTCACGGTTCATCCATGGTGCGGGCACGTCCGACATGACCATGCACCGCAGGTTCGGCAACTGGGTGTTCGTGGTCTGCGTGCGAGTGCTCTTCGGGGGTCGGTATTCAGACCTCTGTTACGGCTACAACGCGTTCTGGAGAGATGTCTTGCCGGCGCTCGACTTGAAATGCGACGGTTTCGAGGTGGAGACGCTCATGAACATTCGGGCGCTCCGAGCAGGTCTGAACGTCGTCGAGGTCGCGAGCTTCGAGCGCAATCGAGTTCACGGGCTATCCAAGCTTCGTGCCTGGTCCGACGGACGGCGCGTCCTCAAGACGATCCTGCGCGAGCGTGCCACGCGTCTGCGAGTTGAGGAATCGCGGCTGCCGGACGAGGACGAGCTCGACCTCATTGCCGGGCCTGAAGGTCTCGGTTAGGCGTCGAGCGGCGAGGCGGTGACGTGGGCAATCCAGACAATCCAGACAGCATGTGGAGCGAGGAAGATCTGCATGCGCTCCATGACGAGTTCGGCGAGCTCGCCGGGCGCACTGTGCTCGTTACGGGTGCGGACGGGTTCATGGGTTCGCACCTTACTGACGCGCTTGTCGAACTCGGTGCCGACGTTCATGTCTTCGTTCGAGCCACTTCAAGCGGCGCGCTCAACAACATCTCCCACCTGAAGGACCGCCTCACGATCCATCGCGGCGATCTCACCGATCGGCATTCGATTGACTGCATGATCCGTGCTCTGCACGCTGCGCCGGACAGGCCCTACATCCTCCACCTCGCGGCCCAAGCGCATGTCGGGGAGTCGTGGGACCGGCCGTACGAGACCGTGATGGTCAACATGGTGGGGACGCTCAACCTGCTGCAGGCGATTGTCGACACGGGGCTCGAGCTCGAGAAGCTCAATACTGCTGGGACCTCCGAGGAGTACGGAAACGTCCGGGAAACGGTCGTCCACCACCATGACTTCGATGCCGACGGCGGCCTCATCCTCCACGAGCGGAGCCCCCTCAATCCGAAATCGATCTACGCGACGGCGAAGGTTGCGGCGGACTTCCTCACGATGAACTACCACGACGCGTACGGCATCCCAGGCGTCGTCACGCGCATGTTCAACAACTACGGGCCACGCCAGAACCCGCGCTATGTGACTGGGACGATCATCACGCAGGCACTCGAGCGCGACGAGGTAGAGCTCGGAAATCTCGAGCCGATGCGCGACTTCTGTTATTGCACGGACGGGGTCCGAGGACACTTGGCCGTCACCGTCAACGGAATCGCGGGCGACGTCTATTGCTATGGGCAAGGCCGCAACATCTCCATCGGTGACTGGGCCCGCCTGATCCTCGACGTCGGTGAGTCTGCGGGGTATTGGCCGAGCCGACGGCTTGTGAGTACCCAGGAGCGCTTCCGTCCCGGCGCCAGCGACGTCATGGCGCTGCGAGTGGGATTTGAGAAATTGCACCGAGAGACGGGATGGACGCCGCAGGTCGCCTGGGAGGATGGTGTCCTCCGCACGATCGCGTGGTACTCGCAGAACCGAGCGCACTGGCGCGGTCGAGTGGACTGGCGCTCGCTCGGCGCTCTCGAGGCGCAATGACGACTCTCGTCACCGGGGGCGAGGGCTTCCTCGGGTCGCATGTCGTCGACCGTTTGCGCGCGGCGGGAGCGGATCCGTTCGTCGTGTCTCGGCGCGACCACGATCTTGTTGACCCTTCCGCGAGCCGCCGTCTCTTCGAAGCGACCCGACCAGATGTCGTCTTCCACCTGGCGGCCGAGGTGGGCGGCATCGGTGCGAACCGAGCCGCGCCAGGCCGCTTCTGGTACGCAAATCTGGCGATGGGCATGAACGTGCTTGAGGAATGCCGACGATTCGGAGTGAGGAAGCTGGTGCTGGTGGGGACGGTATGCGCGTACCCCAAGGAGACTCGCGTGCCGTTCCGTGAGAGGGATCTCTGGTCCGGATACCCCGACGAGTCGAACGCCCCGTACGGCGTTGCGAAGCGCGCGCTCCTCACGGGCGCCAGGGCCTACCGCGAGCAGTACGGATTGGACACGATCTACCTCATTCCAGCGAACCTCTACGGGCCCCGAGACAACTTCGATCCCAAGACGTCGCATGTCATCCCAGCCATCATTCGCAAGACCGTCGACGGGCGCGAGAGCGCAGCGCCCCGCGTTCTTCTCTGGGGAGACGGCTCGCCGACTCGGGACTTCTTGTATGTCGAGGACTGCGCGGAGGCGCTCGTACGCGCAGCGTCCGACTATGGCGGGGCCGAACCGGTGAACCTGGGGACGGGCAAGGAGATCTCCATTCGAGACCTTGCTTCACTCATCGCCGAGGTGACCGGATTCGAAGGTGAGTTCGTTTGGGATCCCCAGCAGCCGGGAGGGCAGCCGAGACGGAGTGTCGATGTTGACTGCGCGGCCGAGCACTTCGGCTTCCGGGCCCGAACATCACTCAAAGAAGGGCTGGAACGAACGGTCGCATGGTTCCTTGCCCACCGCTCCTCGGCGCTGGTCGCCGGCTGAGTCGGAGCGGCGAATGAGAATCGAACGAGCCGCCCTCGAATGAAGGGCGTGGTGCTCGCAGGAGGGAGAGGGACCCGCCTTCATCCGCTGACGCGGATCACGAACAAACACCTGCTGCCGATCTACGACCGGCCGATGGTGGCCTATTCGGTCGAGGCACTCGTGAAGGCAGGGATCGACGAGATCATGCTCGTCACCGGTGGCACCCACGCGGGTGAGTTCTTCCGTCTCCTCGGCGACGGCAGCGAATACGGCGTGCGACGATTGCTGTACGGGTATCAGGAGCGGGAGGGTGGGATCGCCGAAGCTCTGAGCATTGCCGGACGCTTCATCGGCGACGATCGTGCCGCGGTCGTGCTGGCCGACAATCTCTTCGAACGCTCGATTCGCCCCGCCGTCGAAAGGTTCGCCGCTCAGCCACGCGGCGCGCGCATCCTCCTGGCTCGCGTCGAGGACGAGAGCCATCTGCGCCACCTCGGAGTTGCGGAGCTCGACGGCGACCGAGTCGTTCGAATCGTCGAGAAACCCGAAGCACCTCGAAGCCCGTACGCTGTGACGGGCTTCTACCTCTATGACGCATCCGTTTTCGACGTGATCGCATGCCTGAAGCCGTCCGAGCGGGGCGAGCTCGAAATCACAGATGTGAATACCTGGTACGTCGAGCGGGACGAGATGGAGTTCGAGATCATCGACGGCTTCTGGGGTGACGCCGGGGAGTCGATCGACGCGTACCACGACGTCAGCGACTTCGTCCGCAGGCACGGGGCAAATCGGTGATTCCGGGCCTCGAAGTGATCCCGCTCGAGATTCACCGGGACGACCGGGGCTGGCTCGTCGAGCTCCAGCGGAAGAGCCGGCTTCCCGAGGAAATGCGTCAGGCGAACGTGTCGTTCTCGCGCCGGGGGGTCATTCGCGGCCTGCATTACCACGAGCGCGGGCAGGACGACCTCTTCGCCTGCATCGTCGGCGCGGCGCGTGTGGTCGTCCTCGACCGGACGACCGACGAGGTGTTCAGCGTCGATGTCGGCGACGAGAATCCAGCGGCGATCTATATCCCCGGACACCATGCGCACGGCTTCGAGGCGTTGACCGATGCCCTCGTCTGTTACCACGTGACCGAGGAATACGATCCGGCCGATCCAGACGAGCACGGCATCCCGTGGGACGACGAGAGGGTCCGACACCTATGGATGACACGGTCACCGATCCTTTCCGAGCGGGACACGGCTTCCTGATCACCGGGCCGGGGGGTCAGCTCGGCACGGCGTTGGGCGAGGCCTTTCCGGCGGCCGATCGGACATGGTACGACGTGACGCAGGCGCTACCCGTACGGCCCGAGCTCGTCCTCCATGCGGCCGCCTGGACGGACGTCGATGCCGCGGAGGCCGAGCCCGAGGCTGCCGAGCGCGTCAACGTGCTCGGTACGAAGAACGTCGTCGCCCTGGGCGCGCCGGTGGTCTACTTCTCCACCGATTACGTCTTCGACGGTGTGAAAGGCGAGCCGTACGTCGAATCCGACGAGGCCAATCCCTTGTCCGTCTATGGCCGGACCAAGCTCCAGGGCGAGGGCGAGATAGGGAAAGGCTGGATCGTCCGAAGCTCCTGGCTATTCGGATCGACGGGAAGAAACTTCGTGCGGACGATGCTTGCACTTGCCGAGCATCGGAGCGAAGTGCGCGTAGTCGCCGACCAATGGGGGGCACCGACGTACGTGGGACATCTCGCCGCGGCTGTCCGGGACGTGCTCGAACTCCCCTATGGCACCTACCACGTCGCCGCTGACGGCGTATGCAGTTGGGCGGACTTCGCCGAAGCAATCTTCGCGGAGGCGGGAGTTCGGTGCCTCGTCGTGCCGATCACGAGCGCCGAGCTCGGCCGGCCTGCTGCGCGACCGGCCAACTCGGTCCTCGCGAGCGAGCACCCTCGGGCTCCGCGTCTACCCCATTGGCGCGCCGGCCTGCGCGCATGCGTCGCACGTCTGCAGCGGCAGCCTATCGAGCCGTCTCGGTCGCGACCAACGATGACCTAGGATCGGTCGGTGCGCGTTCTCGTCACAGGTGGATGTGGCTTCATCGGCAGCCACTTCGTCAAGCGACTCGCTGCCTCGGGCGACGACGTCGTCGTGCTGGACAAGCTCACCTACTCCGGGAACCTCGCCAACCTCGAGGGAGTTCGACACACGTTCGTCCGCGGAGACATCACGGATGCCTCGGCGGTCGCAGACGCGGCTGAGGGGTGCGAGGCGATCATCAACTTCGCGGCCGAAACGCACGTCGACCGTTCCATCCTCGCGCCGGGTGACTTCGTTCATACGGACGTCGTGGGGGTCCACGTCCTGCTCGAGTGGGCTCGCGCGAACGGCGTCAGGTTCGTTCAGGTTTCCACGGACGAGGTCTACGGAGACGTACCTGATGGTCGCGTTGCCGGTGAGGACGACCGGCTGCAGCCATCGAGCCCCTACGCGGCGTCCAAGGCGGGCGCCGACCTCCAGGTACTCGCCTACGTGCGAACGTACGGCGTCGACGCGTCAATCACTCGTGGGGCCAATGCTTTCGGCCCCTTTCAGTATCCGGAGAAGCTGATTTCGCTCTTCGTGACGAACGCGCTCGAGGACGAGCCGCTGCCGGTGTACGGGGACGGGCGTCAGCGTCGAGCTTGGGTCTATGTCGAAGACCAATGCGCCGCCATCGAGCTCGTCCTCCGGCAAGGCGAACCTGGCGGCGTCTACAACGTGGGCGGGGAGGAGCGCGAGAACCTTCAGGTCGCAAGACGCATCCTCGACCTGACGGGTGCGAGCGCCGATCTCATCCGTCACGTCCAGGACCGCCTCGGGCACGACCGTCGGTACAGCATCGATTCCGCACGGGTTCGTGCGCTTGGATGGGAACCGGCCGTCGCGTTCGACGCGGGGCTCGCCATCACCGTGACCTGGTACAGCGAGAACCGGGAGTGGTGGGCGCCGCTCAAGTCCGGCGAATATCGCCGTTACTACGCGCGCCAGTACGCGAGCCGTCTCGGATCCGCGCCGCCGGCAGTGTCCTCATGAGCGTTCCAGGCGTCGACGTTTCCCACAGGTCGTACCCGCGAAGCGCAGGCCCGGGATCCGAGCGGTATGATCGTGGCCTGCGGCGACGTGATCTAGGGGGACGACTCGGGGGTATGGCGCTGACTTCGGCGCTCGTCTTGGCGCTGGGCGCAAACGTTGCGGGCGCCCAGACACCGACTCCGGATCCCGCCCCCGTCCCCCCGCCATACGTACCGCCTCCGACCGAGCCTGTCGAGACGCAGCCGGTCCAACCGTCGAGCTCATCCGCGACCGTGACGGGGGCTGAGAACGACAAGAGACCTGCGAAAAGACGCCAGCGCCAGCCCTCGTTCCAGAGCATCCACCCGCCCCTCGCCATCACCGCGCCCGGGGCCGACGGCGCGACTTCGTTGGGGACACTCGTTTCGTCGGAGCACGTTGCGGACGTTGCTCGAGTGCGGGAGGGCCGCACGATGCTGTTGGCTGCCTTCGGCGCCTTGGCCATCCTGCTGGCCGTGGGCGCGCTCCTTCCGCGTTCGCTCCTCCACACGCTCGGGGACAGGACCAGGAGCGGGCTCTCGAACTTCGGACGCTAGCCGATCTTGGGCCATCCTTCGATGTCCGCGAGTCGGAGCCCCCGACGCGGGTCTGGTACGTCTGACCGTTCTGAAAGTTGTGTAAGGAATCGGTTCACCCTCCACGGAGTGGCGCCACACGTTTTAGGCTGTCCGTACCCGGAGAAGCAGAGGCCCGAGTGTCGAGGTAGCCTGCGACCGAGCACTGCGAGGGTCCTCGGGATCGGAGACCGCGTGAGCACAGGGAGAATCACGCCGTTCGTACTGTCGTTCATCGCGGCGGGGATGCTGGCAGCCGCGCTTTCAGGGACGGCCTTCGCTGGATCGAGGGTGGAGCTGCAGGCTCCCGATCGCGCCAAGGTGGGCCGTCCCTTCGACGTGGTCCTGCTCGTCGACGGGCGAGCGCGCGTCGGAGGGTTCGAGGCGTACATCCACTACGACACGAGCGCGGCCGAGTTCGCCTCGGCGGACTATCGCCCGAGCGGTCTGAACGAGCTCGCCGGCTCCCTCGGCCAGCTCGGCCCTGTCGAGCTCCCGAACGGCGTGGCGCTCGGCTCCTACACGTGTGGCGCAGCTGACTGCGGTCCTCACGGGCTGAAGGAACCCGGCAGCGGTGTCATGGGCCGGATGGTTCTCGCCCGCGTACGACTCACGCCGCTCGAGCCGGGGCGGCTGGAGCTTCGGCTCAGGGGCGCCGAGCTTGTGGATCCAGGCGGAGCGCGTATTGCGATTTCCGGGAAGACGTCGCCGCTCAAGGTTCAGATCGGCTCGAGCACACGCCTGCACTCGGCTCCGGCGTTTCTTCCTCTGAGTCAGCCGGCGAGTCAGGCGCGAGCGCACATCCGCGACGTGAGCGGCGACACGCGTGTCGACGAGCAAGACGTCACCGAGGTGGCGCTGCAGTGGATCGTGGCACGGAACGATGGTTCCGTCTGCGGACGGACTCGTGCGATAACGCTCTACGACGCCAACAACGACGGGTGCCTCGACGTGTCGGACGTGCAGGCCTACGCGGGCCGGGTTGCAGGCCGTCACGCTGCCAAGGTCGTCGCGGCAGCCGCAAATCCCGCACTCGTCGTCGACTCGACGGGCGACGGGGCCGACGCCGCCCCGGGAAACGGCGTCTGTCGCACCGCGGCATCCAACTGCACGCTCCGCGCGGCGATTCAGGAGGCGAATGCGCAGGGCGGTGCGAACGAGATCAACTTTGCGATTCCCGGAACCGGCGCACAAACGATCCAGTTGGGCAGCCAGCTGCCCACGGTGAGCGACACGAGCGGCCCCGCGACGATCAACGGCTATACGCAGCCGGGCGCGAGCCCCAACACGAGCCAATATGCGTCGAACGCGCAAATCCGAATCGCCATCCGCGGCACCGGGTCACACGGGCTCGATGCACTCCGGATCTCCAGCCCGAACAACGTCGTCCTGGGCCTATCCTTCTACAACCTGCGTAGGTCCATCTGGCTCGCCGGCGGAAATGCGAAGGGCAATCGGGTCATCGGCAACTTCATCGGCACGGATCCGGGCGGGACGTTCGGCTTTCCCGGTTCTGCCCTCGATCTCGATGGAATTGGGGTCGAGCTCAGCGCGGGGGCCAATCACAACACGATCGGCGAGGCCTCCCTCTCGGGTCGCAACGTCATCTCCGGGAACGCTCGCCACGGCATCGCCTGCTACTCCGCCGCGAGCAACACCGTCTACAACAACATCGTCGGTCTGTCTCCGCTCGGAGACCGGCGGCTCATGAACGTCAAGCACGGGGCGGACTGGAACTCCGTGTGCCAGAACAACGTGATCGGCGGAACGGGCAACCTGGAGCGGAACATCTTCTCCGGAAACGGCGTTCCGAACGCCAACGACGGATCAGCCGGCGTCGAGGTCTCCCACGGTCCGAGCAATTCGGGTCAGAAGATCATCGGCAACTGCTTCGGCACCGACATCACGTGCACGAGCTCCCCCACGTGGACCTTCAATGCCTTCTGGGGAATCCATATCGAGGACACCGCCTCGAACATGCTCGTCGATCACAACGTGGTCGTCTCCAGCCGGAGCGCCGCGATCAAGCTCGAGGAACGGAATACGACGGGCAACGTCGTCTCGAACAATCTCGTCGGAGTCGGTCCCGACGGCCGAGCGCTTCCGAACCACGCTCCCGGGATCATCGTGACGGAGGGCGCGACGCTGAACCGCATCGGGCCGGGTAACGTGGTCGCGTACAACCCGGTCGGCGTACGCGTCAGCGACGCAGGCACCGATGGGAACACGATCACGCGAAACTCGATCTTCGCGAACGGAGGGCTCGGGATAGAACTCGACCCCACCGGCGTCAATCAAAACGACGTGGGCGACGGCGATAGCGGCGCGAACCAACAGCTCAACTTCCCTGTGCTGAGCAACGCGACGTCGACGTCGGTGCGAGGAACCGCCTGTGCGGGATGTGTCGTCGAGGTTTTCGTCGCCGACTCCGATCCGAGTGGGTATGGCGAGGGACGGACATTCCTCGGCTCGTCCGCCGCAGATTCGAGCGGACGGTTCACGGTGACCGTGAGCGGAATCGCAGCGGGGCAGATGGTCACTGCCACCGCAACGGACAGCAACGGGAACACGTCGGAGTTCGCCAAGCGTCTTTCGGTCGGCTGACCCAGCCGCACCCTCCGGTTCAGCTGACGAAAGAAAGCCCCCGCCTCCCGGTGGCGGGGCTTGCTTTCGTGGTGGGCTTAGCCCTCTCGAGGATCCGTTGCTCGGGCGATCCGTCCTTCATCCTCGTGTTTGCGAACGATCTGGAAGCGATCGCCGTCGGAGACCACGTCCTCGACGTGCGGAATCGCGTGACCCGGCAGGATGGCGAAGAGCAGGGGGTCTGCGCGGACCTCTTCGTACTCCGGCGCCGTGAGTGGCATGGACTCAGTGCACTCGGCGTCTCCGCACTCGCAGATGAAGTCGATCATGTCGAGCGCGCCCCTTCCGCTGATCTCCTCGACGCGCTCGTTGACCTCGCGGAAGAGCGCTTCGTTGCGGGCCAGCCGTTCCTTGCGCCGTTCGCTTCGCTCGTCGGAGGTCAGTCGACATCCTCCTTCGAGACGATGAGGAAGCCGTCTTCCTCCTCGACGATCTTCTCACCCTCGAGACGAGGGTGCCCCGAGGCGATCACGAATTGCTGGCCGTCGGAGCGCACCCTCCCGTAGTCCTCGAGCGTCAAGTCGATTCGTTCCATGCACTTGTCGTCGATGCACTCGCAGAGAAAGGGAACGGATCGACCCGGCTCGACGATTCCCTCCGCCCGCTCCCGCAGGCGCTCGTTGGCTCGGCGAAAGAGCTTTTCGTTCTCGATGAACCGCTCGTCACGGGAGGAAGCCATGAGAAGGGATTCCCCGGCGTCCCCCGCCCGAAAACCGGAGGGTCAGGCCGGAGTGTCTCGATAGCGCACGATCGAATACGCGTCTCGCGCCGTTAGGAGGGTCGTGACCGCCTCGCCCTCGTGCTTGGAGGCGACGAGGTAGCGGCGGGGACCCTTTCGAGCAGCCTCGTAGTCGGCTCGGGTCACGAGGATCGCCTCGATGCAGCCATCGTCACCGCACTCGCAGAGAAGCTCGCGGAGCTCCTCGTCAGGCCAGGCGGTGAGGTCGCTGATGCGTTCGTTGACCTCACGGATGAGAACCGAGTTCCTCATGAGGGGGCTCTTTGGTATCGTGCGGGGCATTAGAGACTAAAACGACGCGACTCAAACAACGCGAAAAGAATCGTACGACATTTTTAGCCGCTATGTCAATCGTGCAAACCGAACCTTCGAAGACCTGGCGCTTCGTCACGAACCACACCCAGGTTCTGTTGTGCATTGCGCGTGATCCCGACTCGCGTCTGCGCGACATCGCCGAGATCGTCGGGATCACCGAACGCGCCGTGCAGCGGATCGTCGCCGACCTCGTCGAGGGCGGGTACGTGAAGCGTGAGCGGGTGGGGCGCCGAAGCCGTTACTCGCTGGATCGCGAGCGCAAGATGCGCCACCCCTCGCAGTTCGACCACGAGATCGGCGAGCTCCTCGATGTCCTCGAGCTCGAGGACGCCCGCGCGGAGGGGCGCCGGGCCGGCTGACGTCGCCCAGCTCGAGATGCGCCCGGCAGGATTCGAACCTGCGACCCGCGGATTAGAAGTCCGCCGCTCTGTCCGCTGAGCTACGGGCGCGTCGGGGAGGAACGTAGCACCCGGGCTACACTGCATCTTGCACGGTGGCCGTAGCTCAGCTGGTAGAGCCCCGGGTTGTGGTCCCGGCTGTCGCGGGTTCGAGTCCCGTCGGCCACCCCTAGCGCCGCCAGCCGCGGCGCAGCTCGAGTGCGCGGCGCACGTCCGACCACGACAGCAGGCCAACGAAGCGGTCGCCGTCGAGGACGAGCGCCCGTGAGAGGTCGCCGTCCGCGATCTCCGCGGCTGCGTCGAAGAGGTCGTCGTCCTCGCGCACGATCGGAACCTGGTCGCGCGGAAGCATGCAGTCGCGAACAGTGCGGGTCTCCCATTCGCTGCGCGGGACTTCCGAGACCGAGCGAAGCGAGAGCAGGCCGACGACGTGCCCGTTGTCGGTTACCGGGTACGTCGCGTGACGCGCCGTCCAGGCAATGTCGTCGATGAACTCGCCGATCGAGACGTCAGGGCCCGTCGTCACGGGATCGCGGACGACGACGTCCCCGACCTTGAGACCGCGGAGCGCCTGGCGCGCGAGCAGCGTGCGGTCTTCCGCGGCAGCGGCCTGGAGGAGGAACCAACCGATGAACGCGATCCAGAGCCCGCTGTAGGCGCTCTGCCAGATGACGAGCGCGACTCCGCCAACGATGAAGAGGTAACCGAACCCGCGGCCGATCAGCGCAGCCACGTGCGTCGCCCAGCCGAGGTTTCCGCTCGCCCCCCAGAGCGCCGAGCGCAGCACCCGGCCACCGTCGAGCGGGAGCGCGGGCAGGAGATTGAAGACGAGCAGGGTCAGGTTGATGTAACCGAGCCAGGCCGCGACGGCGTCCATCACCTCGGGCAGGCTCGCCTTCCATGCGAGGAGTACGAAGATCCCCCCGAGGACGAGCGAGACGAGCGGGCCGGCGATCGCGATGCGAAATTCGGCACCCGCGCTCGGGAACATCCCTCGGAACTTCGCGACCCCGCCGAAGAGCCAGAGCGTAATGCCCTCGATCTCGACGCCTTCACGCTTCGCCTCGAGCGCATGGCCGAACTCGTGCGCGAGGAGCGACGCGAAGAAGAGGAGCGCAGCGACGATCGCCATTGCGGTGTACGTGCTGTCGGGGTGACCCGGGTTCTGCGCCGGGAAGATTCCCGTGGCGAGCGTCCACACGATTAGCGCGAAGACGATCACCCAGCTCCAGTTCACGCCGAAGCGAATGCCGGCGATGCGGCCCAGCGTCAGGCTGTCACGCATGGCGCGCTAGCGGTCCTTGCGGACCTGACGCGCGATCTCGACGGCGCGCTTCGCGACGATCGGCCCGTGCTTACGGGCCTGCTTCGTCGCACTCTCGATGATCTGCCGGCGTTGGTCCGGAGGAATCCGCTTCCAGCCCCGCTGGGCCTTCAATGCGAGCCCGACGAATTTCCAGGTGGCCATCCACGCCATGTTCACATAACGGCCGGGCGAACCGCCTGGTTGCGCTCCGACCGGTGTCTAGCGGATCCAGACGCGGGTCCCGACACGGACGAGGCGGAAGAGCGACTCGGCATCGCGCTTCTTCATGCGCACACAACCGTGGGAGACGGAGTACCCGACGGACGTCGGATTTGGCGTGCCGTGGATGCCGACGCCGGGCACCGAGAGGCCCATCCATCGTGTGCCGAGCGGGTTATCGGGGCCGGGCGGGATCGGATCCAGATGCTTCGCCCAGCTGGAATTGGGCGGATACCACCAGGGATGGCGGTACTTGCTGACGATCCGAAACCGACCCCTGGGCGTGGGCGTCCACATCCCTCCTGTGGCGACTGTGAAGACGCGAAGCGGCCGAGCGCCCCTGTAGAAGTAGAGCCGGTGCGCATCACTTCGAATGATGACGAGGCGGTGCACCGTTCGAGCCCGGTCAGCCTCCGTCGCCGTCAGCCCTCCCGGCCCGGCAGCCTCCTCGCCGTCGAGGGTTGCGAGTGTCGCGGGACCCACGATGCCGTCCGCATCAAGGGCCGAATGGCGCTGGAAGCGACGGACAGCGGAGACGCTCAGGGCTCCATAGCTTCCGTCGAGAGGGCCGGGCGAGTATCCGTGCGAGCGGACCAGGAACTGTGTCTCGGCGACGTCCCAGCCTCGATCCCCGGGTGTGATCGTGCGCATTCCGAGACGATGGCGACTGTAGCGGCCGAGTGCCGCGCAGGTGATCGGTCCGGGAATCCCGTCGATCGTCAGCCGGTGCTTGCGCTGGAAGATGCGGACGGCGGCGACCGTACGGGGGCCGATGATCCCGTCGATCGCGCCTGTGTAAAAGCCGCGATTTTTCAGGGCCACCTGCAGCGCGGCCACCCCGGCGCGGGTTGCTCCGAAGCTTGCAGGAGCGAGCGTGAGCGCTGCGATCGCGGTCATGCCGAGCACGGCTACGCGGGCGGCGCGCCGCCACCGTCTCGCTGCCGCGTGACTCATCTGTCCGTCGAGAGCGACTGCTCGATCGACGCCTGGAGGCGCGACTTCTCCTCCGCGGAGAGATTCTTCGCGGTGAAGTAACGGCGCACGTCGTCTACGGCCGTCGGCGAGAGGAACCCCTTGCCGGCGTCGCGTTCGAGCGAGCGCCTCAGCTTGGCGAGCGCGTCCGAGAACTCGACCTTCGCTCGCGCGAGCCCGCGGGTCCCGAGCGCAGCATGGGTCTGCCGGTCGCTCGCTGCCAGCAGTTCGCTCGCCGCATCCCGCATCGCCGCGCTGGCGGACTCCGCGCGGTCTGCGCGCTCCTTCTGCTGCTCGTAGTAGGTCTGGAGGCGGTCGCGCTGGGCGCGAAGGGCGTCGACGAGCTCGTCGAGCTCGGCGGCGCGTTCCTCGGCCTGCGTGACGCGGCGGTCGAGCATCTGCGAGTTGGTGTGGGCGATGGCGTTCTCGCGCTCGAGCTCTTCCACGCGGAGGTGCTCCTCGCTCGCCACGCGAGCGTAGTCCTGGCCGATCTGTGTCTGGCGCTGGACTTCGGCCGACAGGCCGGAGTTCGTCGTTCGCAGTCGATCGAGCTCCGAGATCACATCCCAGTCGGATTCTTCGCGCCGCATCGTCGTGGTGCCGTTTTCGAGCTGCAAGTCCGAATGCGGCTGCAGCAGAAGCAGTCGTCGTAATCGCATCGTGATACCCCCGTTTCCGGCGAGTGGGCGAGTATTGAATTGCCAGCCCGCCGTGGTGGAGGGGCGGGGCTGCCTGCCGCGATTGCCGCAGAGGACGGCTACGACGGATGCGGAAAACGTCCTTCGCGGCGCCCTGACTTCTTACGCATCGCTAACACTTGCAGGAGCCGAGTTGCCAACTCGTTACCGACGCGGACCGGCCGGGTTACGCACCGCTCCGACAATCGCACCCATGACCAGAGCACTCGCAGCCGCCATCGTGATCGCCGCACTCGTCGCCGGATGCAGCAGCGGGCCGAAGGAAGCCGGCCCCGTGCCGACCGGCCAGAAGCAAAAGTCGCACTCCTCCGCCTCCACATCGGGCGGCGGGACCGCCGCGTCGACGTCCGTCCCCCTCTGTGGCCAGGACAACACCGATTCAAAGGTCGATTCGCAAAACGGCGCGGCCGGCACGATCATGACGACCTGGCGCGTCACGAACACGTCGTCGGAAGCGTGCCGTTCCCTCGGATATCCGGGCATGGATTTCCACGCCGCGGGCGGTTGGCTCGACGTGCAGGTGCAGCGCGGCGGTGTCGACCTCATCAACGGGGCGCCGACCTCGGTCGTCGTCGAGCCTGGGGACTCTCTCTACTTCGTGAGCCTCTGGGGCGACGTCGATACGCAGGAGGGGCCCTGCAAGCAGTTCGACCGCATCAAGGTGACGCTGCCCGACAACTTCACCCCGGCTGAGGTCGACTCGTCCGGATGCGTCGATCCCGGCCTGGTGAGGGTCGGCCCAGTCAGCTCGACTCAGCCCTCGTCATGAGGGACGGATACAGCGCAGGCGTAACGTGCGAAGCGGGCCCCGTCGCGGGCCCGGAAGGGAGATCGTCATGAGACGATTCGTCATCGGCGTGGCCGTGGCCCTTGCAGTAACGGCTGTGTCGGCTGCGGCGCCGGCCTACGGAGCGAGCGCATCGATCAGCGTCTCTCCGTCGACTGTTCCAGCGGGCGGCACCGTGCATATCTCGGGATCGATCCCGGTCAAGAAGTGCCCGGCGTCCGATTCCGCCACCGTGACGTCGGATGCAGCGCTCTTTCCGCCTGACGGCTTCGGCCCGTCGGCCACACGGGACTCGAACGGAGAATTCGCGCTCGACTACACGGTCCCGGCGTCAACGCCTCCCGGGACCTACACGGTCGGCGCGCGTTGTGGAGGCGGCAACGTCGGAGTGGGAGCGTCCCTCACCGTGGCGCCCTCCGGCGGCCCGGCGACCGGCGCGGGCGGAGCCGCTGCGAGCTCCTCGTCGGTCTGGACGGCCATCGGCGGAGCCTGCCTCCTCTTGGCCGGCCTAGTCCTCGCCCTGCGCTGGCGAGTCGCCCGCCGAAAGACCTGAAACGAGCAGGACGACGGGCGCAAGGAAACATCTGGGCCGGCCGGGCCGGCGACTGGTTCTCCTCGATCTGGTCGTGATCGGGTTGGTGGCAGCGGGCCTCGCCGGCCTGGGCCTTGGACACCACGCTTCCCCTGGGCCTCCGGTGCGCGCCAGCGGCCCGTTGGCCGGCGCGCCGGAGGCCACGGTGCCCCCGCCATCGGCCCAAACCGTGAGGCACGACAGGCCCAGGACGCGCGCCCCGAGTGGAAGACCATGGCGCCTCACGATTCCGGCGATCGCGGTGAAAACATCCATCAAGGCCCTCGGCGTCGAACCGGACGGAACCCTGCAGGTGCCGACAGACTCTGAGGTCGCCGGGTGGTACCGGCTCGGCGCCAAGCCGGGCGATCCCGGCCCGGCGGTGATCGTCGGCCATGTCGATTCACAGTCGGGCCCGGCCGTCTTCTACAGGCTCGGAACGCTGGCTCCGCGCGACCTCGTTCGCGTTTCGTGGAAAGGCGGCGCCTCGGTGTTCTTCCGGGTCGACGCCGTACGTCAGTACGCGAAGACGGTGTTCCCGACCGCCCTCGTCTACGGACCGACGAAAGCAGCGCAGCTGCGGCTGGTCACCTGCGGTGGTGCCTTCGACGCCCAGACAGGCCACTACCTCGACAACGTCGTCGTGTTCGCCCGCCGGGTCCCGGCTCCGTCGACGACTCGGTAGGTGGCCCCGGGAGGAGTCGAACCTCCGCACGCGGATTCGAAGTCCGCTGCTCTATCCGCTGAGCTACGGGGCCCGAGGGCTCAGTGTAGCCCCGGGGAGCCCTATGCCCTGGCCGGCGCCTGGATCTCGTGCTCGGCAGGCTGACCCTGCCGCAGCTCGCGGCTTCGTTCCGATTCGGCGTTGATCTCCGCTCCGAGGAGAAGTGCAATGCCGGTCACCCAGAGCCAGGTGAGCATCACGATCACCGCGGCCAACGAGCCCCACGTCTTGTTGTAGGTGTCGAACATCGCCGTGTAGACGGCGAAGAGGCCCGAGGCGGCGAGCCAGACGACCACCGCGAAGACCGAGCCGAGGCTGATGAAGCGCCAGCGCGGATGGTCGACGTTGGGGCCCAGATAGAGGACCGTGGCGAAGATCGCGAGGAGCCCCACGAGCAGCACCGGCCACTGCACGATCCACCAGAGCCAGCCCATCACTCCCTCGATGTGGAGCGCGCTACCGATCCAGCCGGACATCACGGGCCCGAGCACGAGCAGTCCGAAGATGAGAATGAACGCGACCGCCATCGCAACCACCATCTGCACGGCGACGAAGCGCTGCTTGACGAATCCCCGGTCCTCGTCCCGGTCGTAGGCCCGGTTCAGGGCACGTATGAAGGACGTCATCGCGCCCGTCGTCGTCCAGAGGGCGAGGATGAAGCCGACGATGACCATCGCCAGGCTTCCGTTCTTGTTCTCGTTCATCCGCCTCAGGCTGTCCTCCACGAGCTGGGTCGCCTGGGACGGAGCGACCGTGCCCAGCTTGTCGATCAACGTCGTGATTGCGTCGGGGCTCGCGATCAGGGAGAACAGGCCGACCGCGACGAGCAGCACCGCCGGGATGGCGAGGAACGAGTAGTACGCGAGCGCGGCCGCGAGGTCGGTGATGCCGTGCGAGAGCGCCTGCTTCGCCGCGCGAACGATGATCGCCTTGTAGTCGCGCCGAGAGAGGTCGGTGAGCCCGGGATCCTGGAGCTCGGGTTCCCGCTGCTCGGGCTGCGGAGAGGGCGCTTCCTTGGTGGCCATGGGATTTCCTTACCCAGGCGCTATCGTTTTTCCACGCGGGCGTGGCGGAATTGGAAGACGCGACGGGTTTAGGTCCCGTTGGGCTTCGGCCCTTGGAGGTTCGAGTCCTCTCGCCCGCACTCGAGACGAATGTCCAGGGTTGGGGCTCCGGGCTGGACTCCCCGCCAGGCCTCTGAAAAACTCACTCTCCTGTGGCAATCGTCGGCGGCGGAGGGGCGTCGACCTTCGAAGGGAGAGGGAGATGGGCAAGACCCGTTTGTTCGCAGTTGCGGCGTGTACGGCCGCGGTTCTGGGTGCGGGGGCGAGTGCCGCCGTTGCCGGAGAGGTCATGGGGCCTCCGGGGGCGGACAGCGTCAGGCACAAAGGCGTGAACCCCAATGCATCGATATGCGCCTATTCCGGGCTGAACGACTATCTCCAGGGCCAAACCGACCGGCAAACGCAGACTCCGAGAGACGCCGCGCCTGGATCGGCGGCCTTTGGGTGGGCGCCCGACCCGTCTGACCCTGGCTTCATCCTGACCTGCAACCCGAACGGCCCGGTCGGCGGCTAGCACCGTTACGAAGCACAAAGCGCAACCGAAGGCCCGCCAAAAGGCGGGCCTTCGTACATGTCCAGCGCGCGCGGCGTTTCCGGGTCGTTACGCGAGCGCGGCTCACGGGTTACCGCCTCCCTCCAGACTCCTACCCATGACCAAAGCGCTCCCCCTCCTCCTCATGACCTCTGCGCTCCTGGCCGGGTGTGGCTCCGGTGCAAGGGAGGCTGGCCCTGTGCCGACCGCTCCCCCTGCCGTCGAGCCGGCCGAAACCGAGCCGGCCGCGAGCACGAGCGGGGAGGGGGAGTCCAAGCCGAAGAAACCAGCCGGCTCCTCGACCACCACCGAGGCGCAGCCCGCGGCGCCAGTCGTCTGCGCGCCCGAGACCGGCGGCGAGGACGGCGTGTTCATGAACCTCACCGACGTCAGAGTCGGGGCGCACGACGGCTTCGACCGGATCGTCTTCGAGTTCACCGAGCCGAAGCCGAACCCGGCGGGCAACGGCGGCATCCCCTACTACGAGATCCGCCAGGCCAAGCCGCCCTTCACCCAGGATCCGAGCGACATGCCGCTCGACGTCTTCGGCGACGCGTTCGTCCACCTCGTCGTGCAGGGCGCGACGGGATACGACTTCGACGGCAACCCCACGTATGGAGGGTCCCGTGTCCTCACCCCTGGATTCGGCACCCTTGCGCAGGCCGCTCAGGCCGGCGACTTCGAGGCGACGCTCACCTGGGTCATGGGTCTCAGCCGCCCCACGTGCTGGGACGTGCAGGAGCTGCACAACCCCGATCGCCTGGTCATCGACTTCCACCACATCTAGCCGCGGCACCGGGACCCACCGGAAGGCCTAAGGCCTTCTGACACAATGGCCTTCGTGAAGACGAAGGTCGAAGAACTGCCGGAAAGCCGCGTTCGCCTCGACGTCGAGGTGCCCGAGGCCGACGTCGCGCACGCGTTCGAGCACGCCGCTTCGGACATGGCCGAGTCGCTCCGCGTGCCGGGCTTCCGCAGGGGGAAGGCCCCCGTACCCGTCGTCATCGCCCGCGTCGGCCGCGAGGCCGTCTGGCAGGAGGCGTTGCGCGGCCATCTCGACTCCTGGTTTTGGAGCGCCGCCGAGACGTCTGGCATCCGCCCCGTTGCGAGCCCGGAGGTCGAATTCGAGGATCTGCCTGACGACGGCGGCACGTTCAAGTTCAGCGCGACCGTCGCCGTCATGCCGAAGCCCGACGTCGCCGACTGGACGACGCTCGAGGTCCCGTTCGCGGAGGCCGAGGTTCCGTCCGAGGCCGTCGACGCGGAGCTCGACCGCCTGCGCGAGACCGTCGCCGAGCTCTCGCCGGTGGAAGACCGCGCGGTGCGGGAGGGGGACACGGTCGTCCTCGACATCGTCGGCGAAGGCGTCCCTCCCCAGCGCGACTACGTCACCGAGGTCGGCGCCGACCGGCTCGTGAACGAGATCGACGACGCGCTGCCGGGCATGAAGCGCGGCGAGACGAAGAACGTGGCCATCCAGGGCGAGGAGAGCCCGCTGCCCGTCGACGTGACGGTCAAGGAGGTCAAGGAGAAGCTCTTGCCCCAGCTCGACGACGACCTCGCGCGGTCGGCGAGCGAGTTCGAGACCATCGACGAGCTCCGTGGCGAGATCGAGTCGCGCCTGCTCGAGCAGCTGACCGAAGAGCTCGAGATCCGTTTCCGCGAGGCGGCCGTCGACGCCCTGGTGAACGCGTCCGAGGTGGAGACCGTCGAGCCGCTCGTCGAGCGCCGCACTGCGGAGCTCTGGAGCGGCATCGCCCGCTCGCTGCAGGGGCGCGGGATCTCGACCGAGACCTACCTGACGATGACGGGACAGTCGGCAGAAGAGGTCGTTGCGCGGCTTCGCGCGGAGGCCGAGCAGTCGCTCGCGCGCGAGCTCGTCCTCGATGCGGCTGCGGACAAGCTCGGCGTCGAGGTCTCCGACGAGGAGATCGACGAGCTCATCGCAAGCCAGAGCGAGGAGAGCGACGACGTCGAGGAGTCGAAGCGGCTCTTGCAGGAAAACGGCGGCTACGAGCGCATTCGCGCCGACCTGAGGCTGAAGAAGGCGCTCGACGAGATCGTCGCCGGAGTCAAGCGCATCCCCGTCGAGCTCGCGGCCGCCCGCGACAAACTTTGGACACCCGAGAAGGAGAAGGAAGGTACGAAGATGAACATTTGGACCCCAGGCAGCGAGGAGACACGATGAGCCCGTTGATTCCAATGGTGGTCGAGCAGACGTCGCGAGGCGAGCGCGCCTTCGATATCTACTCGCGCCTGCTCAACGAGCGCATCATCTTCCTCGGCACTCCCGTCGACGACCAGATCGCGAACCTGATCGTCGCCCAGCTGATCCACCTCGAGTCGGAAGACCCGGACAAGGACATCTCGATCTACATCAACTCGCCCGGCGGCTCCGTCTATGCGGGCATGGCGATCTACGACACGATGCAGTTCATCAAGCCCGACGTCTCGACGATCTGCGTCGGCATCGCCATGTCGATGGGCGCACTGCTCCTCGCGGGCGGCACGGACGGGAAGCGCATGGCGCTGCCGCATTCG
>JBKPRJ010000052.1:0-15292 GCA_046734455.1 Actinomycetota bacterium | reverse complement strand
GAGCCAAGCTGGCGATGCGGCTTCCGGAAGCGTGCCCCTTGGGGTAAGGGGCCAAGGGCGCCGTTATCCGACTGGGGTGCTCGGTTGGCGCCCAAGCTCAACCGTCACATTCAAAGTCTCCTGTCCGCGATGCACCTCGAGCTCGAGGGAATCGCCCGGCTGTTTCGAAGTCACTACGGAAGCCAGCTGGTCGCTGGTTTCCACCGTCTGTCCGTCCACCTTGGTGATCACGTCGCCGCCGAGCCAGTACGTCGTGCCGGCGAGGACGACCTGCGTCGTGCCGCCCTGGAGGCCGGCGTCCTCGGCCGGGCTGCCGTCACGGACCCGCTGGATGAGGACGCCCTTGTCGACCGGAACGCGGAAGTTCTCCGCGAGGTCGGAGTTGATCGTCGCCATCTCGATCCCGAGATAGGCGTGCTCGACCTTGCCCTCCTTGATGAGCTGGCCGGCGACGTCCTTGACCGTGTCGATCGGGATCGCGAAGCCGATGCCGACGTTGCCGCCCGACTCCGTCTCGATCTGCGCGTTCACGCCGATCACGTCGCCGTTGGCGTTCAGGAGCGGCCCGCCCGAGTTGCCGTGGTTGATAGCTGCGTCCGTCTGGATGGCCTCGTCGATCTGGAAGCCGTTCGGCGCCTGGATCTGGCGCTGCAGCGCGCTCACGATCCCCGCGGTGACTGTGCGCTCGAGGCCGAAGGGGTTGCCGATTGCGACGACTGCGTCACCGACCTGCACCTGGCTCGAGTCGCCGAGGGTGAGGGGCGTGAACGAGCGCGACATCGCGCCCTGGATCTTCAGGACGGCGATGTCGGTCGACGGATCGGTTCCGACCACCGTGGCGTCGATCTGCTCCTCGTCCGAGAAGCTGACCTGAACCTTCTTCGCGCCCTGGACGACGTGGTAGTTCGTCACGACGTGGCCGTCCTTGTCGATGACGAAGCCGGAGCCCTGGGCCTGCTGCTCCTGCGCGCCGAAGAAGTTGTTCGAGACGACCGAGGTCGAGGTGACCTGCACGACGCCGTGCTTGGCGGCCTCGTAGATCTCGGAGATCTTCTTGCCCGCGCTCGTGGGGAAAGCGGCCGGCTCCGTCGTCCCGTTCTGGATCTCGCGGACCACGGTCGTGGTCGAGCCGGAATCGACGGTCTGGCCGAGGCCGACGGCGACGCCGCCGCCGAGCAGTGCCGCGGCGACGAGCGCGCCTCCTTTCGCCCACCAGGATTGCATGGCTCGGTTATAGCCCCGGCCCTGTGAAGCCCTGGTTGCGGGGGGTTAAGCAGACGTTAAGCAGGTAGATTCAACGCCCTGGAAGCGGCCTCCCTTCTCGCGAGCACCCTGCCCGACGGCGGGACCATCGGAGTCCCGGCGCCGGCGAGCCCCTGGGAGAACCGCTCCGACCTCCTTCGCGGCGTCGAGTGGTGGGAGTCGCAGGGCTATCGGGTCAAGCTCGCACCGGGCGTCGACGCACGGGACGACTTCGTCGCCGGCTCGCCGGAGGAGCGCGCCGCCGACCTGAACGCGCTCTTCGCCGACCCCGAGGTCGACGTCGTCCACTGCATGCAGGGCGGCTACGGGTCGGCGCAGGCGATTCCCTTTCTCGACTTCGACGTCATCGCCGCGAACCCGAAGCCGTTCATCGGCTACTCCGACATCACGGCGCTTCACGTTGCGATCCGCCAGCGCACGGGCCTCGCCACCTTCTACGGGCCGGGCGTGGCCGGCGTCGGCGACAAGGAGGGGACCGCCTTCACCAAGGCGCGCCTGCTCGAAGTCCTGCGCGGCGGTGGCGCGGGCGACGTGCCGCGCGACCCCGACGATCCCTACGTCCGCGCGATCGCCGGCGGGAAGGCCTCTGCGCCGCTCGCGGGCGGGTGCCTCTGGCTGCTCATGCAGACCATGGGCACACCGTGGGAGATCGACCTCGACGGGGCGATCTTCTTCTTCGAGGACGTCGACGCCCCGCCCTGGTACATCGACGGCGCGCTCGTCCAGCTCGGCCATGCGGGCAAACTCGACGCGGTCCGCGGAGTCGTAGTAGGCGAGATGGAGAAATGTGACTGGCGCGAGGATAGGCCCGAGTGGCCAAGGACGAAGTCCCTCGAGGACGTCCTGGAGCAAAGGCTGGAGCCGCTGGGGGTGCCCGTGCTATACAAGCTGCCCTTGGGCCACGGAAAGAACCTCGCAACACTTCCCCTCGGCGTCCCGGCCAGCCTCGACGCCGATGCCCGGACACTCACGATCGACGAGCCCCCATTGATCCACAGCGGCAAGCCCCTCGCGACGCAGAGGGAGAAAGGGAGGACGGCATGAGACGGACGATTCCGGTCATCGTCGCGCTGCTCGCGGCGATGACCTTGACACTGACCGCGTGCGGAGGATCTAGCACGAACGCCACCGGATCCGGCGGATCGGAGACCGGCGCTGTCCAGGAGGGCGGCATTCTGCGCGTCGGGACGATCAACTACATCGACTCGTTGAACCCGTTCCACTACATCGAGGCCCAGGCGTTCCAGGCCTTCATCATGCTCTACCCCCAGCTCGTCCAGTACGACTTCCAGGACGGGAAATACGTGATCGTCGGCGACCTCGCCGATTCCTGGGACACTTCGGCTGACGGCAAGGACTGGACCTTTCACCTCAAGTCCGGGAAGTGGTCCGACGGCCAGCCGATCACAGCCGAGGACGTTGCGTGGACGGCGAACACGACGGCCAAATACGCGAGCGGGCCGACCGCAGTCATGGCGCCCGCGCTCGCGCACCTGAAGAACGCCGAGGCGACCGACCCGACGACCGTCGTCCTCCACTACAAGACGCCGGTCGGGAATGTGCTCGCCCAGCTCGAGCAGTTCTTCGTCGTCCCCGAGCACATCTGGAGCAAGTTCGCGACGGGTGACGGGAAGGGCCTGAAGACGTATGCCCCGGAAAACGACCTTTCATCCTTCGTGACAGGCGGAGCCTTCACACTGAAGCAGTACGAGAAGAAGGGCACGACCGTCTTCATCCCAGACCCGAACTACTGGGGCGAGAAAGCGCATGTGGAGGCGGTGGCGCTCACCTATTACACGAACGCGGACTCGATGATCGCCGACATGAAGTCCGGCCAGGTCGACTGGGTCGACCAGGTGCCGTTCAATGCCGTCGACGTGCTCAAGAAGGACTCGAACATCGTGGTCCAGCAGATCCCCGGGGCCGAGACCACGAACATCACGTGGAACTCGAATCCCTACAAGGACAAGAACCGCGAGCTCCTCGATCCGCAGGTGAAGAAAGCACTCTCGATGTGCGTCGACCGAGACAAGCTCATCGAGGTCGTCTTCAACGGATACGCAGAGAAGGTCGAAAGCCTGCCGGGGAAGATCTCGCTCTACGAGAACAAGAATCTCGGGCCGCTCGAGCATGACTGCGCCGCAGGAAACGCCATGCTGGACGACCTCGGCTACAAGCGGGGCCCGGACGGCATCCGCGTCGCGCCGGCGACCACCGGCAAGTACGCGCAGCCGGCGCACAAGATGCAGTACGAGATCATGCAGCCCACGTCCCTCGACTTCAACGGGCCGCGGGCCTTCGACATCGTCAAAGAGGGGTTCGCGGAGGCGGGAGTCGACGTGACCTTGAAGATCGGCGGCGACTCGACGGCTGCGTACGAGATCGAGACGACCGACCACTGCGACCCGGCGACGAACTCGGGCTACACCGGCTGGGACATCGCCATGTGGGACTGGATCGGCTACATCGACCCCGACTTCATGCTCTCCGTCGTCACGAAGGGGCAGTGGTGCTCCTGGAGCGACACGGGCTGGGACAACCCCGACTACGACGCGCTCTACGAGAAGCAGGGCACGACCGTTGACGAGAAGGAGCGCGCCTCGATCGTCCAGCAGATGGAGCAGATGATCTACGACAACTGGGTCTACACCCAGCTGGTCGAGGAGCAGTACATCGACGCGCACACGAGCGGATGGGACGGCATGGATCCGCACCTGAACGCCTACGCGAAGATGTACTGGACGCGGCCGCACAAGGTCGGATAGGAGGAAGCGAAGCGGGAGAGGACGAATGCGGGGTTTCGACTACGTCAGTAAGCGCGTGCTTTTTGCCGTGCTCACTGTCTTCGTCGCGATCACGCTGAACTTCGTCCTCTTCCGCACGCTCTCAGGTGACGCGGTCTCCGCTCTGCGGTGCCGGCAATGCACCCAGGCGTTCAAGGACTACCAGCGGGAGCAGCTGGGGCTCGACCAGTCCAAGTGGGACCAGTACAAGCTCTACCTCCAGGACCTCGCGCACGGGGACATGGGGAAGTCGCTCCGCTCCGAGCAGCCGGTCACCCACGAGCTCTGGCCGCCGATCAAGAACACGATGGCGATGGTCGCGCTGGGGACGGCGTTCTCGATCGTCTTCGGCATCCTCGTCGGCGTCGTCTGCGCCTGGAGGCGCGGCACATGGGCCGACAAGGGCGGTCTTTGGAGCGGGCTCGCGTTTTACTCGATGCCGCCCCAGTGGCTCGGGCTCCTGATGGTGCTGTTCGTGGCCGGCTGGCTCGGCCTACCGACTGCGGGGATCAAGGATCCGACGCTCGGGATCCTCGGAGACGCTTCCTGGTGGGAGGTCTTCGTGGACCGCATGCGCCACATGATTCTGCCCGCGCTGACGCTCGGCCTCGTTCTTTACGGCGAGTATGCGCTCGTCGTGCGCTCGGCCATGCTCGAGACACTCGGGGAGGACTACGTCCTCACCGCGCGCGCGAAGGGGCTCTCGAACTGGCGGACGGTGCGCACGCACGGCCTAAGGAACGCACTGCTCCCGATCGTCACGCTCGTCGCGCTCTCGCTCGGATTCATCATCGGCGGCTCGATCACGATCGAGTACGTGTTCTCCTATCCGGGAATCGGGCTCGAAGTCGTCGAGGCGATCGACCAGCGGGACTACCCGATCCTGCAGGGCGCCTTCCTTCTGTTGACCCTGTCCGTGATCGGAGCGAACCTCCTCGCCGACCTCCTCTACTTCAAGCTCGACCCGAGGGTGTCGGGATGAGCGCGTCCATCCAGGGCGGCGCGGCTGCCGCCACTGAAGGCGTCGATGTCTCCGCGTCGCGGCGCCCCGGCTCGATCCGCCAGATCGCCCTGCGCGAGCCGACCGCGATCGCGGGGCTGGCCATCATCGCGTTCTTCGTCCTCGTGGCGGTTCTCTCGCCGTTCTTCCTGAGCGGCGATCCGAAGGAGAAGGTCGGCCCGATCTTCGAGCCCCCGAGCGCCTCCCACCCGATCGGCCTCGACGGCGGGGGCGCAGACATGGTCAAGCTCCTGATCGCCGGGACGCGGGTCTCCCTGCTCGTCGGCTTCTGCGCCGCGCTCGTGTCGGCCTTCATCGGCGGCACCGTCGGGCTGTTCGCCGGGTTCTACGGAGGGAAAGTCGATGTCACGCTCATGCGGATGACGGACTACGTGATCGTCATCCCCGACATCCCGCTCATGATCGTCGCCGCGGCACTCTTCGGCCGCAGCCTCACCAACATCATCATCATCATCGGGATCATCTACTGGACGACGACGGCGCGGCTCATCCGCGCGCAGGTGCTGAGCGTCCGCGAGCGGGTGTACGTGAAACGGGCGCGCGCACTCGGCGCAGCGAACAGGCGCCTGATCTTCAAGCACATCCTTCCGCAGGTCGCCCCGCTGCTCGTCGCGAACACGGTCCTGCTCGTCGCCTACGCGATCTTCGCGGAGACGTTCATCACCTTCCTCGGGCTCGGCGACCCGAGCGTCATCTCCTGGGGGAGGCTGATCGAGAACGCGTTCAACGACGACGCCATCCTCAACAACGCGTGGTGGGCGATCATCCCACCGGGTCTCTGCGTCACCCTCGTCGTCCTCGGCGCGACCCTCTTCGGCCAGTCCCTCGAGGACGCGCTCAACCCACGTCTGCGGGTCGGCCACCTCTCGGTTCGACGGTTCAAGGTCCGGCCCCTCCGCGGAAAGCTCGACGCGGAATGACGACGCCGCTTCTCGAAGTCGAAAATCTCAACGTCTGGTTCGAGCTTCCGGGTGGAGGCGAGCTGCACGCCGTCCGCGGGATCAGCTTCGAGCTCGAGGCGGGCGAGCGATTCGGTCTGGTCGGCGAGTCGGGCTGCGGGAAGACCACGGCCATGCTCTCGATCATGGGCCTCCTGCCCCCGAACGCGACCGTGGCCGGGGAGGTGCGGCTCGAGGGCGAGAACATCCTCGCGCGCGGCGAGGAGACGGTGAGCCCGCACCGCTGGAACGACATCGCCATGGTCTTCCAGGGCGCGATGAACGCCTTCAACCCCGTTCAGACCGTCGGCTCGCAGATCGAGGAGCCGATGCAGCTGCACGGCATCGCCGAGGGCAAGGTCGCGCGCCGACAGGCAGAAGCGCTGCTCGAGCGCGTCGGCATCCCCAGGGACAGGGCGGATCGGTTTCCGCACGAGTTCTCCGGCGGCATGAGGCAGCGAGCTGCGATCGCGATGGCCCTCGCATGCGAGCCGAAGGTGCTCCTCGCCGACGAGCCGACCACGGCGCTCGACGTGATGGTGCAGGCCCAGATCCTCGAGCTTCTCGTCTCGCTCGCGGCCGATTTCAATCTCACTCTCATGCTCGTGACGCACGACCTGCCGATCGTCGCGCAGGTCTGCGACCGCGCCGCGGTCATGTACGCGGGCGAGATCGCCGAAGCAGCGTCCATCGACGCGCTCTTCCACACCCCGAAGCACCCCTACACGCGCTTGCTCTTCGCCGCGACTCCGGACCTGCGCGCGGGCGGTGAACGCGTTGCCTCGATTCCCGGCGCGCCTCCACGGCTCGACAAGCCGATCGTCGGGTGCCCCTTCCAGCCGCGTTGCGACCGCGCTTTTGAGCCGTGCCCGACGGTGACGCCGCTCCTGAAGAAGGTCGGCGAGCGCCACGTGGCCGCCTGCCATCTGAACGACCACGTCCGGGAGCCGGCGACAGCGTGAGTACCAACGGCTCGCACTCCCTGCTCGAGGTCGAGGACCTCGTCGCCCGCTACCCGGTCGGCCGCGGAATCGTCGGCGCAGTCACCCGCGAGCCAAAGCTCGAAGTGCGGGCGGTCGACGGTGTCTCGTTCTCGCTCGATCGCGGCGAGATGCTCGCCCTCGTCGGCGAGTCCGGTTGCGGAAAGACATCGACCGCTCAGTCCGTGCTACGGCTGCTCGAGACGAGCGGCGGTTCGATCCGCTTCGACGGCCAGGAGATCACTGGGCTCTCGACCAGGGAGCTTCGGCCGCTCCGCCGCCGGATGCAGATCGTCTATCAGGACCCCTACGAGTCTCTCGACCCCCGGTTCCGCGTGGGCGCGACCATCGAGGAGCCGCTCGAAGTGCACAAGATCGGCTCCCGTCAGGAGCGGCGAGACGAGGTGAAGAAAGCGCTCGAACTTGCGGGCCTGACTCCGGCCGAGCTCTACATCAACCGCTATCCCCACGAGCTCTCGGGCGGGCAGCGCCAGCGCGTCGCGATCGCCGCGACACTCGTCCTCGGCCCCGAGCTGCTCGTCGCAGACGAGCCCGTCTCGATGCTGGACGTCTCCGTTCGCGCCGGCATCCTCTCGATCCTCGACGAGCTCCGCGACAAGGGGCTCGCAGTGCTGATGATCACGCATGACCTCTCCACGGCCGCCCATTACGCCGACCGGATCGCCGTCATGTACCTGGGCCGGATCGTCGAGGAGGGGCCGACGCGCGATGTGATCGAAAACCCGCAGCATCCGTACACGCGGGCCCTCCTCTCGGTCGTGCCCAAGCGCGACCCCCGCGAACGCGTGACGCCTCAGATCCTTCGCGGCGAGACGCCGAACTCGATCCACATCCCGCCATGGTGCCGCTTCCAGCCGCGCTGCCCGATGGCGATCCCCGATTGCAAGACCGTTGATCCCGAGCTCCGGCGCCCGGCAGCATCGACCGACCCGGAGCATCGCGCCGCCTGCATCCGGGTCTAGCCCTCACCCCAGCGGCGGATGAGGAGCGCGATCACGGTGGCGACGTCGGCGATCGACTCGAGGTCGACCCACTCGTCGACGCCGTGCAGGTTGTCGCCGGTCGGGCCGTAGCAGACCGCCTGCCCCTCGAAGAAGCGCAGGTCGGTGGTCGCACGCGACGGATCGGGCCTCGGCCTCCCGCCGCGCACCTCCTCGTGACAGTCGCCGAGGAGGCTGACGAACGGGCTCTCCGGGTCGAAGGAGTAGCCGCGCGCGCGAAAACCGCGGAACTCCACCTGGGCCGCTGGATCGGCTGCTCGAACCACCCGCGCGAGCCGCGCCTGCGCCTCGGCCGGCTCCATGCGGATCGGGAAGCCGAGGCGCACGTCCAGCGTGGCGCGCCCCGGAGTCATGGACGCCCAGTCGCCCGCATGCAGCGCGCCGACATTGAGGAGGTACGGATGTTCTAGCCCGGCAACCTCGGCCTCGGGATCGGCGTTCAGCTCCGCCTCGAGCGCGTGGAGCGCCTGGATCACGGGATAGGCGGCCTCGATCGGGTTCGAGCCGCGGTCCGCGTTCGACGCGTGGCGCGAGTCGGCCTCGAGAGTGATGCGCGCCCAGATGACGCCGACCGCAACGAGGTCCACGCCGCCGTCCGTGGGCTCGGCGATGAGGGTCGCGTCGCCGAGCGGCCCTGCGAGGCACGCGGCGAGCGCGCCGTTCCCGCCGCACTCCTCCTCGATCACGCTCTGGTAGACGAGCCTCCCTGGAAGTGGGCCCGCCGAGAGCGCGGCCTCGACGCCGAGGAGCATCGCGGCCACCCCGCCCTTCATGTCCACCGCGCCGCGGCCGTACATGCGCCCATCCGCGATCTCAGCGCCGAAGGGCTCTTTCGTCCAGCGGTCGAGCGGCTCGGCGCTGACGACGTCCACGTGCCCGTTGAGCAGCAGCGAGCGGCCGCCTTCGCCAATCGTGCCGACGAGCGACCGGCGTCCCTCGTACGACATCAGCGGAATGCCGCTGTCCGAACGCTCCGCCAGGCGCTCGGGGTCGGGCACGATCGACTCGACCTCGAAGCCGAGCTCGCGGAGGCGCGCCTCGACGAGCTGCTGCGCCGGTTCTTCCTCGCCGAGGAGACTGGGGACGCGGACGAGATCGGCGAGGAACCCAACCGAGTCGTCGAAGCCGTGCTCGACAGCGCGTCGCGCGTCCGCTGATGAGAAGATCGCCACTCGCGATGGAGCCTAACGCCGTCGATCTGTTGCTACGAGGAGGCCGTGTCCACACCGTCTCCGGCGGAGACGCCGAGTCTCTCGCGGTGCGTGGAGGCCGGATCGCAGCAGTCGGCTCGACGGCCGACCTCGACGGCCTTTCGGCCGCTCGTGTGGTCGAGCTCCAGGGCCGGACAGTGCTTCCCGGCTTCCAGGACGCGCATCTCCATCCCTTCTCGGGCGGAATGCTCGCGATCGTCTGCAACCTGCATGAGACCGCCTCGGCCGACGACTGCCTCGAGGAGATCGCCGGCTTTGCGGCCGCAAACCCGGACAGGGAATGGATCTCAGGCGACGGCTGGTCGATGGACTTCTTCCCCGGCGGGAAGCCGGACAAGGAGCGCCTCGACGCCGTCGTCCCCGATCGACCGGTCTATCTCGAGAACCGCGACGGCCACACCGCCTGGGTGAACAGCCGCGCCCTCGAGCTGGCGGGGATCACGGCGGACAGTGCGGATCCCGGCGACGGCCGGATCGAGCGCAACGCAGCCGGCGAGCCGTCCGGTGCGCTGCACGAAGGCGCGATGTGGCTCGTCAGTGACCTCGTCCCCGCGCCGAGCGCGGCCGAGCAGGAGCAGGCGCTCCTGAACGCACAGGCCGAGCTGCACGCCCTTGGGATCACGGCCTGGCAGGACGCGGTCGTCGAGCCCGACACGCTCGCCGCCTACCTCGCAGTGGCCGGGCGCGGGCAGCTGACCATGCGCGCCGAGGGGAACCTCCTGTGGGTTCGCTCACGCGGCGATGAACAGATCGACGACCTCCTCGAGCTTCGCGAGCGCGGGTCGCTCGGCCGGCTCCGCATCCGCGGCGTGAAGATCTTCCAGGACGGGGTGCTCGAGAACTTCACGGGCTCGCTCCTCGAGCCCTACGAGGGAACGGACAACCGCGGGATGTCCATGCACGACGCCGAGGAGCTCAAGCGCATGCTCGTCCTCCTCGACTCCCACGGCTTCCAGGTACACCTGCACACGATCGGGGATCGAGCCGTCCGCGAATCCCTCGACGCGATCGAGGCCGCGCAGCGGGCGAACGGGAAGCGCGACGCGCGCCACCATCTCGCGCACATCCAGCTCATCCATCCTGACGACCAGCCGCGCTTCGCCGAGCTCGGCGTGGTGGCGAACGCTCAGCCCTACTGGGCCGCGCACAGCGCCTACGTCGACGACCTCACCCTGCCGTTCATCGGCGAGCGCGCTGCCTACCACTATCCCTTCGGGAGCCTCGTCCGCGCGGGCGCGGCGCTCGCGTTCGGGAGCGACTGGACGGTCTCGACAGTGAATCCGCTCCCGATCGTCGAGGTCGCCGTCACGCGGGTTCAGCATCCCGAGCGCGACGGCGAGCCTATGCTCCCCGGCGAGCGCCTCGACCTCGAGACGGCGATCGCCGCCCAGACGCGCGGCTCCGCCTACGTCAATTTCCTCGAGAACGAGACCGGCACGATCGAGGAGGGGAAGCTCGCCGACCTCGTCGTCCTCGACCGGGACATCTTCGACCCCGGCGCTGGTCCGGTCGGAGACGCGCGCGTCGTGCTCACCCTCTCCGAGGGCGAGCCGGTCCACGACGAGCTCGCCTGAGGGCCGAAAGAGCAGGCCCTAAGCCTGCACGAACACGCGACCGCCCTCGACCTTCGCCGGGTAGACGGCGACGCGCATCGAGTCGTCGTCGAGGCACCGGCCGGTTGCCGGGTCGAACTCCCACCCGTGCCAGGGGCAGCGAATGACGGGCGACCCCGCGAGCTCGTAGCGGCCCGGCGCCCCCGAAACCCGCTCCCGGACAGCGCCGAGGCAGAGCGGACCGCCGTGGTGTGGACAGCGGTTGCGGATCCCACGCAGCTCGCCGTTCACGGCGACGACCCCGATCTCCCGTCCTCCGATCCGCGCGACGACGTGCCCTTCCCGCTCGAGGTCGGCGACCGACCCGACGTCCTCCCAGCTCACGCGCGCGCCAAGCGGAGCCGCTCGCCGTAGAGCTCGGCGGCGTTCTCGTGCAGGACCTTGTCGCGCCACGCTTCGGGCAGGCGCTTGAGCATGAAGCCCGGGTCATCGAAGTCCCAGTGCGGGTAGTCGGACGCGAAGCAGAGGTTGTCGGGCGCGCCGGCGGCCTCGAGCATCTCGAAGAGCGTCTCGTCGTTCCCGTCCGTGTGCTCGAGCGGCTGCGTCGAGAAGCGGATGTGCTCGCGGGCGACCTCGCTCGGCTTGCGCTCGAGCCAGGGCGTCTCGTCCCGAAGCGCGCGCCAGTTCGTATCGAGGCGCCAGAGGATTCCGGGCAGCCAGGCGATGCCGCCTTCGATGAGGAGCACCTTCAGGCTCGGCAGGCGCTCGAACGTTCCGTGGCAGAGAAGCGAGACGAGGTGCGACATCGTGCTGCAGGCCGAGCCGAGCGTGTGCCACTCGATGTAGAAGGTGACCGGCCCCGCGCCGCCCGGCGGAGCGGCGATCCCCATCCCTTCGCCGCCCGAATGGATCGCGACCGGCAGTCCGCATTCGACCGCGGCCTCGAAGATCGGCAGGTAGCGCGGCTCGCCGTACGGCCGGTCGGCTCCGCCGCAGAGGAGCACCTGCACGAAGCGCTCGTCCTCGGCCATGCGGCGGATCTCGGCTGCCGCGGCCTGCGGGTCCTGCGCCGGGCAGAGGATCGACGCGCGCAGCCGCGGCTCGTCGGCGAGCCAGCGCTCTCGGAGCCATTCGTTGTGGGCTCGCGCGAGCTCCGCCGCGCGGTAGGGGCTCGGCATCAGCGAGACGAGGACGGCGTCGTCCCCATTCAGGATCCCGACCTCGGTCCCACTCGGGTCGAGCAGTTCCCGGCGGATGGTGTCGACGTCCGAGGCCGGCGGCTTCCCATTCTGCTCGATGTCGGCCCGAAACCACGACGACGGGTGCACCCACGAATAGCCGGGGATCCCGAGCGACGGGCCCTGGCCGCGGAACCACTCGCGCTGGGCCGGCTCGACGTAGCCGAGGAACTCCTCGACGTCCCCGATCTGCGGGTGGATGTCGCAGTCGATCACGAAGGAGAAGATAGTCCACAGCACATGGATTTCTCCAATCAGGGCTGGAAGTGGCTCGGCGACTGGCTCAAGCGGCGAGGGCTGCCGGGCATGGCCGTTTCGGTCAGGAACAGCGCTGGCGAGGTCGAGTTCGTCGCCAAGGGGTGGGCGGAGCTCCGCAAGCGGCCGATCGTGGAGGACACGCTCTTCGAGCTCGGCTCGATCGGCAAGACGTACACCGCGCTCCTGGCGTTGGAGCTCCTCGACCTGCAGGCCCCGGTAACCGACTACCTGCCCTGGTTCGAAGTCCGGTCGGACTTCGGCGCGATCCGCATCGAGCACCTGCTCACACACTCGGCCGGGCTCATCCGCGGCACGGAGGTGACCGCGGACTCCCGCTTCGACGTCTGGGCGCTCCGCGACACGGAGGCCGGCTTTGCGCCCGGCGAGCGCTACTACTACTCGAACGTCGGGTACCGAACTCTCGGTTACGCGCTCGAGGCCGCCACCGGTGAGCGCTACCGCGACCTCCTGCGCACGCGCATCCTCGACCCGCTCGGCCTCGAGCACACGGCGCCGGAGATCACAGTCGACGTGCGCGGGAGCATGGCCGTCGGCTACGACCGCCTACACGACGACCGCACTCCCTCTCCGGAGGACCCGCTCTACCCGGCGGCATGGCTCGAGACAGGGACGGCGGACGGCTGTCTTGCTGCGACCGCAGGCGACCTGGCCGCGTTTGGCGTTGCACTCCTCGAAGGGCGGGCGGAGGAGCTCACCTCGGGCCCGCTGCTCGACTCCGGCCACGGGTGGAGCTACGGCTACGGCCTCGAGCGGAAGGGCAGCCTCTTCGGGCATGGGGGATCGATGCCCGGCTTCGCCTCCTCGCTGCTCGGCGACCTCGACTCCGGCTTCGCCGTCGCAGCGCTCATGAATGGGCCGGACGAGCACAACGCGACCGAGGTCGTCGCACGGTTCGTCCTCGATACGTACGGGGGCGCTGCGCCCGCCCCGCCGGGCGACCCTGAGCCCTGGCCGCCTCCCAGCCCGCCGGCCGAGCCGCTCGCGCAGTACGCCGCCTTCTACGGGCGCTACCGGAGCTACAACCCCTGGCTCCCGGGCTTCCGGGTCGAGCAGCGCGAGAGCGGGCTCACTGCGTCGCTCGCCTGGGGCGACGACCGGCCGCTCACGCAGCTCGGCGAGGCGGAGTTCCGCGTGGGCGAGGAGGAGTGGTCACCGGAACGCCTGCGCTTCGACGCGGTCGTGGACGGCCAATCCCTCCGAGCGAATCTCTCGGGCGAGACGTACTACCGCTCCGACTTCGCCTGAGACACGAGAAACGTACGGCGCACCGACCCGTCACGACACACGCCAAGTAACAGTCTGTTACTTGCTCGGTCTGTGGTCGATCTCCCCGCAAATCGCAGGGTTCGAAAGATCACGAACCGTCACGAAACAAACCACGTAACAGTCTGTCACTTGGACAACAAAGAGAGCTAGACGTTGTCGCGAGGGAAGTCGAAGTCCCAGCTCCGCGCGAAGATGACCTCGCCGTTCTCGTGCACCTCGAGCGTGCTCTCGACGTGGAAGGCCTCCGCATCGGAGGTCATCCGGCTCTTCACCTCGGACCGCGTCTGCCAGTCGCCGCGGCCCATGTCGGAGGCGGCATGGAACCGCACTTCGGCGGAGAGCGGATCGCCCTCGACGATCGAATAGACGCAGTGGCTCGTGTCCGCGGAGTCGAGGTCGATGTCGAGAAACCGAAGCGATCCGCCCAGCGCCCAGTCGAAGATCTGCTCGACCCGCCCGGTCGCGTGCTCCTTGCGGACATATCGGCCCCCGGGGTCGCCTTCGACCTCCTCGGTCGCGAGCGGCGCGGAATGCTCGGGCTCCCCGAAGGGCGAGAGCTCGCCGTCCTCCGCGCGCGGCTCCCGAACCGGCAGCTCGAGCCGGCCCCCGTGCACCGTCATCGTCACCGGCTCCGGTGAGGGCCACGCCCAGGGCCAGTAGGTCGGCGAGACGGCGACGCGCAGCCGGTGGCCGGGAGCGAACGAGTGGGCGATCACGTCCAACGGCACCGTGATCTCGTATTTCCGCCCTGGCTCGAGCGGCTCCGGATGCTCGTGGCTCTGGCGATGCGTGAGGTTGAGGACTCCCCGCGTGACGAGGAGGGACGAGCCGTCCGGCGCCACGTCGCAAAGCCGCACGGCCACGAGCGCCTGCGGGCGGTCGACCTCGAGCTCGAGGACGGCCTGCGGGTGCCCAAGGATCTCGAGCGGGTCCTCGAGCGGCTCGAAGTCCCACGTGAGCGAGACGGCATCCTCAACCCGCTGATCCCCCGCCAGGTCCGCCGAGCCGCCCTCGGCGCACCACACGCCCGCCTCGACTCCGCATGTCTGCGCGCCGACGATGGATCGCGGCCCATCCGCGAGCTCCAACCTCTCCAGACGGATGCTCGGGGACGGCCACTCGGGCTCCGCAACCCACCGCCCTTCCCGCACCTCGTAGAACGCCCGCGGCGGCGAGTACTCCTGCATCCAGGCGCGGAATATCGGCTCGTCCATGATCCCCGTGTCGACTTCCTTGAGCCAGTGGTCCCACCACCGGACGCACTCCTGGAGGAACCCGATGCTGGGGCCGGGCAGCGCGTCGTCCGGAAACGCATGCGCCCAGGGCCCGATCAGGCCCTTCCGCGGGGCGCTGAGACCCTCGAGCATCCGCGGCACGGCGTTCGTGTAGCCGTCCACCCAGCCGCCCACCGCGTACACAGGCACCTCGATCGCCGAGTAGTCCTCGCACACCGAGCCGTGCTTCCAGTACGCGTCGCGCCGCTGGTGGCCGAGCCAGGGCTCGATCCAGTTGGTCGCTCCTTCGAGCCGCTCGAGCCAGGTCTCGCGCCAGCCCTCGCCGTAGAGCCGCGGGTCCGGCGGGCGGCCATTCCACACCAGCATCGAAGACGCCCAGTGGAGCATGTCGAGCGCCTCGACGCAGCCGCCGCGGTAGTGGACATCGTCCGCATAGCGGTCGTCCGTCGACATCAACGTCATGATCGCCTTGAGGCCCGGCGGCCGAAGCGCCGCCAGCTGCA
>JBKPRJ010000051.1:0-20910 GCA_046734455.1 Actinomycetota bacterium | reverse complement strand
CTCGATCTTGACGCCAGGCGGCACGTAGATGAACGAGCCGCCCGACCAGACGGCCGAGTTGAGTGCCGCGAACTTGTTGTCGTTCGCGGGGATGACGGTGCCGAAGTACTGGCGCACGAGCTCCTCGTGCTCGCGCAGGCCAGAATCCATGTCGAGGAAGAGGACGCCCTGGCTCTCGAGGTCCTCCTTGAGCTTGTGGTAGACGACCTCGGACTCGTACTGGGCGCCGACGCCGGCGAGGTACTTTTTCTCGGCCTCGGGAATCCCGAGCCGGTCCCACGTGTTCTTGATGTCGGCCGGCAGGTCTTCCCAGGAATTCGCCTGCTTCTCGGTCGGCCGGATGTAGTAGTACATGTTCTCGAAGTCGATGTCCTCGAGATCGCCGCCCCAGGTCGGGAGCGGCCGCGCGCGGAAGTACTCGAGGGCCTGGAGGCGACGCTTCCTCATCCAGTCCGGCTCGTTCTTGTGCTCGGAGATCATCGCCACGATCTCCGGGTTCAGGCCGCGGCCGGACTTGAAGAAGTACTCCTCGGGATCGTGAAAGCCGTAGCGGTACTCGTTGCCGATCTCCGCGACGACCTGTGTCTCAGAAGTTGCCACTATGCCTCACCTCCTACGGGCTCCGGCATGAACGCCTCGTAGCCCTCGGCCTCGAGCTTCTGGGCGAGCTCGGAACCGCCTTCCTCCACGATACGCCCGTCGACGAAGACGTGCACGAAGTCCGGATTGATGTAGTCGAGGATCCGCTGGTAGTGCGTGATGACAAGCGCGCCCATGTCGGGGCCGACGAGCTTCGAGACGCCGCCCGCGACGATGCGGAGCGCGTCGATGTCGAGGCCCGAATCAGTCTCGTCGAGGATTGCGATCCGCGGCTGTAGCATCGCCATCTGCAGGATCTCGACCCGCTTCTTCTCGCCCCCCGAGAAGCCGTCGTTGAGATAGCGGCCGGCCATCTCCTTCGGCACCCGGAGCGACTCCATGGCCTCGTTCAGCTGCTTGCGGAACTCGGGGATCTTGACCGGGTCGTCCTCGCCCCCGTTCTTCGCCTTGCGCACCGCGTTCACCGAGGAGCGCAGGAAGCTCGCGACCGTCACGCCCGGAACGGCGTGCGGGTACTGGAACGCGAGGAAGAGGCCGCGCTGGGCGCGCTCGTCCGCCTCGGCTTCCAGGATGCTCTCACCGTCCAGGAAGACGTCGCCTCCGGTGATCTCGTAGGCCGGGTGGCCCATGAGCGCATAGGCAAGCGTGGACTTGCCCGACCCGTTCGGGCCCATGATCGCGTGCACCTGGTTCGTGTCCACGTCGAGATCGACTCCACGGACGATCTCCGTGCCGTCCTCGGTGGCGACGTGCAGGTCTTTGATCTGGAGCAAAGCCAAGTTCGTAACAGCCTTTCACTAGGGCGCACCCGGCCTGGAGCCAAGCGCTTGTGACACCTCAAGTGTAGCGATTCGCCCTCGGTGTCCCCGTTACAGGCACCGTGCTACCATCGATGCATGGGTCCCCTCGGATGGCCTGAGATAATCATCATCCTCGTCGTGCTGCTCCTGCTCTTCGGAGCCAAGCGCCTGCCGGAGATGGGACGTTCCCTGGGACGCGGCATGCGGGAGTTCAAGGACGCGGTCACCACGAGCGAGCCGGAGCAGAAGGAAGTCACTACCGCTCCGACGCCCGCGCCCGTGACGCAAGCCTCGACGACCGAGGCACCTGCGCAGGCCCCTGCGCAGCCGCAGCCGAAGAGCGAGAACGCCTAGCCCACGGCCATGGCGCGGCTCCCGCGTCGTCTGAAGCACGAGGACAGCGTCACGCTCGTCGAGCACCTCGACGAGTTTCGCTCGCGCCTGATCGTCGCGATCATCGCGGTCGTCGTCGCGTTCGTCGGCGCCTACGTCTTCAACGAGGACATCCTTCGCTGGCTCGAACAGCCGTTGCCCGAGGAAGTGCGCAAGGACGGGCTCATCACCTTCAGCGTCACCGAGCCGTTCTTCACGACCGTCAAGGTCGTCTTCATCGCGGCCTTCGCGCTCGCGCTCCCGGTCGTCCTCTGGCAGCTGTGGAGCTTCCTCGCGCCTGCGTTCGAGGAGAACGCCCAGCGCATCGTCGCCGTCTTCGTCCTCATATCGACGGTGCTTTTCGCGGGAGGCGTAGCGTTCGGCTATTACATCGTGCTGCCTCGCGCCCTCGGCTTCCTCACGACGTACAACGACGAGTTCTTCAACATCCAGATCCGCGCGAACTACTACTACACCTTCGTCGCGTACACGCTGCTCGCGATCGGGCTCGTCTTCTGTCTGCCGATCTTCGTCCTCGCGCTGGTGCGCCTCGGCGTGCTGACGTCGGACACGCTGCGCCGCAACCGCCGCATCGGCATCGCCATCGTCATCGTCGGCGCCGCGCTGCTCCCCACCGTCGACCCCGTCTCGCTCGTGTTCGAGACGATCCCGCTGCTGATCCTCTACGAGGGCTCAATCTGGGCGGCCGTGTTCTTCGAGAAGCGCTGGCGCGCCCGCGGGCTGATCGGCGCTCCGCTGATCGCGGACCAGTCGTAGGCCTCCCCGCACTCGCGTAGACGAGCACGCGACTCGTCGCTGCAGAGCGCGCCCTCGACTCCGGCCTCGTAGAGGGCCTTCGGGTCCATGCCCAGAGAGAGCACGGCGTCGTACTCGCGCGTGAGGTCGGTGTCGAACATCTCCGGGTCGTCGGTCGAGACCGTGCACGGGATCCCGGCTGCCACAAGCTCCGGCAACGGGTGCTCTTCGAGGGAAGGCACGACCCCGGTGCGCAGGTTCGAGAGCGGCGTGACGTCGAGCACGACTCCGCAATCGGCGAGCTCCTCGAGCAGCGCAGGGTCCTCGACCGCCCGGATGCCGTGGCGGATTCGATCGGCGTGCAGCGACTCGAGCGCGCCGCGGACAGACTCGGGGCCGGCGACCTCACCGGCGTGCGGCACCGAGCCGAAGCCCTCCTCGCGGACAAGCGCGAACACGTCCGCGAACTTCTCCGGGGGGAAGCGGGCCTCCTCGCCGCCGAGGCCGATGCCGACGATCCCGCGCTCCCTGTACTTCGTCGCGCGACGCACGAGCTCGAAGCCGTCCTCCACCGGGGCGCCGCGCGTGACATCCGGGGTCAGGAGCACTTCGACGCCGTGCAGCTCGTACGCCTCCTGCGCGCCGTCGCAATAACCGGAGAAGAGGTCGTCCCAGGAAACGCCGCGCCAGGTGCGCTCGATCGGCGAAAAGATGCCTTCGACGTAGACGGCTCCATGCCGCTTCGCCTCGGCGGCGTAATCGACGACGACCTGGCGGAAGTCGTCTGCGGTCTGGAGCGCATTGGTCGTCAGGATCCAGACCTCGATGAAGTGGTCGAAGTCCCGGTAGCGGTAGAGCTCCCGGATCCCCTGGACGGTGTCGGCCGGGAGGACGAAGTCGTTCCGCCGCGCGATCTCGAGGAGCGTCTCCGGGCGCACGGTCGCCTCGAGGTGGACGTGGAGCTCGATCTTAGGGAAGGGGTGGGGCGCGATTTTCTCGGTATCCTCCTTGAGTCGCGGAGCGTACAGAGTCGCCCGCCCCCCGAGGCATCCAAGGAGGATCCCACCGCATGGCACGAGCCCAGGCACAGCGCCGCAAGACATCGCGCACGCGCGCTCGCCGCAGTGCCTCGAGCGCCGAAGACCTGATGTTCTTCCCCAAGCTTCGCCGCAAGGCGAAGTGGGTCTTCCTCCTCCTCGCGATCGCGTTCGCCCTCGGCTTCGTCGCCTTCGGAGTCGGGACAGGCGTGGGCGGGACGAGCATCGGCGACGTCCTGCGCGACATCTTCACGGGCTCGAGCGGCGGCCAGGACCTCGACTCGCTGAAGGAGGACGCGGCCAAGAACCCCAAGGATCCCAACGCGCAGATCGCGTACGCGAACGGCCTGCAGACGGCAGGCCAGACGACCGAGGCGATCGCGGTGCTGCAGAAGTACACGACGGCGAACCCGAAGGACGCCAGCGCGCTTCAGCAGCTCGCAGCCCTCTGGGGCGCGGCCGCCACCAAGGCGCGGAACGAGGCTCAGGCCGCCTCCGTCGTCGCGGCTCAGGCGAACGCGGCGCAGCCGCAGGCGCCGACCGACTCCCCGTTCCTCCAGCAGGTGCAGGGGAACAAGATCGCGGAGGTCATCTCGACGGACGCGAACAACCGCGCGTCGGCGGCGAACCTCCGCGCGCAGAACGCCTATCGCGAGGCCGCCAAGGTCTACCAGGATCTCACGCTCCTCACGCCCGACGATCCGAGCGTCTTCCTCCAGCTCGGCGTCGCCTCGCAGAGCGCCAACGACATCGAGTCGGCGATCGCGGCGTACCGACAGTTCCTGGCACTCGCCCCGGACGACGCGAGCGCTCCGCTCGTCAAGCAGCAGCTGAAGATCCTCTCGGCGCAGCAGAAGGCAGGTTCCTCGTTGCTGCCAAGCGGTTAAGCTCCACCTGCTCGAACGACCAAGGGGACACATGAACTTCGACATCAAGACCGAAGAGCTCGCCAACGACGCGTACGTCATCGCCCTGACGGGCGAGGTCGACCTCTACACCGCGCCCGAGTTCAAGCAGCAGCTGCTGGAAGTGATCGGCCAGGGCGCCAAGGAGGTCGTCGTCGACTTCTCCGACACCACCTTCATCGACTCGACCACGCTCGGAGTGCTCGTGGGGGGCGTCAAGCGCCTGCGCCCGAACGGGGGAAGGCTCTCGCTCGTCTGCAACGACCGCAACATCACGAAGATCTTCGAGATCACGGGCCTGAACAAGGTCTTCCCCATCTACGAGTCGCGTGCCGAGGCCGTGGAGAGTGTCGGCCAGGAGGCACAGGCGCAGACGTAGCCTCTTGACGCTCCGCGCACTTCTCCCCCTGGTGCTCGCCGGAGCCGCGCTCCTGTCTGCGGGCTGCGCGGGCCGGGCGGTCGACTCCAGCGCAGCCGATACGAACGCCGGCAAGACGCTCTTCTCCCAGAACTGCGGCGGCTGCCACACGCTGGCCGACGCGGGGACGGTCGCGAACGTCGGCCCGAACCTCGACGACGCGTTCCGCGCCTCGCGCACGGAGAAGGGCGGCGATTTCCACGAGAGCACCATCTTCGACGTCACGCTCGACCAGATGAGACTTGCGGCGCCGCCGATGCCTCGCTTCGACACGGGCCCGCAGGCGCTCACGGAGGAAGAGCTGCACAACATCGCGGCCTACGTCGCCTCTGTGGCCGGCCTGCCGCCGCAAGCGGCGGGCGGAACCGGAACGGCCGGCGCCACCGGCGCCACCACGACCCCCTGATGACGACGCTCCGCGGGGAGCGCGTTACGCTCCGGCCGCTGGAGCAGCGGGACAAGCCGCGTCTCGTCGAGATCCTGGAGGAGCCCGAGGTGGCACGGTGGTTCGGCATGAGTCCCGCGGAGGAATCGGCCGAAGAGTTCATCTCCGACCCGGAGGTGACCGGCTTTGCGATCGAGGTCGGGGGTGTGGTGGTCGGCGCGATCGGCTTCTACGAGGAGAACGGGCCCGACTACCGCCACGCGGGCATGGACCTCTTCCTCGCCCCGGAGAGCCAGGACCAGGGCCTTGGCCGCGAAGCGCTCCGGCTCGTCGCGCGCCATCTCTTCGAGGAGCGTGACCACCACCGCCTGATCATCGACCCGGCCGCGTCGAACGCGCGCGCCATCAGAGCCTATGAGGGCATCGGCTTCAAGCCGGTGGGCGTCATGCGCTCGTACGAGCGCGGGCCCGACGGGACCTTTCACGACGGGCTCCTGATGGATCTGCTGCGCGACGAGCTGCGCTAGGCGGTTCGCCTCGCCTCGGCCTCGCGCTCGAGGTCGACGACGACGTGCGTGATCGGGAGGTCGAAGCGCTCTCCCGCGCGCTCGACGACACCGGTCTCCAACCAGTTGGAGCGGCCGGGCGGATGCGTCGAGACGACGATCTCGTCGGCCGGGAACATCCGGAGGGCATCCTCGATCGCCTGGCAAGGATCGTCGTCCCCGACGGTGCCGTGCGCGTCGATCCCGCCGGCTGAAAGTGCGGCAAGCGACTCGTCGAGACGTGCCTGCGCCGCCTCCCGCGCGGTGTCCTCGTCGGAGGTCCAGTGGCGGATGCGCGTGTTCAGGGCCGGCGTGACGACGAGGACCTCGGCATCGCCCTCCACCGCCCGGCGCACCACCTCGTCGCGGAGCGACTTCCCGGCTACGGTCTCGTTCGCGACGACGAGGATCCGGTGCCGGCCGTCCGCGTCCCGGTTTCGATCCCAGACCGCTGGCTCGACGACCTTCGGGTCGCTGCGGAAATAGCGGTACCCGACGATGGGCGCGAGAACGACGAAGGCGATCAGCGCTGCCCAGCCGTTCACGAAGATCCCGACGAGCGCCACCGCAGCGAAGACAGCGACCACGGCGATGACGAAGCTGAAGGCCTCAGCCTCGGTCCGCACCGGGTTTCGCATCGCGACCTCCTGCTAGATCACGTAGACCGTGGTGTACACCACGATCCACATTACGTCCACGAAGTGCCAATAGATCCCCGGGATCTCGACTCCCAGGTGATCGTGCGCAGCCGGCCCGTAGTGGCCGCGTAACGAGCGGACGAGCGCGATTCCGAGCAACGTCAGCCCGAGGAACACGTGGCATCCGTGCAGCCCGGTCAGGCCGAAGAACGTCGTGCCGAAAGCGAGATCGTGCGGGCTGAAGCCGATCCGCGTGTACTCACGCGCCTGGATCAGAAGAAACGTCAGGCCGAGCCCGAACGTGATCGCCAGGCCGGCGATGAGACCGGAGCGGTTGTTGCGCTTGATCGACTGGAGCGCCCAGTGCATCGTGAAGCTCGAGGACACGAGGATGATCGTGTTCAGGAGGGCGAGGTAGACGGGGAGCTCGTACGGCTTCGGCGGCCATTCGTCGTGTGGAACCGCCACGCGCGCGAAGAAGTAGGCCGAGAAGAACGACCCGAAGAGCATGACCTCCGAGGCGATGAAGAAGTAGATGCCGAGGAGCCGCGAATCGACGCGCGAGCTGCGGTTCGCGACCGGAGGATGCGCGCCGTGTGCTTCCGCGTGCGCGCTCATGCGACCACCTGTGCGGCTTCGGCTTCTTCCTGCGTGACCACGACGTGAGTCACCGGGAGGCCGAACGACTTCATGCGGCCGAGGACGTCACGGCGCAGCCAGCCCGAGGTCGCCTCGGGGAAGGTCGAGACGATGATCTCGTCGACCCGCTCGTCGTGGATGGCGTTCTCGACGGCGACGACCGGATCGGGGTCGCCAAGGTGGCCGCTCGCGTGAATCCCCGCGTCAGCCATCAGCCGGCAGATGGTGTTGAGCCTCCGCTCGGCACCGACGGCATCGGCCGGGATGACCACGGTGAACTCCGCCGGGGTCGCAGCGCTTCGCTCGCTGATGGCGTCGACGAGGGGCTGGCCGAGGACCGTCTGGTTGGCGAGGACGAGGACGTGCGCGCGCTCGCGCGGAGACTCGAGGTCGACGACCACGTGGTCGACCGGCTTGTCCGTCGCCTTGCGGGCGCGCTCGATCAGGTTCGCCCGCAGCCAGCTCGACTTCATCTCGCCGGGATGCGTGGAGATGATGACCTCGTCCGGGTCGTACTCGTGGATGGCGTCCTTGATCGCCTGGAGCGGGTCCGGGTCGACCACCGCGCCGCGCGCGGCGATTCCGGCCTCGTGGAGGAGGTCGAGCGTGCGGCGCAGGCGCCGCTCGGCGCTCGAGCGCCGGCTGTCGGCGTAGACGACGAATCCGGCCCGCGGCTCGTTCTGCGGGCTGATCACGGTCACGCGGATCGGGCCGTCTGCGGCACGCGTCCGCAGCGCGTCGATGAGCGACTTCCCGGCCACGGTCTCGTTCGCGACGACGAGGATGTGGCGAGGATCAGCCATCAGTGCGAGATCACCTGTTCGCGCTCGGGCACTTCGGCGCGGTCACCCTTGAGGACGGCGTGGCGCGCCCCCCGCACGCCGTACTCGTACGGACTGCCGACCACCTGCGGGATCTCGTCGAAGTTGAAGACCGGTGGCGGCGAGGAGACCTGCCACTCGAGGGTCAGCGCGCGCCAGGGGTTCCCAGGGGCGATGGGGCCGCGTCGCCAGCTGACGATCATGTTGTAGAGGAACACGATCGTCGAGGCGCCCAGCGCGAAGGACGCGACGCTGATGACGAAGTTGAGGTTGCCGAAGCGGTCCGCGTAGTCGGAGACGCGCCGCGGCATCCCCTGGAGCCCGAGCCAGTGCATGGGGAAGAACGTGACGTTGAACCCCACGAAGGTGAGCCAGAAGTGGATCTTCCCCAGCCGCTCGTTGTACATCCGGCCGGTCATCTTCGGGAACCAGTAGTAGATCCCCGCGAAGATCGTGAAGAGGGAGCCGCCGAAGAGGACGTAGTGGATATGGGCGACGACGAAGTACGTGTCGCTCGCGTGGATGTCGATCGGAATCGAGCCGAGATAGATGCCGGAAAGGCCGCCGATCACGAACATCGACACGAAGCCCAGCGCGAACAACATGGGCGTCTTGAAGTGGATGCGCCCCTCCCACAGCGTCGCGAGCCAGCTGAAGACCTTGATCCCGGTCGGAATGGCGATGAGCATCGTCGTCGCCATCATCGGGATCCGAAGCCAGGGGGACATCCCGGAGACGAACATGTGGTGCGCCCACACCGAGAAGCCCAGGACGAGAATGGCCATGAGCGAAAGAGCCATGAGCCGGTAGCCGAAGACCGGTTTCCGGGCGAAGACCGCGATCACCTCTGACGCGATCCCGAAGCCGGGCAGCATCATGATGTAGACCGCCGGGTGCGAGTAGAACCAGAAGATGTGCTGGTACCCGAGCGCGTACCCGTCACCTCCCGGCTCGAAGAAGTTCGTGTGTAGGACGCGGTCGAGGAGGATGAAGAACTGCGAGCCGGCGATGAACGGCGTGGCGAGAACGACGAGGGTCGACGTCGCGAAGTTGGCCCAGACGAGGAGCGGCATGCGCCAGAAGGACATCCCCGGCGCGCGCATCGTGATGATGGTGACCAGGAAGTTGAGCGCCGTCATGATCGAGGAGGCGCCGGCCCACTGGACCGCCATCTGGAAGAAGAGGTTGCCCGGCGGCTGCTGCACCGAGAGCGGCACGTAGTTCGTCCAGCCCGCCGCGAAAGCGCCCCCTTCCGGGACGAGGAAGCTCGCGAGCATGATCAGGCCCGCGATCGGCAGGAGCCAGAACGAGAGCGCGTTCAGGCGCGGGAACGCCATGTCCGGCGCGCCGAGCATGAGCGGGATGACGTAGTTCCCGAGCCCGGCGAAGGCCGGGATCACGAACAGGAAGATCATGAGCGACGCGTGCACGGAGAAGAGCCCGTTGAACGTGTTGTTGTCCACGAACTGCATCCCGGGCCGTGCGAGCTCGGCGCGCATGAACATCGCCATGAGGCCCGCGGCGACGAAGAAGAAGATCGTCGTCACGAGGTACTGGACGCCGATCACCTTGTGGTCGGTGTTGACGCGGAAGTAGTCCTTCCACGAGCGGGCGCCGTGCCCGGAGTGGTCCTCCGGCCGGGTCGGCCGGCCGGACGCCCAGTAGAACCAGTAGTCGAAGCCGCCGATCCCGATGAGGAATCCGAGCGGGACGATCACCATCCACGCGGTCAGGAGGACCTGGAACTCCCAGAGCGGGGAGTAGTCGAGCGCCGCGCGGCAGCCGATCACGAGCAGCGTCGCGAGCCCAAACGCAAGCGGGGTCACCCAGGCTGCGCGGATCCAGCCGCCCGTCGTCAGCCGACGGCGCCACTTGCCCCTCGGGGGCGGCGCTGCCTGCATCGTCGCGTGCTCGTGCTCGTGGACGACGGCCATCAGCTCTTCCCCGCAGTCTTCATGAGGTAGTCGACGAGGCTCTCGAGCTGGGCGTCCGTGAGCGACTCACCGAAAGTGCCTGGCATCACGTTGGGCTGAAATCCGGAAGCTATTTCTTTGTTCGGGTCGACGATCGACTCATGGATGAAGTCCGCGTTTTTCCCGACAAGCACCTTATCGAGATCGGGCCCGACCTCTCCCTCGGTGCCCGCGTCGGCGAGCCGGTGGCAGGTGCCGCATTGCTGGGTGAAGAGCGTCTTGCCGGCGGCGGACCCCGAGGCAGCCGCCTTTTCCTTCTCGGCGGCGACCCACTTGTCGTAGTCCGCCTGCGACAGGACGAGCGCCTGTGCCCGCATGACCGCGTGCCCGAGCCCGCAAAGCTCGGTGCAGATGACAGTGAACGTCCCCACCTTCGTGGGCGTGACGAGAACGTCGGTCGTGATCCCGGGAACCGCGTCCTCCTTCATCCGCCACTCCGGCACCCAGAACGAATGGATCACGTCCTTGGCCTGCAGCTTCAGCTCGGTGGTCTGGCCGACCGGGAGGGCGAGCACGCCGCTCGTCACCTTCGAATCGGGATAGTGGAAGGACCACGCGAACTGCTGCCCCGTCACCTCGACGACGCGGTGGTTCGCCGGCACCGTGTCGATCTGGTTCAGGACGACGCCGCTGTAGATCGTGATCGCCGTGACGAGAGCCGCCGGAACCGCCGTCCACACGACCTCGAGCCCCGTGTGGCCGTGGATCGGCAGGCCGTCGTCCATGTCGTCGGGCGGCGCCCGGAACTTCCACACCGCGAAGAGCGAGACCCCCGCCACGAGGGCGAAGATGACGATGCAGATGATGGTGACGAACCAGTAGACGTTGTCGATCTTCAGGGCCTCGGTCGACTCGGCCGGAGGAAGCCAGGGGATGAGAACGGCAACGAGGGCGAGCGCCACCCCCACGGCGGCACCCACCAACACCATCTGAATGATCGAGCGTTTACGCACGAAGAGCCGCGGAATGAATAAGCGGCAGAACCCTAACGCAACCGTATCCCGGTTAGGGGCTCGAACGTTGACCCCAAGACCCTCAAGGAGGCTAACTACATGGGACTTGGTGTGAGCATTTTCCTCATCGCGGTCGGCGCAATCCTCGCCTGGGCCGTGAGCGTGGAGACGAACGGCATCGACCTCAACATGGTCGGCGTCATCCTGATGATCGTCGGCATCCTCGGTCTTCTGCTCTCGCTTATCTTCTGGTCGACGTGGGGCGGCTTCGGCGGTTGGCGCCGCGAGACCGTCTACCGCGAGGGGTCCGACCCGTATTACGACCGACGGCCGATGCCGTAGGACACGCCGGGCGGGAAGGAAAAGGGCGGCTCTCGGGCCGCCCTTTTTTCGTGCCTGAACAATGCCGCGCGCCCGTTTTCACGGGCGCGCGCCTGCCGTTTTAGAAGAGCCAGATCAGCAGGAGAATGATGAGAATCAGGACGATAACTCCGCCACCGATGTACATTCGTCCTCCTCGTTCGGTTGGTGCGTTAACGAAGAAGGGGCGGCTGGGGTTACGGGCTCAGTCGAGACGCACGACCAGCTTCGCGCCAGGCCCGCGGGCCTGGCGCTCCCACGCTTCCGAGACCCGCTCGAGCGGGTAGGTCTCGATCGGGAAGCTGAACTCGCCGCGCGAAGCGTGCGCCACGAGGTCGGCGTAGGCGGCGCGGCGCGTCTCGGCCGGCACGACGAAGTTCGAGTAGCCGTAGATCTCGAGCTGCTTGCCGCGGACGACACCGGAGGCGAGCGTCGCGGTGAGGCCCGCCGACTGTCCGATCTGGACGATGCGCGCGCCCGGGGCTGCGGCCTCGGTGGCCGCGACGAGGGGCTCGCCCCAGAGCGGGTCGATCACGACTGTGGGGCCGTCACCGCCGGCGGCCTCCTTGAGCGCAGCTGCGAGATCGTCCTGGTCGAGCCGGACGACGGCGTGGGCGCCGGCCTCCTTCGCCGCCTCGAGGCCTTCGGGCCGCCGGCCCGCCGCGACGATGCGCTCGGCGCCCATGACCCGCGCGGCCTGGACGGCGGCGAGACCCACCGTGCCGGTCGCCCCGAGCACGAGGACGCGGTCGTCGGGCCCGGTCGCGGCGCGCCAGCAGACCGGGAGCCAGCCGGCGAGCCCGGCCGTCCCACAGGCGCCGGCGAGCTCGTCGGACACCTCGTCGGGAAGCGGGAGGGCCTCCTCCTCGGCAACCGTCGCGCGCTCGGCGAGTGTGCCGTCGCGTCCGCGGCCTCCAAGCCCGTCGTCCGAGACATAGACGCGCGTGCCCGGCTCGAGCGACTCCGCCTCGACCACGACGCCGACTCCCTCGGAGCCGGGTACGTACGGGGTCTTCGGCGGGCCGAGATAGTGCTTGCCGGTCGAGAGCGCGATATCGATTGGGTTGAGCGGGACAACGTGGATCTCCACGAGAGCGCGGCCCTGGCCGCGCCCCGGCGCGTCGACGTCGGCAGGCTCGGCGATCCCGCCGATCTCACGGATGAGCGCCGCCTTCACAGGCGGAGCCTAACCGCGCGGCTCAGCTACCGTCGCGGCTCGCCGGGCCAGCCGCCGCGCTTGTCTCCGGTGCGCGAATCGGCGCCGTAGACGTAGGCGAGCGGACCCATGAGGCAGAGAAACGCGATGAGGAAAAGCTCGACCATGGACTCACCGTGGCAGAGGATTTCTATAAGAGCAAATCGAGTTATTATTCAAGTCGATCATGAAACCTGATGGATGGCTCGGAGTCGAATTGCGCCACCTGGCGGCGCTCCAGGCGGTGGCGCGCGAAGGGTCGTTCGGCGGGGCCGCAGTCGCTCTCGGCTACTCGCAGTCGGCGGTCTCGCAGCAGATCGCCGCGCTCGAGCGCATCGTGGGCGAGCGGCTCGTCGAGCGCCCCGGAGGCCCGCGCCCCGTCTCCCTCACCGACGCCGGCAAGCTCCTGCTCGGCCACGCGGAGGGTATCGTCGCGCGCCTCGAAGCGGCGCAGGCAGACCTCGCCGCGTACTCGGAGGGATCCGCGGGCACGCTCCGCGTCGGCACCTACCAGAGCGTCGGCGCCCGGGTGCTCCCGCGTGTCATGCTCGAGTTCGCCGGCGCGTGGCCGCTCGTCTCGATCCAGCTCACCGAGTCGACTGACGACGCCGAGCTGCTCGGCCTCGTCGAGCGCGGCGAGCTCGACGTCACCTTCGTCATGCTCCCGGTGGAGGACGGCCCCTTCGACACGCGGATGCTGATGGACGACCCCTACGTCCTCCTCGTCCGCCCGGACTCACCGCTGGCGGACACGAAGAACCCGCCGAGCCTGAAGGAGATCGCCGCCGTGCCGCTGATCGGCTACCGGCAGTGCCGGAGCATCCACGCGGTCGAGGAGCGCTTCCGAGGCACGGGCCTCGAGCCGCAGATCGTCTTTCGCTCGGACGACAACACAACCATCCAGGGCATGGTCGCCGCCGGCGTGGGCTCGGCCCTCGTGCCGCGGCTCACGGTCGAGACCCGGGACGACAGCGTCCTCGGCCTCCCGGTCGACCCGCGGATCCCCCCGCGCGAGATCGGGATCGCCTGGCACAAGGAGCGCTACCACGCCCCGGCCGCGCGCGCGTTCGTCTCCGTCGCGGACCGCGTCTGCAAGGAGCTCCAGGCCGAGCTCGAAGGCCGGCCCGCGCTGGTCGCCTAGGTCAGCGCGAAGAGCAGCGCCAGGCCGACGAGGAAGACGATCAGCCCTCCCGCGGCCGCGATCGCCGCGGGGTTCACGGGCGAGTCGTTGTCCTCTTCCCACTTCGTGCGCCGGTCGGCCATGGGCCGCAGCGTAGCTGGATCACGTTTGAGGAAACGCCGAGTGGTGCATGAAGCCCTCACATGGCTTACGTCCATCCCCGCCGCAGCACCGATGACGTTTTCGCGGAGGTGGTCCGCCAGGGCAAGCGCTTGGTCGCCATCGCCACCTATGGCGTGGCGGTCGCCGTCGCTTTCGTGATCCTGTCCCCGGTTCTGCCGAGCCGAGGCTCGGAGGCCGTGGCGGTCGCTCCGACCGGCCCGCAACCCGTGCTCTACACGGTGCAGCCCGGTGACACGCTGAGGGGAATCGCCTCGTCCCAGGGGATCTCGCTGGCGCGCCTGTTCGCACTGAACCCTGACCTGACGCCCCTCACGGAGGCGAACGGCGAGCAGGTCGTCGTCGGGCTGCGCTAGCGCGACACGAGCTCGTAGAGCTTCCCGTCGAGTGACGCCGCGTAGAGCTCGCCCGCTGCGTCCTCGCCGAACGCGCTCAGCTGGTCGATCGTTCCGAGCTTCTGGACCTCACGCGCCTTCTCGCCTTCGAGGACGAGGCTCCACACCGTGCCGCTGCAGTAATCCCCGAAAAAGTAGCGGCCTTGCGCAGCGGGAACGGCGTCGCCGCGGTAGACGTAGCCGCCGGTGACCGAGCAGCCCTCGTCGTGGCTGTACTCGTAGACCGGCATGACGAGATGGCCCTCGGCGTTCGGGTCCTTGTCCTCGTAGACGTGCGTGCCCTCGTAGACGTCCCACCCGTAGTTCTCGAGGCCGGGGCTCGACCTCGGCGTGTGGTCGATCTCCTCCCACTCTCCCTGGCCGACGTCGCCGATCCAGAGGTCGCCGGTCTCCCGGTCGAACGAGAAGCGCCACGGGTTGCGCAGGCCGTACCCCTCGATCGTCCAATCCTTCTCGCGCACATCGGGATCGACGTCGAGCGACAGCAGCTTGCCCAGCTTCTCCTCGAGGTTCTGCGCCCGGTTCTCGGGATCGCCGCCCGCGCCTCCGTCGCCCATGCCGACGTAGAGCCGGCCGTCGGGGCCGAACGCGAGCTGGCCGCCGTTGTGGTTCGCGTACGGCTGGTCGACGAAGAGAACCTCACGCGTCTTCGCGGGCGCGCCCGAATCGCCGGCGTGGTACTCGACCACGTGGGTGTCCCCGTTCGTATCCGTGTAGTTCACGTAGAAGAGCCCGGTGGACTCGTACTCCGGATCGAACGCCAGCGAGAGGAGACCCTGCTCGCCTCCGCTGACCACCTGATCGCGGACGTCGAGGAACGGATCGGGGAGGAGCTCGCCGCTCTCCAGCACGCGGACGACACCCGGCTGCTCGACGACGTAGAGCCGGTTCGGCTCGCTCGCTGTGGACGCGATCCCGAGCGGCGCATCGAGACCGTCGGCGATCTCCTTGAAGGCCATCGCGCCGCCGCCTCCGCCGCCTGAAGTGTCCGTCGAGGGCGGCGGCGCCTGGGTCTGAGTCCCTCCGCTCTCCTCGCCGGAGGAGGAGCAGCCGGCGGCGGCCAGCGCGAGCACGCAGAGCGCGGCGCCGACCCGCCGTGCCATGATCAGGAGCCGATGGCCGCGGACTCGAGGATGATCCGCTCGCGCGTGTAGGGAAGCGGCGTGGCGGGGTCGTCCGAATCGATCTCGCGAGCGAGGCGGTGCCCGTCGTACGAGGCCTCCGCGATGATCCTGGGCGCGACGCAGTCGCCGATTCGGTAGAGAGCGTCAACGCCTTCGGCCCGCAGGGCGTCGAGGTCCTCGGCGAGCTCGAGGTAGAGCGCCTCGTTAGAGAGCCGCTGCGTGGCGAGCACGATCGCGTCGGCCTCGAGCTCGAGCGGCTCACCGAACTCGTCGGTGCCGCGCACGAAGCCCTCGCCGATCTCGGCCGCGAGGAATCCGGCGCGCTGCCTCACGCCCACGTCGTGCAGGCGCTGGCGAAGCATCGGGCCCTCGAGCGTCTCATCCGTCACCGGTGCAATACGCTCGAGGCACGTGACCAGTTCCACGTCGTGGCCCTCGCCTGCGAGCTTCTCGGCGAGCCCCGCGGCCGTGAAGTACCCCTCGGCGTCGTAGACGACCACGCGCTTTCCAGGCACGGGCTTGCCCTCGAGCATGATCTGCTCGGGAGTGAGGATGTACGGGAGCGACGCATCGGCTCCGGGGATCGGAGCGTGCGTGTAGGCATTCAGGCCGTCCGCCGACCAGCGCGCGCCGGTGGCGACGACGACGATCTCGGCGCCGTACTCGCCCACGTCTTTTGCGGAAAGCTCCGTCCCGGTGATGACCTCGACGTTCTTGAGCTTCTCGAGCTGCACGGCGCGCCAGTTGAGGAAGCGGCCCCACTCGCCCAGGCCCGGGAGCTTCGGCACCCAGCGCATGACGCCGCCGATCTCGGACGCCGCGTCGACGAGGTGAACACGGCGGAAGCCGCGCTTGCCGAGCACGATTGCGCACTCCATCCCGGCCGGCCCGGCCCCAACGATCAAGACGTCGTTGTCTGCGTTCGCCGCCGGCTCGAAGCGCTCCGGATGCCAGCCCCGGCGGTATTCCTCGCCTGCCGTCGCGTTCTGGGTGCAGCCGATGTGGTTGCCCCACTCGGCTTTCATGATGCAAACGTTGCAGCCGATGCACTCGCGGATCTCGCCGTAGAGCCCCTCCTCGATCTTCTTCGGGAGAAATGGATCGGAGATCGAAGGCCGCGCGGCGCCGATGAGGTCCCACGCGCCGCTTCGGATGATCTCCGCCATCCGGTCCGGGTTCGTCAGGCGGCCCACGCCGACGATCGGCTTCGCGGTCACCTCGCGCACGCGGCCGGTCCACTCGAGCTGATAGCCCTCGGGGAAGAAGCGCGACGCGCCCGAATCCTTCGACCAGTCGGTGATCGAGCCGACGTTCACGTCCCAGAGGTCGACGAGGTGATCGGCCAGGACGACGAACCCGATGCCCTCATCGAGCTCGACTCCCGCCGGCCCGAGCGCCTCGACGCAGAACCGAACGGCGATCGCGCACTCGTCTCCAACCGCGGCGCGGACCTCCTCGAGCGTCTCGATCCAGAAGCGCGCCCGGTTCTCCAACGAGCCCCCGTACTCGTCAGTTCGCTGGTTGTAGAAGGGCGAGAGAAACTGCAGCGGCAGGTAGCTGTGGCCACCGTAGACATAGACGATGTCGAAGCCTGCGTCGCGCGAGAGCTTCGCGGCCCGCACCCAGTCCTCGCGCACGCGACGGATGTCGGAGAGCTCCATCCTCTTCGGGACGACGAACGGGTGGTAGTCGCTGGCGAGCTGCGACGGGCCGAGCGACGGACGGCGCGACTCGCGCCCGTCCGCGTGCACTCCTCCGTGCGTGAGCTCGATACCGGCGAGTGATTCGTGCTTGTGCGCCTCGTCGCACATGAGCGAGAGGTTGCGGAGGTCGTCGGCGTCCCAGACCCGGGTCGAGACGACGGGCCAGTAGTCGGTGTCGCTCGCGATGAGCGCTTCCTCGGTGTTCACCGCCGCCCAGCCGCCCTCGGCCTTCATCCCGCGGAAGCGCGCCTGGGAGCCCGGCTTCTCCGCGCCGAACCCGGTGCAGTGCGGCACCTGGTAGAAGCGGTTGCGCATCGTCTTGGGCCCGATGCGGACGGGCTCGAAGAGGATGTCGTGCTTGGGATCGCGGGGCACTACGTGAATTCCCGCAGGCCGAACCAGGTCCCGTTACCCGTGTCGAAGTCGAAGTACTTCGTCCGCTCGATGCGGATGTCTCCGCCGTCGTGGAGCTTTCCGGGGATCGAGCCCTTGTGCAGGCGTACGTGGTGATAGTGGCCCGGCGAGACCTGGACGGCGCGCCGGTGCACCTCGTCCCGGTGCCACTCGGGCGGAACGTCGGGGGTGGCGAAGAGGATGAGGTTTCCGTACTCGCCCTTCACGAGCTCGACGTCGTAGTAGCTCAGTAGGCCCGCCTCGCCGTAGTGGCCCATCCGCTCGATGAGGTCGTCCTCGAGGTCGAAGAGGATGGTGTGGTCGACGTCGTCGCGCGGGTTACCGAAGAAGCCGACGGCGGTGAGGTTCTCGGTCTCCAGCAGCCGGCCTGTGTCGGGGATGACGATGAGGTGTCGGTGCCCCTCCTCGTCATGCTCCCGGATGACGTGGCTGCCCGGGTCGATGTCGACCCACTGGAGCGCGCGCTCGCGCTCGTGGAGCAGCATGTGCCGCATCACATCGACCTCGCGGAGCGAGTTTTCCGCGTCGGTGAACGGCTTCTCGGTGAAGACGTCGTCCGGCCCGAGGACGGCTGAGTACTCCATTGCCGGAAGATACTAGAGCCGGCCTGCCGCGATGATGCGCTGCAGGAACTCCTGCGTGCGGGGGTTTGCCGGCGAGCGGAAGATCTGCTCCGGCGGCCCTTCCTCGAGCAGGACGCCCTGGTCGAGGAAGCAGACGCGGTTCGCGATGTCCGCGGCAAAGCCCATCTCGTGAGTCGCGATCACCATCGTCATCCCGCCCTGGGCGAGCTCGCGGATGACGTTCAGGACCTCCGCGACGAGCTCGGGGTCGAGTGCGCTCGTCACCTCGTCCAGGAGCATGAGCTGTGGCTGCATCGCAAGGGCGCGCACGATCGCCACGCGCTGCTGCTGCCCGCCGGAGAGCCGGTCCGGGTAGTCGTCGCGCCGGTCTTCGAGGCCGAAGCGGCGCAGGAGCTCGACGCCCTGTGCATCGGCCTGCCCGCGGTCGAGGCCGAGCGCCTTGCGCGGGCCGAGCGTGACGTTCTCGAGCACCGTCATGTGCGGGAAGAGGTTGAACGACTGGAAGACGATCCCGATGCCGCGGCGGACCTCGTTCACGTCCAGCCCGCGCTTCGTTATCTCCCGGCCTAGAACGACGATCCGGCCCGCGTCGATCGGCTCGATGAGGTTGACGCAGCGGAGGAGGGTCGACTTGCCCGAGCCGGACGCGCCGATGAGGCACACGACCTCGTGCTCGGCGACGGTGAGGTCGATTCCCTTCAGCACCTCGCGCTTGTCGAACGACTTGTGGACGTCCTCGAGAACGAGGCAGGGCGAGGCGTTCACGCGGCGATCCCCGCAGCGAGCCGCCGGCGGCGGCTGCGCTCGTTCAGGTAGTCGGTCAGCCGCGCCAGCGGAATCGTGAACGCGACGAAGATGAGCGCGGCCGCGACGTAGGGCGTGAAGTTGAAGGTCGCCGACGTGTCGATCTGCGCCTGGCGGAAGGCTTCGACGGGGCCGATGAGCGCCACGAGCGCCGTGTCCTTCTGCAGGCCGATGAAGTCGTTCAGGAGCGGCGGGATGACGCGCCGCACTGCCTGCGGGACGACGACGTAGCGAAGCGACTGGCCGCGGGAGAGCCCGAGCGAGCGCGCCGCCGCATCCTGGCTCGGATGCACCGACTCGATGCCGGCCCGGTAGACCTCTGCGACGTAGGCCGAGTAGATGATGATCAGCGCCACCGTCGCCCAGACGAGCGCGGAGGTCGGGACGCCAGAGAGCCCGAGCGCCGGCACGCCGAAGCCGAGGATGAAGATGAGGAGGATCGTCGGGATCCCCCGGAAGAAGTCCGTGTAGGCGATCGCGAGCGCGCGGATCGGGAAGAAGACCGGCCCCGGCAGGCTCCGCAGCACCGCGATGACCAGGGCGAACGCGAGGATGAAGACCTCGGCGACGCAGAAGATCTTGATGTTGAGCCAGAACGCGCGGAGGATCTCCGGGAACGAGTCGCTGAAGACCTCGCGGTTGAAGAACGCAGTCTTGACCTCGGGCCACCCCGGTGAGTTCGTGACCACGAGGACGAGGACGGCAAAGAAGACGACGGTGCTGACGAGCGCGATGAGGACGCTGCGCGCGTCCCCGCTCATCCCGCCCAGGATCCTCGAGCGGCGATCGCCTTCCATGGCCTACAACTCTGGCGCTACTGGAGGACGGGAGCGCTCGCCTTGTCGGAGAGCCACGTCTGCTGGATCTGCGCCAGCTCCCCGCTGTCTTTGAGGTGGGCGAGTGCCTCGTTGACGCACTCGGTCAGCGGACTGTCCTTCGCCAGCACCATCCCGAAGTACTCCTGCGAGCCGATCGTCGGGAACTGGCCGACGATCTTGCCGTTGGGGACCTGAACTGCCGTGATGAAGAAGGCGGTCGGCAGGTCGACGACGAGCCCGTCGATCTGCTTCGCCTTCAGCGCGGCGACTCCCGCGTCGAGCGTGTCGTAGACCTGCGGCTGCTGACTCGGCTGGATGTTCTCCGTGATGTAGTCGTAGCTCGTCGTCCCGACCGGCGCGCCGAGCTTCGCGTCCTTCAGGTCGGCGAGCGTCGTCGCGTTGGCGATCTTCGAATCGTTGAGCGCCACCACCGACTGGTTCACGTCGTAGTAGGAGTCGCTGAAGTCGACCGCCTCTGCGCGCTTCGGCGTGTAGGAGATCTGGTTGATGTCGAAGTCGAAGTCCTTCGGGCCGGGCTTGAAGGAGTTGTTGAACGGGACGACCGTCCACTCGACCTCGGCGTTCGTGAACCCCATCTCCTTGGCGACCGCATAGGCGACAGCACTCTCGAAGCCTTTGCCGCTCTCGGGGTCGGAGATCTTCCAGCCGTTCTGCGGCGTGCCGCCGAACCAGGGCGGATAGGCGGGGTTGTCGGTCCCGATCGTGAGCTTGCCGTCGTTGACGAGCTGGAGCTGGTCCTTCGCGCACGGGTTCGCCTCGGCCGCGCCGGTCCCGCCGCCTGTCGCGGCCGGTGTGGTCGGCGCGCTCTCCACGGTGCCGCAGCCGGCGGCCACGAGGGCGAGCGCGAGGACGAGCAGAGCGAGAGGGATTCGAAGACGCCGCACGAGAGCTAGCGAAGCTACCACATTCGCCCGCGCCCCTTCACTTGTAAAAGCGGCGGTTCGCACCGCTGGAGCCGAGCCTACACGCGGTGCCGACCCGAAAGGAGCCCCATGAGCCTCGGCCTACGCGCCTTGCCTGATCGCCTCGGCCGCAGGTGTTGAGAATCGACGGCCCCAGCACTAGGAAGGTTCTGACTTTTCGCAACCCGCGAACAAGTGCCGCGGCCGCGCCAGGTCTCCTGCCCTCTGGCTGCAAGGATCTCGCCCCTTCGGCGTCTCCAATCAACAGGAGCCATCCCTCAGCGGGGGTTGCGGCCAGCGGCAAGGGGGTGGCTCCAACTACGCGTCGTCCGCCGGATCGATGAGAGAAGAGGCCCAGGGATAACGGTGCGGAATGGGCCGTGCAGGGATCGAACCTGCGACCTTGGGATTAAGAGTCCCCTGCTCTACCAGCTGAGCTAACGGCCCC
>JBKPRJ010000050.1:0-25185 GCA_046734455.1 Actinomycetota bacterium | reverse complement strand
CCGTCTCCGACGGCCTCGTCCAGGGGCTCGCCGCCTGCTTCCTCCGCAACTGCGTGATCCTCCGCGCTCATGGCGCTCGCCACCCAGATGACGTCCTGCTGCGTGATCAGGCTTCGCAGTGCGGTTACGAGTCCTCCGCCGCCTCTGCGGGCGCTCCGCGTCCCGTCCGTTTCACGTGAAAACGTGACCGGAGCACGGTTTGCGGCGACGATCAGCTTGCGGCGGTCCGCCATCGCGGACACCCTACCCTCGGCTTCGTAAACGCTAGGCGGTTGTCGACGCCGTGACGAGCTCGGCGCCGCCGAGGTCGTTGCCGTCGAGGCGGTTGAAGAGCGCGAGCCAGTCCCGCAGGAGGCGCGGGGAGAGGAAGTTGCGGCGCACGTACTCCTTGCCGCGGAGCGCCATCTGGCGCGCCGCCGGAGGGTCGTCGAGGATCGCCTGCAACGCCTGCGCGCACTCCTCGACCGAATCGACGAGATAGCCGGTATTGCCCTCCTGGATCTGATCGACGATCCCGCCCGCGCGGCCGGCGACCATCGGCCTCGCCTTCCAGAGGGCCTCCGTGACGGTGAGCCCGAAGCCCTCACGGATGGACTTCTGCACCAGAGCCTGGGAATGCACCTGGAACGCGTTCACCTCGACGGAGCCGACGTTGTTGAGGTTGGAGAGGATGAAGATGTCCGGATCGCCGCCGGCCGCGGCCACGGTCTGGTTGTAGTAGTCCCAGCCTTCGGGATCGTCGTGGGCCATCGAGCCCACGAGGGCGAGCTGAACCCGGGGATGGCTCTCACGCAGCGTCCGCCACGCCTGGATGACGCCGAGCGGGTCCTTCCATGGGTCGAAGCGGGAGACCTGGGTGACGAGGGGGCGATCGACGTCGATCCCGAACTGGTCGACGATGTAGGCCGCGTCCTCGGTGGAGAGAGCCATGTTCTTCGGCGTGAGCGGATCGATGGCAGGCGGCCAGATGTAGGCCGGCGGCAGCCCCTCGTGGCGCGGGACGTACTCCTCGCGGTGGAAGACCATCGAGTCGTAGGAGTGGAGCCACGGAAGCAAGAAGTCGAGCACGTCCTCGCTCGGCGTCGACAGGTCGATGTGGCAGCGCCAGATCCAGTGCCGGGCGCAGTCCCGCGCGTGTTCGATCATGCCGGCGGGCTGGGGATCGTGGACGATCACGTAGTCGAACGAGTCCGCGAGCGCCTCGGCGTTCCCGAGGTTGTAGCGGGAGAAGATCTCCTTCTCCTCGTCGCTGAGCGACCGCGGCGCGCCCTGGAGCGCGTTGTGAATCGCCTTCGTCACGTCGAAGAACTCGTCCTGCCCGTAGATGACGCGCCATTCGGTGTCGAGGCCGGCGTCACGCATGAGCGGGACCAGCGTGTAGAGGATCTCGGCCACCCCGCCCCCGAAAGCGGTGGCGGAGAGATGGAGCACGCGCTTGCCCGCGAGCGGCTCTGCGAGCGCCTTGAGCTGCTCCATCAGACCCCTACTTACGATGGTGGCGTAGTCCGCGAGGGACTTGTGGCCGACGTTTACCTGCTGAAGCTCCACGGCGGCGGAGGATATCGGCGGGTTCGGCCGATCAGTTGAGGTACTTCGCGAAGCGGAGACGGGAGCCTCCACCGTTGGGATTCGGCCCGATGTCGAGCTCGTCGGTCACCGCACGGATGATGGCGATGCCGAGCCCTCCCTCGTCGAGCTCCTGCTGCGCCCGCTCGAGCACGGCCGGGTCGAAGCCCGCACCGTCGTCCGACACCTCGACCTCGATCCGGTCGTCGGCCAGCCGGTACGAGACCTCTACGATTCCATCGCGCTCCTGTTCGTACGCATGCCGGACGGAGTTCGAGCACGCCTCGGTGAGGGCGAGCTTCAGGTCCGCGACGACCTCCTCCTGCAGGGCGCGCGTGCGCGCGAGCCCGGTCAGCGCCAGCCTGCAAAGCGCGATGTACTCCGCGCGGGCAGGAATCGTCAGAGCGACGATGCCGTTACCGTTGGCGCGCGAGCCGGGAAGACCCATGGAGTTGGAGTCTAGTTCCCGCCCGAAAGTCACACTAAACCTGCCTCAATCTGAGGAATCCTCCGCTTCGGGCCCGCTCAGGCCTCTCCTACCCGTTCGGTACTCACGTCGAAACGAGCCAGACGGTCGCGGGCGACCGCGACGGCCTCGTCGCTCGAGTCGACGAGGACGAAGCGCCGACCGAGCGCGGCCGCGACAGCCCCCAACGTCCCGCTTCCCGCGAAGGGATCGAGGCACCAGTCGCCCGGCCGGCTCGAGGCCTGGACGATCCGCCGGAGGATTCCCTCCGGCTTCTGGGTGGGGTAGCCGGTCTTCTCCTTGCCGGTCGGCGAGACGATCGTGTGCCACCAGACGTCCGTGGGGAGCTTTCCCCGCGCGGCCTTCTCCGCGGTCACGAGGCCCGGCGCCATGTACGGCTCTCGGTCGACCGCTTCGGAGTCGAACCAGTAGCGCTCCCGGTCCTTGACGTAGACGAGGATCGTGTCGTGCTTCGCCGGCCAGCGGCGCTTCGGCTTCGCGCCGTAGTCGTAGGCCCAGACGATCTCGTTCAGGAAGCACTCGCGCCCGAAGAGCTCGTCGAGGAGGAGCTTCACGTAGTGCGCTTCGCGGTAGTCCGAATGGAGGTAGAGCGTGCCGCTCGGGTCGAGGAGGCGCCGTATCTCGCGCAGCCGTGGCTCGAGGAAGCCGAGGTAGTCGTCGAAGGAATCGCGGTAGGAGGACTCCTGCAACAGCCGGCTCGCATAGCGGCGCCCCTTGAAGCCGACGCGGTCGCCCCCGTCGTCCGGGACGACCTCGAGCGTGCGCCGCGTGACCGTTCCTCCCGTGTTGAAGGGCGGATCCGCATAGACGAGCTGAAAGGTCTCGTCGCCGAACCGCGGCAGGACGTCGAGGTTGTCCCCGAGGAGGACGAGATCGGCGGCCGGCCGCTCCACCCGGCTCACTGTAGAGAACCTAACGGTCGCTGCCGGGAGGAGTCGCCGGGCGCTCGCCGAGCTCGACCGTGAGCTCGATCCGCTTCGAGCCCCGCAGGACCGACAGCCGGGTCGTCTCCCCTGGATGAAGCCCTTCGGTGACGGCGCGCACGACGTCCTCGGCCGTTCGAACGGGCACACCGTCGATCGCCACGATCACGTCACCGCCGGGACGGAACGGGATCCCGGTGAAGTCCTTCTCCTCGTCGCCCCCCTGAATTCCGGCCTCGGAGGCGGGGCTGCCGGGCACGACCGTCTGCACCGCCGCCCCTGCGTCCACGCCGTAGCCGAAGTGCTCGGCGAGCCGCGGGGTGAGGGTCTGCGTCGAGACCCCGAGCCAGGCGTAGCGCACGTCGCCGTTCTTGATCAGCTGCTCCATCGAGCGTCGCGCCGAGTTGATCGGCACGGCGAAGCCCACGCCTTCCGCGTTCCCCGAGCTGCTGTTGATCTGGGCGTTGATCCCGATCACCCGCCCGCGCGCGTCGAAGAGGGGTCCGCCCGAGTTCCCACGGTTGATCGGCGCGTCGGTCTGGATGGCGTCGACGAGGTCGTAGCTCGACGTGAGGGAGGCGATCGACCGCTCCGTCGCCGAGACGACGCCGACGCTCAGCGAGCTGTCGTTCCCGAACGGACTGCCGATCGCGGCGACCGGCTGTCCGACGACGACGTGCGCCGAGTCGCCCATCGGCACCACGGTCAGGTGATGATCGGAGGGGCGCACCTTCACCAGGCCGACGTCGTCGTACACGTCCCAGCCGACGATGCGCGCCCGGACGCGGTCGCCGTCGCGGAACTCGACGTAGACGGTGCTCGCGGCCTCGGGGGCCGCCGCCGGGTCGCCCTCGCCCGCGGTCGTGATCACGTGCGAGTTCGTGAGGATGTAGCCGTCGGAGGAGACGACGAACCCCGATCCCTGGGCCAAGTCGGAAGCCGAGAGCGAGTCGTCCGGGCCGAACACCGCGAGGAGCGTGACAACGCCCGCAGCGCGCTCACGGTAGATGGCCGCCGGGTCGAAACCGTTGCCCTGCAGCGGCTTCGCCTCCGCGTCCTCGTCGATCGGGTTGTCGGCGGGTGTCGCCGAGCCCGTCGTCAGAAGCACGGTCCGCGTGGACTCGTCCGGGTCGACCCAGCCGGCCGCCTTGGCGACGATGAGCGCCGTGGACGCGCCCAGAATGGCGCAGACCACCGCGACGACGGCTAGAGATCCCGGGCGCAAGGCGGTCTCATAGTAGTTGCGGCCGGTTCAGCTTCCGCCGTTCGAGCGTTTCGACGTGAAAACGCCGTCCGCTCGTGGCAAAAGCAACGTGAAGACCGTCTGACCCGGCTTCGAGGAGAGCTGGATCGACCCGCCCATCCGCTCGGCGAGCTCGGAGGCGATCGCGAGCCCGAGACCGCTGCCCGAGGCCTGTCCACCGCCGGCGCGGTAGAAGCGCTCGAAGAGGTGCTCCTGGTCGTCCTCCGGAACGCCCGGGCCGTCGTCGCTGACGGACAACCCGACCGAGCCGTCCCGGTCGCCCGCGGCCACGACGACGCTCGTCCCGGCCGGAGTGTGTCGCGTCGCGTTCTCGACGAGGATCCGCGCCACCTGCAACACGCGCTGCTCGTCTGCGAGTGCGACCGCGGGCCCATTCACGTCGGCTGAGAGTGCGTGCTCGCTCGCCTCGGCCCGGGCGCTGAACTCCTCGCAGACGGTTCGGGCGCTCTCGGCGATGTCGACTTCCGACTGCCCGACGGAGAGCTGGCCCGCGTCGAGACGCGTGAGGTCGAGCAGGTCGGTGGCGAGCCGCGTCAGCCTCTCGACCTGCCCGTTCATCTCGTCGACGAAGTCCTTGCGGACTGCCGGGTCGACGTCCTCGTCCGCCATCAACTCGAGGAAACCGCCGAGCGAGAAGAGAGGCGTCCGGAGCTCGTGCGAGGCGTTGGCGATGAACTCGCGCCGCGCGCGGTCGAGGTGCGCGAGCCGGAGGCGCATGCGGTCGAACGCCCTGGCGAGCTCCCCGACCTCGTCCTCGACGGGGTCGACGATCTCCTGCTCGAAGTCCCCGGCTGCGATCCTCCCCGCGGCCACTTCCAGCCGGCGAATGCGATGGGTGAGCCGAAGCGCGGCCAGGGAGCCCGCGAACCAGGCAATGAGGAGAGCGACGATCCCCGCGATGAGGAGCGTTCGCTCGACGAGCTTCACGCTCGACAGCGTGTCGCGGAGCGAAGCCGAGAGCAGAATGGCCGTATCCGCGTCCAGGAGAACCGCCACCTCGGCCCGCGGCCCGTTCCGATCGATTCTTCCGGTCTGCGTTTGTCCTGTTTCGAGCGCCTTTCGTGCAATCGGATCGTTCGCCACGTCCTGCGAAGTGACCTGGTTCGAGTCCACGACCGTGTGGATCGTGTCCTGGCTCAGCGGCTCGAACACGACGACGCGCGCGCCGAGATTTCCTTGGAAGAAGCCGGCAAGCGCGGTGTAGTTGACGCTGTCGGAGTTACGGAAAGCCGCGGTGACGGATTCTGCGCTCCGCTCCAGCTCCTCGATACGGTTTGCCACGAGCCGATCCTCCAGGCGCGGCACGACCGCGGCGTAGACGATGCCCAGCGCGCCCGCCACGATCGCGAGCACGACCAGGCCGAGCTTGACCGAGAGGCGCGGGTGCCGGAACTGGTTCACGCGACCTCACGGAAGCGGTAGCCGACGCCGCGCACGGTGAAGAGGTAGTGGGGCTCGCTGGGGTCCGCCTCGATCTTCTCGCGCAGATGGCGGACGTGAACGTCGATTGTTCGCGGATCGCGGTAGTCGGAGCCTCCCCAGAGGGCTTCGAGCAGCGCCTGGCGCGAGTACACGCGGCCGGGATTGGCGGCGAGCGTCCGCAGGAGCTCGAACTCGAGATACGTCAGCTGCACGGGCTCGCCCGAGACCTCGACCGTGCGCTTGGCGAGATCGATGCGCACGCCCTCGACCTCGATCGCGTCGCTGCGCGCGCTTGCGGGGGGCAGTTGGGCGCGGCGCAGGGCGGCGCGTACGCGGCTTCGGAACTCCCGGATCGAGAAGGGCTTCGTGATGTAGTCGTCGGCGCCGAGCTCGAGCCCGACGACCTTGTCGAGCTCGTCGTCGCGCGCGGTCAGCATCAGGATCGGCACAGCGCTCCGCGCCCGCAGGCGCCGGCAGACCTCGAGGCCGTCGAGCTTCGGCAGCATGATGTCGAGGATGACGAGGTCGACCGCGTTCTCGTCGAACCGCTGCAGGGCCTCCTCTCCGTCTCTCGCCTGCACGACCTGGAACCCCTCGTGCTCCAGGGGATACGTGAGGAGCTTCTGGATCGACTCTTCGTCGTCGACGAGGAGAATCGTCGCGCTTTCCGCCATGGGACAAAGGATAGGCACGTCGCGGACCGCACTAGACTGGCGCGGGCGCTATGGCCGTTCCTCCTGAACGCCGGCGGCCCCGACGGGGGTCACTCGAGCGGCCGATCTCCGGCCGCATCTACCGGGCTGCATGGCTCGTCGTCGCCGTGCCCCTGCTCGTCGCCGCGTTCAGCGTCGGGCAGCCGGTCGCACTCCAGCAGCCGCGGCTGCCGCCGTCCTTCGATCGCACGACCGCGGTGCAGTTCGCCACGGAGCTCGCCCGCGACTTCCCCGACCGGCGTCCGGGATCGAGCGGCGCGAAGGGGGCGACCGACTGGGTCTCGGCGCGCCTTCGCGACTACAAGTTCTCGGTCGAGCGCCAGGAGTTCGACGCCGACGTGCCCGGCCTCGGCTCGCAGCACTTCGTCAACCTGATCGCAACCGCGCCGGCCTCCTCCGCCACGAATGTTCCACGCTCCCAAGACGTCATCGCTGTTGTCGCCCATCGTGACAACATTGGCGGGTCGCCGGGAGCCAGCTACAACGCCTCGAGCACCGGCGCGCTCCTCGAGCTCGCCCGTGACCTCGGCACCGCCGCCCTCTCGCACACGGTCGTCCTCGTCTCGACGGACGGAGACGTCTACGGCTCGCTCGGCTCTGCGGAGTTCGCCACGAACTGGGCGCTGCGCGACCGGCTGGCGGCCGTCATCAACCTGGATGCGATCGGAGGAGCGGGCGCGCCTCACCTCCATTTCACCGGCGACACGCCGCGAACGCCGGCCTCGACGCTCCTCGCCACCGCGGAGGCAAGCGTCGAGGCGCAGGGCCAGACGACGCCACTGAGGCCCAACGCCCTCTCCCAGCTGATCGACCTCGCCTTCCCGTTCAGCCTCTACGGCCAGTCCCCGTTCATCGCCCAGGGCACTCCGGCGGTCACGCTCAGCACGGCGGGCGCCCGGACACCCGATGCGAAGGGCGACACGATCGCCGCCCTCGACCAGCAGCACCTGGACGAGCTCGGCAGGTCGGCGCAGGCGCTTCTCGGCTCCCTCGACGCGGCCGCCGACGTCGCGAGCGGCACGGAGTCGTACGTCTGGACCGGCACCCGCCTGATCCGCGGGTGGACGATCCAGTTCGTCCTCCTCGCGTCCCTGCTGCCCTTCCTGGCCGCGACGGTCGACCTGTTCGCGCGCTGCCGGCGGCGGCACATCGCGCTCAGGCCGGCGCTGAGGAGCCTCGCGAGCCGCCTGGGGCTCTGGCTCTGGATCGGCGTCCTCTTCCTCTTCTTCTCGTTCAGCGGCATCTTCCCGAACGGAGAGCCGCGCCCGATTGCGCCGAGCTCGCCCGTCGCCGATGACTGGCCGGTCGTGGCGATCGGCGTCTTCGCGGGACTCGTGGCGCTCGGCTGGCTCGTGACGAGACCGCGGCTGGCCCCGACCCGGGCGGTCACCCGCACGGACGAGCTCGGCGGACACCTGGCGGCGATGCTCGTCCTCGGAATCGTCGCGCTCGTCGTCGCGGCGCAGAACCCCTTCGCGCTGATCTTCATCCTCCCGTCTCTGCACGCCTGGCTCTGGCTCCCCCATGCCTCGGAGCGAGGCCGCGCGGCCGCACTCGGCGTCTATGCGATCGGATTCGCCGGCCCGCTCCTCCTCCTCGGCTCGTTCGCGTTCCGCTACGGGTTCGGGCTCGACGCGCTCTGGTACGTCGTCGCGCTCACCTCGGTCGGGTTCGTCCCGGTCGCCCTCGTCCTGAGCTTCCTCGTCTGGGGAGCTGCGGCCGCGCAGGTCGGCACCGTCGCTGCGGGGCGCTACGCGCCCTATCCGGCCGCCGACGAACGGCCGCGGCGGGGACCGATCCGCGAATCCATCCGACAGACGGTCCTGCTGTCGCGGCGCATGCGGGCTCCGCGCGAGGCGCCGGAGGAAGCGGAGTCGGCCGAGGGCGACTAGGCGAGCGGGAGGTAGCGCACCGGCGACCCCGCGGCGAGCTCGCCATCTCCAGCTTCGACCTCGATGAGCGCATCCGCCCGGCCGGCGCGGGCGATCATGTGCGACTCCTGCCCCGGGATCGGCTTGAGCACGACGTCGTCGCCCTCGCGGCGCGAACGGGCCCGGATGAACTGGTCGCGCTCGGCGTTGCGCCGGGTCGAATTCCCGAGAACGCCGAGCCGGAAAGCCGGCTCCGGCTCGGGGAGGCCGAGCAGCGCGTTCACCGCCGGGCGAACGAAGAGCTCGAACGTGACAAGGACGGAGACCGGGTTGCCGGGCAGGTTGAAGACGAGGTGATCCCGCCGGACGGCGAAGGCAACCGGCTTCCCCGGCTTCACCGCGACGCCCCAGAAGATCTCCTCGACCCGCAGGCCGGCCTGCGTCTCGCGCACGAGGTCGTGTGGCCCGACAGAGGCGCCGCCGGAGGTGACGAGCATGTCGAAGCCGAGGAGCGCGCGCTCCATCGCACGCTCGAGCTCGTCCGCGTGGTCGCCCACGACCCCGAGCTGCGCCGGGACCGCACCGGCCAGCTGCAGCGCGGTCGCGAGCAGAAGACCGTTCGACTCGTAGATCTCTCCGGGGGCCAGCTCCTGTCCGGGCTGCTTCAGCTCCGATCCGGTGACGAGAATTCCGACGCGCGGGCGTTTGGTGCACTGCACCTCGTGGACGCCCGCCGCGGCGAGGGCGCCGACCTGCGCAGGGCCGAGGCGCATTCCGGGCTCGAGAACCACGTCGCCGGTGCGAACATCGCTCCCACGCTCGCGCACGTTCGCGCCCGCGGCGACGGCCTCCCTGACCTCGATCGAATCCCCCGTCTCCTCGACGAGCTCGAGGGGAATAACGGCGTCTGCGCCTTCGGGAACGGCGCCTCCGGTGGAGATCGCCATCGCCTCGCCCCGGCCGAGAGGACGGTCGGAAGGCGAGCCCGCAGCGATTCGCACGACGACCGGGAGACCGGCTCCCACCGGAGCTTCCCCCGCCCGCACGGCGAAGCCGTCCATCGCCGAGCTCGGAAACGGCGGCAAGTCGACGAGCGCGGATGCCGGCTCGGCGAGCACCCGGCCGGCTGCGCGCTCCACCGGCACGCGCTCGGCGTCGAGACGGTGCGCGCGCTCGAGCACCAGGCGCTGAGCCTCCGAGACCGAGATGAGCTTCGTCGCCGTGCTCACGGGCGAAAGGCTATAGGGGCACCGCGTTCGGGATCAGGTAGGCGCACAGGCCGAGAGCGAGGAGGCGGGCCGTCCGGTCCTCCTCCACCGCGGCCAGCGGCACTGCCCACACGGCGTACCAGGCGATCAGCCAGGGCGTGGCCAGAAGCAGGAAGTCCGCACAGAGGGCGAGCCTGGCGCGGCCGCGCCACGCCTCCCGCAGGAGCCAGAGATACGCGAGCGCGAAGAGACCTGCGAAGAGCCCCACTGCGACGTCGTGAGGGACGCCGAGCGAGGAGACGCGCGACGGCAAGCTGTAGTGCGCGCCCTCGCGGAGGTTCTTCGCCAGAGGCCCGAACGCCTCGAGCCAGTCCGTCCCGTACCGCCACGTGGCCAGCGCAGCGACCGCCACGGCGGCCGCCGCGAATCCCAGGTGGCCGACACGCCGGGCCTGGGCCCGGGCCTCGAGCGCACGCAAGGGGAGAAAGATCACGGCCACCCACTTGATCGCGATCGCGGCGACCCATGAGGCCCCGGCCCAATGCCTGCGCCCCGCCGCCCCGAGCGCGAGCGCACCGAGTACGAAGGCCATCATCCAGGCGTCGTTGTGGCCGCCCCCGGCGAAGTGCACGGCCAGGAGCGGATTCCAGCCGACGAAGGCGGCCGCGAACGCCCTGTCGGTCCCGAGGTACGCGGCAAGTCCGGTCAGCACGAGCATCGCGAGAGCGCCGAGAGCCTTGTAGGCCCAGGCCGCCGGGTCCGGCGAGTCGCCGACGGCGGCCGCATGACCCTCGGACGCGAGGGTGAACACCGGTCCGTACACCGTCGTCGTGTCCCGCCAGTTCGCACCCATGCGCTCATACGCCGGGTCCTCGGGGAACGCCGACGGCTCGTCCGCGTAGGGATTCGCACCGTGGACGGCGCCGATGCGGCCGTAGTCCCAGTACGTGTACGCGTCGGTGGAGAGCAGCAGAGGCGCAGCCAGCGGAACGAGCTGGATGCCGGCGGCCACGGCCAGGACCGGTATCAGCGCGCAGACGCCCTGGCGGACGAGGAAGAGCCCGGCGAGATACGCGGCGAAAGCGGCGAAGAGAAAGCCGAGGAAGATCCAGGACCAGCGTGTGATCCCCTCGGCGTGGTCGGGAGTGAGAAGGGAGTCACCGGGCCACGCGCACGCGACCGCCGCGGCGAGGAGCAGCAGGCTCGCACAACCGGCGGCCCAGGCGGCCCTCGCGCTCCGTCTCAACCGGTGTCGGTGCCGACGTCCGCGGTCGTGGTGCCTCCATTGCCGTTCCCGTTCCCGTTGTTGTCGCCCTTTCCGTTCCCGTTGTCCTTCCCGCCCGTGTCCGTAGGGGCCGATGGCGGAGCGACAGGTGCGACGTACTCGTACTGTCCGTGGAACGGCTGCCACTCGACCGGGTTGCTCGGCAGCGGCCAGTCGCCCGGCGGGTTGTTCCCGAACGCGCCGACCATGAAGAGGCGCCAGATCGTCGCGGGGAACGTGCCGCCCGCGACGCGGATGCCGTGGACGGCGGTCATCGGGATCTTCGCGTTCGGATAGCCGACCCAGACCACCGTGGAGGCATTCGTCGTGATCCCGGCGAACCAGGCGTCGCCGAAGTCGTCGGTGGTCCCGGTCTTGCCGCCGGCCGGGAAGCCGGGGTTCGCGCCCGTGCCGGTGCCGGCCTGGATGTTCATCTTGAGGATGCGGGCGACCTGGTAGGCGACGCCGTCCGAGAAGACCCGACGCTGCTTGACCTTGCCCCAGCCGGCGCCGCGGTCGACCTCGCCGCTAGGCAGGACGACCTTGCGGATCGCCATCGGCTCGGAGTAGATCCCGCCCGCCGCGATCGTCGCGTAGGCGGACGCCATCTCGAGGACGCCGACCGAGTTGGAGCCGAGACCGATCGAGGCCACCGGCTCGAGCTTCGTCTTGATCCCCATCTCGTGCGCGAGCGTGACGATCTTTTCCGGGCCGAGGTCGAGCGTGAGCCGCGCGTAGACGCTGTTGTCCGAGCGGAGCGTCGACTGCGTGATGGACGACGGCCCGTAGAAGCTCCCGTCGTAGGTGCTCACGTCCCACGCCTCGCTCGACGGGTCCGGCTGCCAGTGGAAGGGGGCGGACATGTACATCGTCGTGTCCGGGTTGATGCCCTCCCTGATCGCCTCCGTGAGCACGAAGGTCTTGAAGGACGAGCCGGCCTGGCGGCGCCCCTGGGCGGCCAGGTTGAACTGGTTGTTCTTCTTGCCGGGGATCACGGCCGTCATCGCGCGGATGGCGCCGTTCTTGGGGTTGATCGAAACGAGCGCCGAGGCCGGATCGGTCTTCAGGTTGAGCGTGTCCTGCATCGCTGCGATCGCGAGCTTCTGGAAGCGCGGGACGATCGTCGTGTAGACCTTGAGCCCGCCGCCCCGCACCGTGTTCGCCCCGTACTTGGCGATCAGCTGCTCGCGGACGTAGCTGAAGAAGTACGGCTCGCGGATCTTCGTGTAGAGGTGTCCTGCGTGCAGCTTGAGCGGCGCGGACACTGCCTTCTGGTACTGCTCGGCCGTGATGTCGCCGGCGGAGTACATGGCTCCGAGCACCTCGTTTCGCCTCGCGACGGCCTCGGCAGGGCGCTGGAAGGGGTCGTAGATCGAAGGCGCCTGCGGAAGACCGGCGATCAGGGCCGCCTGGACGAGGCTGAGGTCGGCCGCGTGCCGCGAGAAATAGGTCTGCGCCGCGGCCTCGATGCCGTAGGCGTGGTTTCCGAAGTAGACCTGGTTCAGGTAGCTCGCGAGGATCCAGTCCTTCGTATGCGCGTCCTCGACCTTCTGCGCCAGGCAGGCCTCCTTGATCTTGCGGTCGAGGGAGACCTCCTTGCCGATGTAGAGGTTCCGGACGAGCTGCTGCGTGATCGTCGAGCCGCCCTGCACGATGTGGCCGCTCTTCACGTTCTCGACCGCCGCGCGGACGACGCCTTCCCAGTCGATCCCGCCATGCTCGTAGAAGCGGCGGTCCTCGACGTCCACGGTGGCGGTCGTGACCCAATGCGACATGGCGTCGAGCCCGACCGGCTGTCGGTTCCGCTCTGCCGGGATCGCGCCGAGGACCGTGCCGTCGGCCGCGTAGACGAACGAGTTCGCGCCGATCGCGACCGGCTTCAGCGACGTAAGACTGCAGTTCGAAAGAATGCCGGCAGCGCCCGTGACCGTGGCGGCGACGAAGACCGCGATCGTGCCGAGGACGATGACGAGCGTGAGGAGCACGGCGAAGCGGCGCGACGTGATCTTCTCGCGCTTACGCCTCTGCCTCCGCCGTCGGCGCCGGTGGGCGGGATAGAGCGACGCCCCGTTGCGCTTGCCGTTGCCGTTCCCGTTGCCGTTCCCGGCCATCAGCCGTAGATCCCTTCGGCGAGGAGCCGCTTGTGGGCGCCCGCGCGAACGCCGGCAGCGAGCTTCGCGGCCTGTCCGACGCTGCGCGTCCACGCTTCGACCGTGAAGACGGCGGAGGTGGCGTCCACCTGGGTCAACGTTGCAACGGGGTTCTTGTCAGGCATGGCTTCCGGCGCGCGCCGCGCTTCTTCGACGAGGATGTCGCGTACCCGCTCGAAATCGCTTCCAACCGGGACGCCAAACGTGATCTGGGCTCGGTGTTCGAAGCTCGAGAGCGTCGCGTTCCGAATCGTATCTGAGGCCATGCGCGTATTCGGCACGTAGTACCGCGATCCATCGGCCGCGCGGAGCAGCGTGTAGATGAGACCGATCTCCTCGACGGTGCCCGTCGACGGCCCCACCTCCACCTGGTCTCCCAGTCGAAGCGGCTGCGTGAAGGCGATGAGGATGCCCGCGATCACGTTCGAGAGGGTCGACTGGGCCGCGAAGCCGAGGATGAGGGCGATGACCGCGGACGATGCGAGGATCGATCCCGCCACGGCCTGGACGCCCGGGATGACGAGCAGCGCAGAGAGGACCCCGACGACGATGATTCCCGCCACGATCGTCCGGCGGATGACGCTGTACCGCGTCATCACGTTCGGGCTCAGTTTCAGGCGCCGCACGAGGGCGCGGTCGATCAGCTTCGCCAGGACGAGCGTCACGACGATGACGACGCAGGCGATGGCAACGTGCTGCCAGAATTCGCTCACGGACGTGAGTTCTCAGAAGGGCAGCGGCTTCCTGCCCGCAAAGCCCTCCTCCAGCCCGTGCCAGAAGGCGACGCGATCCTCGCCGAGATGCCAGCAAAGCAGCACGAGATCGCCGCTTTCGGGGTGCCGCGCGGGAAAGTCGACGAGCCCCCGGTCGAGATCCTTCACCTGCACGCCCGCCGCTTCGAGGTCGGCGACGAGCAGCCCGATCTCGTTCGCGACGTCCCCGACGGCGTCTTGAGCCTCCTGCACCCGGGATGGATCGAGGCCTCCCCCGTTCCCCGCCACCTTGCGCCGAAGTCGCGCGAGTCGCCGTCCCTCCGACACGAACCTCCCCCGCGCCGCGACGAGGCGTTCGACGAGCGGCGCGACGATCCCGAGGGCGTCGTTCGCCTCCTCCTCGCTGAAGAGCCTCATAGATGTTGAATAGTGCCGGTCGTGGGTTCCACCCGACTTCTTCCCCTCGGGCTTCTTCTCGCCGCCCTCGCCGGTGCGGGGTGCGGCGAGCGGGCCGAGCCGCTCGGGACGCTCGAGCAGCCGTATCCGGTCACGGTGCAGGGTGCCGGCGCCCAGCCCACGGTGCTGCAGGGACGGGCCCAGCGAATCGTCGCCCTCGATCCCGGCTCGGCGGAGATCGTCGGCGCGCTCGGGGCGGGCGACCGGCTCGTGGGCGCGCCAGCCGGAGTCCGCATCCGCGGCGCGAAGCCGGAGAAGGTCGTCCGGCAGACGGGCACGATCGACGTCGACGCAGCGATCGCTCTGAAGCCCGACCTCGTCGTCGCCACGCAGACCGCCGACCAGCTCGACGTCGGGCGCATCCAGCGAGCGACGGATGCGGCGGTGTACATCCAGCCGGCCGCGTCGCTTCGCAACGTCGAGCAGGGCACCATCGACATCGGCTTCCTCGTCGGCGCCGCTCCCGAAGCGCGCCAGCTGGTCGGGCGAATCGAGCAGGACGTGACGACGATCCAGCAGCGCCTCGCAAACGTGCCACCGGTCTCGGTGTTCGTGGACACCGGGTTCTTCATCACGGTCTCGGAGCGCTCGCTCCTCGGGGACCTCGTCAACCGGGCCAAGGGGACGAGCGTCGCCGGCGACCAGCCGGGCCCCGGCCCGTTTCCGCTCTCGGACCTTCGCGACGCGAACCCGCAGTACTTCCTCACGACGTCCGACAGCGACACGACGCTCGAGACGCTCCGCGCGAACCCGGTCACCGCCGACCTCACCGCGGTGCGGAAGAAGCGGTTCGAGGTCATTCCGGCCGCGCTCGTGAACCGCGCCGGGCCGCGCGTCGCCCAGGGGCTCGAGGCAATCGCCCGGGCTCTGCACCCGGATGCCTTCAAGTAGCGCCGCCGCGATCGACGCGGTCACGATCGACGCCTTCGGCACGCTGGTCGAGCTCGAAAGCCCCGTGGCCCGGTTGCAGGCGGCGCTGGCCGAGCGGGGGGTCGAGCGCGAGGAGAAAGCCGTCGCGGCGGCCTTCGCCTCCGAGGTCGAGTACTACCTCGTCCACAAAGGCGAGGGGAAGGACGACGAGAGCCTCCTCGACCTCAGGAACCGCTGCGCCGGCATCTTCCTCGAGGGAGCGGCGCCGGAGCTCGACGCCGAGGAGTTCGCGCCCGCGTTCGTCGGCTCGCTCGTCTTCCATCCGCTGGACGGCGTTCTCGACGCGCTCGCGCGGCTGAGGCGCGCCGGCCTCGAGCTCGCGTGCGTGACGAACTGGGACGTGGGCGTCGGCGAGCAGCTCGAGCGTGCCGGGCTGACGCCGTACCTCTCGGCCGTCGTCAGCTCGGCGGAGACCGGCGCGGAGAAGCCCGACCCGCGCGTCTTCGCGGAGGCGCTCGAGAGGCTGTGCGTCTCGCCCGAGCGCGCCATCCACGTCGGCGACGACGAGGCCGACCAGGCGGGCGCGCTGGCGGCGGGGCTCGGCTTCGAGCCCCCACCGCTAGCTACGCTCCCCGCACGGCTAGGCCTATGAAGAACCGGGGGTTCTCCACGCGCGCGATTCACGGCCGCGGGCTTCGGGACGCACCCGGCGAGCCCGTCGTCCAGCCGGTCGTGACGGCCACGACCTTCTCGTTCGACGACGCCGCGACGTTCGGGCGCGTGATGAGCGAGGAGGAGTACGGGTTCCTCTACTCGCGCCTGCGCAACCCCACTGTCGAGGAGCTGAACGGCGTTCTCGCGGATCTCGAGGGCGCCGAGGCGGCACAGGCGTTCGGCTCCGGGATGGCCGCCATCTCCGCCGCGCTCATGACGACGCTCGAGCCGGGAGACACGCTCCTCTGCGCCAAGCAGCTGTACGGCGCGACGTATGCATTCGCGGAGCAGCGCCTGAAGCCGCTCGGCGTCGAGGTGGAGCACCTGGACGTGACCGACCACGAGGCGTGGCAGCGCCCCGCGAAGGTTCGCTACGTCGAGACCATGTCGAACCCCGGGCTGCCCGTCGCGGACCTCGAGGCCATCGCCGCGACGAAGAGCGACGGCATCATGATCGTCGACAACACGTTTGCCTCGCCGGTGCTCTGCCGGCCGCTCGAGCTCGGGGCGGACATCGTCTGCGAGTCGGCCACGAAGTACCTGAACGGCCATCACGACGTCACCGCCGGAATCCTCGCGGGGAGCCTCGAGGCTGTGGCGCGGGCGCGTACATGGCAGATCGACACCGGGGCAATCCTCGACGCCTTCCCCGCCTACCTCCTGCGCCGCGGGCTGAAGACGCTCTCGCTCCGCATGGAGCGCCATTGCACCAACGCCCTCGCGGTCGCCCGCTTCCTCGAAGACCACGAGAAGGTCGAACGCGTCTACTACGCGGGGCTCGAGAGCTATCCGCAGCACGAGCTGGCGAAGCGGCAGCTCGCAGGGCCGGGCGGAATGCTCGCCGTCGAGCTCTCCGGCGGGAGGGACGCCGGCGAGTCCTTCATGAACAACCTCGAGCTCTGCCTGCGCGCGACGAGTCTCGGCGGAGTCGACACGGTGGTCTCGCACCCGGCCTCGACGAGCCACCGCCAGTTCTCTGAGGAGCAGCTCGCGGCAGCGGGCATCACGCCGGGCCTGCTGCGAGTCTCCGTAGGGTGTGAGGATGCAGACGACATCGTCGCCGACTTCGGCAACGCCCTCGAGCGACTATAAGGCGGCCCCGTTCATCGCGTGGTCGCTCCTGGCCGCGCTTTTCATCGCGTTCAGCTTCATCGGACAAGCGATCAGCGATGAGGACACGAGCGATATCTTCTACGACTCGGCGTTCGCCGTCACGACGATCGTCTACTACGCGGTTCTGCTCGGAATCACGCTCCTGATCGGGATGGGCTACCGGCCGACGCCGCAGGCGATCGGGCTCAACCCCTTCCGCTGGAAGTGGGTCGGGATCGCGGCTGGACTGATCATCGGCGTCCTCCTCGTGGCCGCAGCGCTCGAGCCGCTCCTGCACGGAGGGCGCGACCAAGGCCTCTCCCCGGACGAATGGCAGCCCGAGCATGCGGGCGCCTTCCTCGTGAACGGCATCGTCGTCAGCACGATCGTCCCGTTCACGGAAGAGCTCTTCTTCCGCGGTCTCGGCGTTCGGGCCCTGCGGTTCCTCGGCGGCATGACCGCGGTCGTGATCACCGGGATCGTGTTCGGCCTGAGCCACGGGATCCTCGGAGCACTGCCGCCGCTCGTCCTCTTCGGCCTCGCAATGGGCTGGGTGCGCCTTCGCTCCGACAGCGTGTGGCCCGGCGTCTTCGCCCACGGGCTCTACAACGGCCTCGGCGTCTTCATCATCTATCTGCAGCTGGCGTACTAACCGAATCGTCTGTCAAATTGCGCCCGTGCGCCGGGGTCTCGTCTTCGTCTTCCTCGCCCTTGCCGCCCCGGCGACTGCGGGCGCCACGATCCCGCTCGTCGCGCAGCCCGCAGCGCCGCGCTACGGGGCGCAGGTGACGCTGAGCGGAACGGCCGCGCCCGGCGACTCCGTCCAGCTCTTCTACAACGGCACGCCAGCCGGTTCGCCGGTGATCGCAGACGGCTCCGGGAACTTCGGCTTCGCATTCCCGGCCACGCAGCCGGGCGCCTACCACGTCGAGACGGCAAGCGACACATCCGATCCGATCGACCTGAAGCTGCGTCCGATCCTCAGCCGCCGCCTGACGGGCCTCCCCTATCCGGGCAGCCGGCTCTTCCTCAAGGGACGGCTCCAGCCCGCCTCCTCCGGCTCGCTCACCTTGAAGGTCGGAACCCGTGACTGGCACGTCCGCGTGCGGCAGACAGGCCGGTACGCGGCGCGCCTCCCGACCGACCGGCTCGGACGCCACCGCGCGCGACTCGTCCTGGCTCCGCATGCCGGCTACAAGGGGCTCACCGTCCGGAAGCGCTACCGCATCCTCGCGCCTTATCTCTCCACGGGCGCGCGCGGCAAGCCGGTGCTCGCGCTCGAGCGCAGGCTCAAGGCTCTCCGGCACGCCCTCAAAGGCGGAGCGAACCGCTACTTCGCCTACGACACGTACGAGGCCGTGCTCGCCTTCCAGAAGGTGCACGGCATGGCCCGGACCGGCCGCGTGACGCGTGACGTCTGGAAGGTGCTCGGCCGGGCGAAGGTGCCCAAGGCGCGTGTCGCGAAAGGCACGCACGTCGAGGTATCGAAGACCCTGCAGGTCATGTACGAGGTGCGGAAAGGAAGGGTCGTCCGCATCGTCCACGTCTCGACCGGAGCGACGGGGAACACCCCTGTCGGCAAGTGGCATGTGTACGGGAAGGTTCCCGGGCTGAACGCCCACGGGATGTACTACTCGCTCTTCTTCACCGGCGCGTTCGCCATCCACGGCTATGCCTCGGTGCCGCCCTACCCTGCGAGCCACGGCTGCGTGAGGACCCCGATGTGGTTCGCGCCCGGCTTCTATGACCGCTGGGCAGTGGGCGCCACGGTCTATATCTTCGCCTGATGCAAGGCGACCCCGGGTCCGACCCCCGCGTGCGGGAGCTGCGGGAGGAGATCACGTCCACCGACATCGAGATCGTGCGGGCGGTCAACCGACGGATCGACCTCGTGCGCCGGCTGAAGGAGCACAAGGCCGCGATGGGCTACGGCTTCTTCGACAAGGGCCGGGAGGAGGCGCTCCTCGCCGAGCTCGAGCGCGAGAACGGCGGCCCGCTCTCGGCCGAAGGCCTACGCGAGCTCCACGCGCAGCTCCTCGACCTCACGAAGCGCGAGGTGGACTAAGCCTCTGCGCTGAAGTCGTCCGGCTTGACGTCGTCGAGGAACTTCTTGAACTCCTCGACCATCTGCTCCTCGTTGACGTCGTCTTCATGCTCGAACTCGATCGCGCTCTCCTCGATGACCGAGTCGTCGGCGAAGATCGGCGCGTCGGAGCGAACGGCGAGCGCGATGGCGTCACTCGGGCGCGAGTCGATCTCGATCTCGCTCCCGTTCACGGCGACGGTGATGAGCGCGTAGAAGGTGTTTTCGCGCAGCTCGGTGACCGCGATCTTCACGACCCGTGCGTCGAGCTTCGAAAGCACCTCCGAGAGCAGGTCGTGCGTCATCGGCCTGGGCGTCGAGGCTCCCTGGAGCTTCATGAGGATCGCCGCGGCCTCGGGGTGACCGATCCAGATCGGGAGGAACTTGTTCCCGTCGGCGGTCTTCAGAAGAACGATCGGCTGCTTGCCGACCATGTCGAAGCTCACCCCGTAGATGACCATCTCCTGCATCGCGTCTGGGCCTCGATCTGATTCTAGCCCGGTCCCTTCGATGCCTCGCCAAGGGTTCGAGAAACGCACGCGGGCACGGAGAAGTGGGCGATCCTGGATTCGAACCAGGGACCTCCGCCTTATCAGAGCGGCGCTCTAACCAACTGAGCTAATCGCCCGAGCGGGGCGCATTGTAGCGGCCGTTCTAGTGCAGATAGAACGTGGCGCGCATGTAGTCCTCGTACGCTAGGAGGAACGTCTCGTCGCGCGCCAGCTCGAGCACCGTCGCCTTCGTCTCGGCATCGAGCTCCGCGTCCTCGCCGACGGCTGCGAGGAAGCCCGGGAGCCGGCCGCCGCGGGCGAGGCCGGCCATGCGGAGGACGAGCTGGCGCACCAGCTGGTCCTGGTTGATTCCTTCGAGAGACTCGATGTCCTGCACCCACGGCCGCACTTAGCCAAAACGAACCCCCCGGGAATTCAGTTACGGGCCTCGAGGGACTCGACGATCTCGGCGAGCGCGACCTCGTCGGCGTACGGGATCTCGATGCGCGCGTCGGTCACCTTCACCGTTGCGCCGGTGAGAGCCTCGAGCGACTTCCGCGCCCTCTCCGCCAGGCCTGGATCGACGCGCCGGGACTTGCGCGGCTTCGTCTGCGCGCCGGCCCAGCGTGCGGCGCGCTCCGTCGCGCGGACGGAGAGACCCTGCGCAACGACCTTCCGCGCGAGCGACCGCCGCTCGTCGTGACCCGGCACGGAGAGGATCGCGCGTGCGTGCCCCTCGGTCAGTAGCCCGCGCTCGACCAGGCCGAGGACGTCCTCGGGAAGCTCGAGGAGGCGGACCCGGTTCGAGACCGTCGGCTTCGAGCGACCGACGCGTTCTGCGACCTCCCCGAGAGAGAGGGTGAACTCGTCCATGAGCACCGCGTACGCCCGGGCTTCCTCGATCGGAGAGAGATCCTCACGCGCCACGTTCTCGACGAGCGCGAGCACGAGCGACTCGCGGTCGTCGCTCTCGCGGACGAGGGCGGGGATGGTCGCCAGCCCGGCCGCGCGGGCAGCGCGCCAGCGGCGTTCTCCAGCAATGAGCTCGTAGCCGCCGTCCTCGGCCGGCCGCACGACCACCGGCTGCATGACTCCCTGCGCCCGGACGGAGTCCGCGAGCCCACTGATGCCGTCGGCGTCGATGTGCTTCCGCGGCTGGCGGGTGTTCGCCTGGATCGAGCCGAGCGGGATCTGCAGCAGCTCCGTCGAGGACGCGCCGCCTCCGATCAGGACCTCGAGACCGCGGCCGAGGCCCCTTCTGTTAGGTGCGGTCGACAAGCTCGCTCGCGACTCGGTAGTAGGCGTCTGCTCCGGCGGAGGCCGGGTCGTAGGCGGTGATGGGAAGACCGTGGCTCGGTGCCTCGGCGAGCCGGACGCTCCTGGGGACGACCGCGTCGAAGACGAGATCGCCGAAATGACCGCGCACCTCAGCGGCGACGTCGGCCGCGAGCCGCGTACGCCCGTCCACCATCGTCAGGAGCATCCCCGCGAGCGCGAGCTTCGGGTTCAGCCGCGCGCGGACGAGCTCCACGGAGTGGAGGAGCTGCGCCAGCCCTTCGAGCGCGTAGTACTCGCACTGCACCGGGACGAGCACGCGGTCCGCTGCCGCGAGGCCGTTGACCGTCAGCGGTCCCAACGAAGGCGGACAGTCGACGAAGACGTAGGAATACGTCTCGCGTGCGGGCTCCAGTGCGGCGGAGAGGAACGACTCGCCGTCGCCGTGATCGGAGAGCTCCACCGCCGCGCCGGCAAGCTCCGGGCGCGAGGGCACGACGTCGAGGTTCTCGAAGCGCGTCGAGTGCACGATCTCCTCGAGCGGCGCTCCGTCGAGAAGGTCGTAGGAGGACGTGCCGTTCGCCCGCTCGCCAAGGCCTGAAGTGGCGTTCGCCTGCGGATCGAGGTCGACGACGAGCGTCCGCGCGCCCGCCTCGGCGAGGCAGGCCGCGACGTTGACAGCGGTCGTCGTCTTGCCGACGCCGCCCTTCTGGTTCGCGAGTGCGAGGATCGTCCCCACGGCTCGCAGACTAGTCAGGCGAGAGGACGTTTCTTCGCCACGCCCGGCCGCCGCGGAAAGCGTTCCGGCGTGGGGCCTGTCTTGCGCAGGAGGACGAACCCCGCGAGGCTTTCCTCCAGCTCGCCGGCCACCTGCGCAGCGGTCCGCGAGACCGCCTCGGCGTCTGCCGTCGGCCCTACGAAGAGCACCACGCGGCCGCCTTGCCGGACCAGCGGGAGGCACCACTCGGCGGCCACAGGAGGTGCGGCAAGAGCGCGCGCAACCGCGGTCCCGTAGGCGTCCCGACCCGACCCAGCCGCGTGCTCCTCCGCCCGCTCGCAGGCCACGGACACGTTCCCGAACCCTGCCTTGTGCTCTTCGAGGAACGCGCACTTCCGGCGGTTCGACTCGAGGAGGACGAAGTCGAGGTCGGGCCGAGCCGACGCGAGCGGGATCCCGGGAGAGCCCCCGCCGGAGCCGACGTCGACGACCGGGCCTCCACCGAGCAGCCGGGCTGCCGCAAGGGCACCGTCGAGAAGGGTCGACCGCGCTTCGTCCTCGTCGCGGATGGCCGTCAGGCCCGGCGTCTCGACGAGCGCCGCGAGCCAGCGGTCGACACGTTCGTCAGACAGGGCGGACGACGACGAAGCGGTTGGGCTCGTTGCCCTCGCTGAGCGTCTCGACGTCCTCGCGGTCCTGCAGATGCAGGTGCACGATCTTCCGCTCGACCGCCGACATCGGATCGAGCGCGACGGGCTCGCCGGCCGCGACCGCCTCGGACGCGGCCCGGTCCGCCTGCTGCTCGAGCGTCACCCGTCGCCGGTCCCGGTAGCCGGCCGCATCGACGAGGATGCTCTTCCGGTCTTCCTCGCCGCGATAGACGATTGCGGTCGCGAGGTACTGGATGGCGTCGATCGTCTGACCGCGCTTCCCGATCACGAGCCCCAGGTCGGGTCCCGTCAGCGTCGCGGCGATCTGCTCCTCGTCTTCGTGTATCTCGATGCGGACCGGCGCTCCGAGCGCGGTGCACACGCGGTCGAGAAGCCCGCGCAGGCGTGCGGCCGGGGAGTCCGGCTCCTCGTCCGCGGCCTCGGAAGGAGGTGGCACGGCGTCCGCCTTTGCGATGACGCGTGCCGGCGCGTAGCCGACCCCGAGAAGGCCGCGCTCGCCCTCGGAGAGGACGGCGAAGCTGACCGTGGACTTGTCGATACCGGGAAAGCGCCGCTCCAGCTCGCGAAGCGCAGACCACTTGGCCTCCCCGATGGTCTCGCCGGTCGCCTCGACCTCGGTCTCGGAGAGCTCCCGCTCGCTTTCGCTCATCGCCTGCTCCGCGGTCCCTTTTTCTTGCGCCTCTTCACCCGTTGCTGCCCCGGCGTGGCGGCGCGGGAGGGTTGCGCCGCGTTGGCCACCGCCGGCGCGGCATCCGCGACCTCCTTGGGCGGGGTTCTCGACGAGCGCTTCGGCGGAGGCTGCGGCTTCGGCATGAGCCGGCGCGTCACGAGCCCCTGGCCGACCGTCCAGAGGTTCGTCGTCACCCAGTAGAGAAGAAGCCCCACCGGGAAGTTCGCGTTGATGATGAAGAAGACGAAGACGAGCGGCAGCGCCATGAAGATCCAGCGCTGGCGCGGATCCATCGTCGTCGACATGAAGAACGTCGAGGAGACCTGGCTGACGATGTAGATCACGAGCAGGAGCCATCCCGACCAGTGGTCGGTGATGTTTGTCGTGATGTTCGGGACGATCCCGAGCCAGCCGAGGTCCGAGCCCGGGTACTGAGGGAAGACCTCCTTCTCGAAGTCCCTGAGGACGTAGTAGAGGGAGATGAAGACCGGGATCTGGATGAGGATCGGGAGGCATGAGGCCGCCGGGTTGATCTTGTTCTCCCGGTAGAACTTCATGACCTCTTCGTTCATCCGCTGCTTGTCGTGCTTGTACTTCTGCTGCAGCGCCTTGAGCTCGGGAGCATGCGCCTGCAGGTGTTGCATCGAGCGGATCTGCTTGACCGTGAGCGGGACGATCACGATCCGCACCATGAGCGTGAGGACGATGATCGCCCACGCCCACGGCAAGCCCAGCGTCGAGTGGATCCACTCGAGGATCGTCGTCATGAGGTTCTCGATCGGGCGCAGCGGGTTCGCGATGGCGAAGATCACGAGCGCCTCCTGAGCGGGAAGATCCTCTGGTCGCGCGCATAGTCGACGCCGCCGTGGCTCCAGGGGTTGCAGCGCAGGATCCGCCACACGGCGAGCACCGTTCCGCGGAAGAGGCCGAACTCCCGGTAGGCCTCGAGCGCGTACGCCGAGCAGGACGGGTGGTACTTGCAGCGCGGGTTGCCGAGAGCCGTCGCGCCGACGAAGGGCGAGAGCAGCCTGCGGTAGCCGCGAACGAGGAGGACGGCGACCGCGGTCACGCTGTCGCTCGCTCCTTCTGGAAGACCTCCGCGACGCGCTCGCCGAGCCAGTCGAACCCGCGGCTCTCGATCGCCTCGCCGAGGCCGGGCCGGGCGATCAGGACGTAGTCGTTTCCCGCCGGCAGCTCCGGCTCGATCTGCTCGAAGGCGGCCCGCAGGCGGCGCTTGATCCGGTTTCGCTCAACGGCCCCACCCAGCTGCCGCGAGACCGCGAGCCCGAGCCGCGGGCCCAGGTCGTCACCGTCCTCGCGCGGAAAGGCGTAGAGAACGAGGTAGCGCGTGGCCGTCGAGCGCCCGTGCCGGTAGACGGCGTCGAAGTCGCGTGAGCGGGAGAGGCGGTGACGGCGTTTCAACCCGGCTCAGGCCGAGAGACGCTTGCGCCCCTTGGCGCGGCGGCGCTTGAGGATCGCGCGGCCGGCGCGGGTCGACATCCGCGCGCGGAATCCGTGCCGGCGCTTCCGGCGTCGAACGTTCGGCTGGAAGGTGCGTTTCACGAAGCTCTAGAGAAGACGTGTGAGTGGGCAGCCGACGGCTGCCGGCCACCGCGCCAGTATAGAGAAGGAAGCGCCTCGAACCGACGGTGACCCGGCTGCAGGATCCGCCGCGCGCGCACTGTGCAGAAAATTTGAGCGCCGCGAAATCCACAGGCCGAAACCCGCATGGGGCAAGGCCTGGAACCATCTTTCCACAGCTGTGGAGACTGGTGTGGAAAGGAAGAAAATGCCTGCTCAACCAGCGGTTTTGCGCCGTCGAGCCGCATGTTTTCAAGCGTTGAGCGGCTTCAGCGCCGTTGCTATGATCGCCGCTTCCCGGAGTCTGGCGGAGGGAGCACCAACCAGGCGTGCAACGCCCTGCTGAACTGAGCGCGGAAACACTGTGGACCGAGGTATCGAACCGCCTCAGGGACGCACTGAGCGAATCGACGTTCACGACGTGGTTCGCCGACACGGAGCCGATCGAGCTCAGCGGTGAGCACTTCGTCCTCGCCGTTCCGAACGACTTCACGCGCACGTGGATCGAGGATCACTTCCTCGATCTCATCCATGCCGCGATTCGGGAGACGGTGGGCACCGACCGCGCCGTTCGGCTCGCGGTGCGCGAGCTCGACGAGTCCCAGCAGCCGGAGTCTCCGCCGCCGACCCGCTTCGGCGAAGGCCTGAACCCGAAGTACACCTTCGATCTCTTCGTCATCGGCTCCTCGAACCGCTTCGCGCACGCCGCGGCGCTCGCAGTCGCCGAGGCGCCGGCCCAGGCCTACAACCCGCTCTTCATCTATGGCGGCACCGGCCTCGGGAAGACACACCTGCTCCAGGCGATCGCGAGCTACATCGGCGAGCACTCCCGCAACCTCTCCGCGCGCTACGTGACGAGCGAGATCTTCATGAACGACTTCATCAACTCGCTCCGCGACAAGCGCATCGAGGGCTTCAAGCAGCGCTACCGCCACTACGACGTGCTCCTCATCGACGACATCCAGTTCTTCGAGCACAAGGAG
>JBKPRJ010000049.1:0-30377 GCA_046734455.1 Actinomycetota bacterium | reverse complement strand
ACGTGGGCCAGCGTCTCGACGTTGTTGATCAGCGTGGGGCGGCCGAGGTAACCGACCTGGCTCGGGAACGGAGGCTTGAGGCGCGGCATCCCGCGCCGGCCCTCCATGGACTCGAGCATGGCGGTCTCCTCGCCGCAGATGTACGCGCCGGCCCCGACGACCAGCTCGAGGGAGCGCCCGTCCAGGAGACCGGCCGCGCGAAGCTCCTCGAGCGCCTGCTCGAGTCGCGCCCGCGCCGTCGCGTACTCCTCGCGCAGATAGATGAAGCCCTCGGTGGCCTCCGCGAAGTCCATGGCGATGAGCGTGCCCTCGAGCATGAGGTGCGGGCGCAGCTCCATCACGTAGCGGTCCTTGATCGTCCCCGGCTCGCCCTCGTCGGCGTTGACGACGACGTAGCGCGGCGCCGGCTCCTTCGCGACGGCTTCCCACTTGAGCCCGGTCGGGAAGCCCGCGCCGCCGTAGCCGCTGAGGCCGGAGGCCTTCAGCTCCTCGACGATCCTCTCTTTGGACGGGAGGTTCCGGAAGACGGAGAAGCCCCCGCGGGCCTCGTAGTCGGCGAGCGTCTGGTCGGCCTGCTCGAGGCCGAGGGACGAGCCGGTGTTCGTCCGCCGCGTCACGTCCGGCTCGACAGTGTCCCCGCGCATGAGCGCCGGAGCGATGTCGCAATGGCCGAGGCACTCGACGCCGATGACCGGAGCGCCGTTCGCCTTCTCCTGCTCGCGCGCGAGGAGATCCTTCGCGCCCGTGCAGTCGCAGACCGGGCCGATGCACACCCGCACTGCGTCGGTCGGCACCTGCAGGAACCCGTAGAACGAGACGACCTCGTGCACCTCGCCCCGCCGGATCGACATGTAGTCGGCGAGCGTGTCAGAGAGCTCAGGGGTGAGCGGGCCGATCTCGCGGCGGATGCGCCCCAGGTTGTCCAGCAGGCGCGTCCGCTCCTTCGGCAGCTGCGGCAAGACCTCGGTGAGCCGGAGGACGTCTATGGTTTGCGATCATAGTGAACGAGGTTCCCCCGTACTCCGCCTCCTCGGTCGAGGTCGTGCGGCTTCCCGCGGGGGAGACCGAGCCTGACGAGATCGCGGTCGAGGAGCCGCTCGAGATCCGCGTGAATGGACAGGCCGTCGCGGTGACGATGCGCACTCCGGGGCACGACGAAGAACTCGCGCTCGGTTTTTTGATCTCGGAGGGCGTGACGCCCGTTCTCGCATCGCTGCCCGACGATCTGGCCCAGAACACGGTCGACGTGGAAGCGGAGAACTTCGATTTCGAGCGCCTGAGCCGGAACTTCTACACCTCGTCCTCCTGCGGCGTGTGCGGGAAAGGGGCGCTCGAGGCCGTTGCGGTCGAGGCGGCGCGCGTCGAAAGCGATCTCGTCGTCCCGGCAGAGCTCGTCGCCGAGCTGCCCGACCGGCTGCGGGAGGCGCAGCCCACCTTTGCGACGACCGGCGGGCTGCACGCGACCGGGCTCTTCTCCGCAGGCGGTGAGGCCCTCGCCGTGCGGGAGGACGTCGGCCGGCACAACGCTATGGACAAGGTGATCGGCTGGGCCTTCGGCCGGCGGCTGCTCCCGCTTTCGGACAAGCTGCTCTGCGTGAGCGGACGGCTCTCCTTCGAGCTCGTGCAGAAGGCCGCGGTTGCCGGCTGCCCCGTGCTCGTCGCAGTGGGGGCGCCGTCGACGCTCGCAGTCGAGCTGGCGCGCGACCGCGGCGTTACTCTGTGCGGCTTCGTGCGTGGCGGGCGGATAAACGTGTACTCGGAGCCGGGACGGATCCGATGACCTTCAACGTCGCTCCCGAGGACTACGACCGCTTCATGGGGCGGTACGGCGATGCGCTCGGTCGAGCCCTCGCCGACGCAGCCGGAGTCAAGCACGGGATGCGTGCGCTCGACGTCGGGGCCGGCACGGGCAAGCTCACCGGAGTCCTGGCCGAGATCGTGGGAGAGGAGAACGTCAGCGCCCTCGATCCCTCCGAGCCCTTCGTGGCCGGGCTCCGGGACCGGTTCCCGGCTGCACAAGTGCGGCAGGGGTCCGCCGAGCAGCTCCCCTTCGAGGAGCGGTCGTTCGACGCGGTCCTCGCGCAGCTCGTCGTCAACTTCCTGAGCGATCCCGAGCGGGGCGCGGATGAGATGAGGCGGGTCGCGCGGGATGGAGGGGCCGTGGCTGCCGCGGTCTGGGATTACCGCGGTGAGATGACGATGCTGGCAACGTTCTGGGAGGCCGCCGCCGCGGTGGATGCGCGAGGCGCCGCGGCGCGCGACGAGCGCACGCGCATGCGCTTCGGGCGGCCGGACGAGCTCGCCGACCTCTGGAGGGGCGTGGGGCTCCGCGACGTTCGCGGCGGAGAGATCGTCGTCCGCGCTTCGTACGAGGGCTTCGACGATCTCTGGGACCCGTTCCTCAAGAACGTCGGGCCTGCCGGAGACTTCGTCGCGACGCTAGAGCCCGAGACAAAGGCGGCTTTCCGCGAGCAGTATCGAACCTTGCTCGGCTCCCCGGACGGGCCCTTCGAGCTGAGCGCGCGCGCGTGGTACGCCGTCGGGACGAGGTAACCGGCGTTCTTCTCGTCGGCGGCGCAAGTCGCCGCTTCGGATCGCCGAAGGCGCTCGCCCGCTTCCAGGGCCAGGTGCTCGGCGAACGCGCGCATCGCCTGCTCGAAGAGGTTTTCGGCCCGGTGCTCGCCGTCGGCAAGGCCGGTGACGGGCTCGATCTGCCGTTCGAGATCCTCGACGACGGGAGCGAGGTGCGGGCCCCGATCGTCGGGCTCGTCGCGGCTCTTCGGGCGGCGGAGACCGACGTTTCCGTCGTACTCCCGACCGACATGCCCCTCGTCTCCGCGGAGCTCCTCGGCCGCCTCGCCGACGAGGTCGAGGGCCACGACGCGGCGATTCCGCAGACGGGCCCACTCCCGGGCGCGTACCGGAAGTCGGCCCTACCGGTCCTCGAGCGGCGCGTCAGCGAGGGCGAGCTCGCCCTCTACCGCGCGCTCCAGGAGCTCACGGTGCGGGTGATCCAGACCGAGGAGGACGAGCTCAGGAACGTGAATAGGCCGGCTGATCTCGCGTGATCACGCTCTCGCGATCGGCGCCCGTTCCCACCATCTCCACCTGGAGCTCGAGGCCCTCCTCGACGAACTCGACGTAGCGTTGCGCGGCGGGTGGGAGGGCTCCGTCGAGCGGCTCCTGCCACCCCGGCAGCACGTCGTAGACCGGCTGCGCGTGGTGGAAGTCGCTCTGGTGCGCCGGGAACTCGTCGGTCTCGGTGCCGTCGGGAAGCCTGTAGCGGACGCAGACGGGGATCTCGGCGAACGTCGAGAGCACGTCCAGCTTCGTCAGTGCGAGCGACGTCATCCCGTTCACCCGCGCGGCGAACCGCAAGCCGACGAGGTCGAGCCAACCGCAGCGCCGCTCACGACCCGTCGTCGTCCCGTATTCCTGGCCGAGCTCACGAACGCGCGCCTGGTCGGGGCCCTCGATCTCGGTGGGGAAGGGGCCTTCGCCCACGCGAGTCACGTACGCCTTGGCAACGCCGATGACGCTCTCGATCCTGGTCGGGCCGATGCCGATCCCGGTCGCCGCCGCGCCGGCCACGGGGTTCGAGGACGTGACGAAGGGATACGTGCCGTGGTCGAGGTCGAGAAGGGTTCCCTGGGCGCCCTCCAGGAGGACCTTCTGGCCCGCTTTCAGCGCGCGCTCGACGAGCAATGACGTGTCCGCGATGTACGGCCTCAGTCGCGCGGCGCAGTCCTCCATCCGGTCGGCCAGGTCGCCCGGCTCGAGCGGCTCCTCGAGCAGGCGGTTCTTCTCGGCGAGCGCCGTCTCGAACTTCTGCCGCAGGATCTTCGGGTCGAGGATGTCCTGGACTCGAATGCCGAGCCGCGCCGCCTTGTCCGCGTAGGCGGGGCCGATCCCGCGCCGCGTCGTCCCGATCTGCAGCCTCCCGAGGCGCCGCTCGCTGGCCGAGTCGATCGCCACGTGCCACGGCATGATCAGGTGCGCGTTGCCCGAGAGGCGGAGGCCCTTCGTCGAGATGCCGCGCGCTTCGAGGGCGTCGATCTCTTCCACGAGCAGTCTCGGATCGACGACGCACCCGGCGCCGATCACGGAGGTCTTCCCCTCGCAGAGGATCCCCGAGGGGACGTGGTGGAGCTTGAACGTCTCCCCGTCGCGCACGATCGTATGGCCCGCGTTCGGGCCGCCCTGGTAGCGGCAGACGAAGTCGGAGCTCTGGGCGAGCAGGTCGACGATCTTGCCCTTGCCCTCGTCGCCCCACTGCGCGCCGACGATCACGGTGGCGGGCACGGCTAGGAGCTTAGAGCGCCGTCAGGCTGACGGGCGCAGAAGAGCACGGAGGCGCAACCACAGCGAGCGGCTGCGGGGCTCGAGCGGAATCGTCCAGCTCGCCATCAGGCTGCCGCCAGGTCGGCGAACTTCGCATAGCGCCGGAGGAACGAGAGCTTCACCGTGTCGGTCGGCCCGTTCCGGTGTTTCGCGACGATGACCTCGGCGAGCCCCTGCTGGTCGGACTCGTCGTTGTAGTACTCGTCCCGGTAGATGAAGCAGACGATGTCCGCGTCCTGCTCGAGCGAGCCGGACTCGCGGAGGTCGGAGAGGATCGGCCGCTTGTCGTGGCGCTGCTCGACCGCGCGCGAGAGCTGGGAGAGGGCGATGATCGGCACGCCGAGGTCGCGCGCGAGCACCTTGAGCGAGCGCGAGATCTGCGAGACCTCTTGCACGCGGTTCTCCGCCGTCATCCCCGAGGTCATGAGCTGGAGGTAGTCGACGATGATGAGCCCGAGCTCCGGGTGCTTCTGCTTCAGGCGCCGGGCCTTCGAGCGGATCTCCATCATCGTGATCGAGCCGGTGTCGTCGACGTAGATGGGCGCCTTGGCGAGCTTGTCGCAGGCAGCGGTGAGACGGGGCCAGTCGTCTGCCGCGAGCTTGCCGGTGCGCAGGCGCTGTGACTCGACCTTCGCCTCGCTGCACATCAGGCGCTGCGTCACCTCGGATTTCGACATCTCGAGGGTGAAGAGCGCGACGGGGACCCCCTTCCGCACGCCCAAGTTCGCAGCCATGCAGAGGCCGAGGGCGGACTTGCCCATGCTGGGCCGGGCCGCGACGATGACGAGGTTCCCCTCCTGGAAGCCCGACGTGATGCGGTCGATGTCGCGGAATCCGGAGGGCACGCCCGTGACGTCCGCGCCCGACTCGTAGAGGGCCGTGATGCGCTCGAAGCTCTCCTTCAGGAGCTCCTCGATATGGCTGAACTCTCCACGTGCCCGCTGCTGCGAGAGGTCGAAGACGATCTGCTCGGCCTGGTCGACGAGCTCGGTGGTCTCGCCCGGTCGGTCCCAGCCGAGCTGAGCGATCTCGCCGCCGGCGCGGATGAGGCCGCGGAGTGTCGACGTCTCGCGGACGATCTGCGCGTAGTGATGGGCGTTCGCGGTGGTCGGTGCGACCGAGGCCAGCTCATGGATGCGGAGCTTGCCGCCGACGTTCTCGAGCTCGCCGCGCTCGTCCAGCTCGTCGGCCAGCGTGATCGCGTCGACGGGCTCGCCCTTCGCATAGAGGCCGAGGGCGGCGCGGTAGATCTTGGCGTGGCTCTCGCGGTAGAACTCGCGGCCGTCGCTCGTCAGGATCTCGCTCACCGAGGCGATCGCCCCGGGCGAGAGCATCATCGCGCCGAGGACGGACTCCTCGGCGTCGAGGTTCTGCGGTGGGACATGAACGTCGTCCAGTACTGCAGCGGGTTGTCCTCCGTTGGACGCCATAGGACGCGACCGTATTGGACGGTGGGACAACCGTGGTTCCACAGGCGAAGAGCCCGGGTTTGCAGGCATAACGAACACATGTTCGCAGCTGGGCCGGACGGTATCCCCAGGTCGGGCCCGAGTCTTCCCGCGGGAGTTTTCGCTAGGAGCGGAAAATTCGCGCGGCTATCCAGATGGTGTGGAAAGCGGCTGTGGAGAGCCGGGAAAGCTCAGGAAGGCTCGGCGTCCGGGTCGACGACCTGCTCTTCCGACTCGGACTCGACGACCTCTGCCTCGGCTTCTTCGGCTTCGGCGGCCTCGGTTTCCTCTTCCTCGGCCACGAACTGCTCGACCTCGGCCTCAGCCTCCGCGTGCTGCTCGGCGACGACCTCGGCCTCCGCCTCCTCGGCTGCCTTCTCGGCCGCCTCCATCGCTTCGAGCTCCTCTTCCGGAGGCAGCTCGCCTCCCTCGGGTACGACGAGCGTCCGAACCTCGGCGCTCACGTCGGTGAAGACCTCGATCGGGATCGCGTAGCGGCCGATGCGCTTGATCGGATCGTGGAGGTCGATCTTCCGCCGGTCGACGCGGATCTTGAGCTTCTCCCAGATCTCGTCGGCGATGTCGGTCGCGGTGACCGAGCCGAAGAGTGTGCCCTGCGGCCCTGCGTTCACGTCGAAGCGGAGCTCGGCCTTGCCGAGCGCGTCGGCGATCTTCTGCGCGTCCTCGAAACTCTGCGCCTCGTGGCGGGCGCGCTGGGCGTCGCGCTTCCCGAGCTCGGCGACGCGGGCGGGTGTCGCCTCTTCGGCAAGCCGTCGCGGGCCGAGGTAGTTGCGCATGTAGCCGCGCGAAACCGAGACGACGTCTCCGCGCAGGCCGACCTTCTCGACGTCTTTCAGGAGGATGACGTCCATGGGCTAGCCGGAGACGTAGGGGAGGAGCGCCATCTCGCGCGCGCGCTTGACCGCGACCGCGATCTGCTCCTGGTGCCGGCGGCACGCTCCCGTGATGCGCCGCGAGCGGATCTTGCCCTTCTCGGACACGTAGCGCCGCAGCTGGTTGTAGTTCTTGTAGTCGACCTCTTCGATCTTCTCCTTGCAGAAGTAACAGCTCTTCCGCCGGAGAGGCCCGGCCGACTGGGACGGGCGCCGGCGGGCGCCGCCCTGCTTCTCTCGTTGTGCCATTCGGTGCTCTCGACTCCTTGCTGTCTCTAGAAGGGGATGTCGTCGTCGGCCGCGGCGCCCGCCTTGACGAAGTCGGACTGGTCGGCGGCTACGTCGGACTGCGGAATGTAGGACTGGCCCTCGCCGTCGCCGCGCCCGCCAAGGAACTGGACGGAGTCGGCGATGATCTCGATCGCCTGGCGCTTGGAGCCGTCCTTCGCCTCGTACTCGCGCCAGTCGAGGCGGCCGTCGATGGCTACGGGCCGACCCTTCGAGAGGTACTGCGCGCAGCTCTCGCCCTGGTTGCCCCACACAGTGATGTCGAAGTAGTTCGGCTTTTCGCCCCACTCGCCCGTGGACGCGTCCTTGCGGCGCGAGTTGACCGCGAGTCGGAGGCTGCACACGGCCGTCCCGTTGGGTGTGTGGCGGAGCTCCGGGTCCCTCGTCAGGTTCCCGACGAGAACGACGCGGTTGATGTTTGCGGCCATGTCTACTCTCCTTACCTAGTCGAACATTCGTTCGTATCTTAACCGGCCGGCTGGACGGCCTCGGTGCGCCGCGGCTGGGCCGCGGAGCGGCGGACTGCCATATGCCGCATGGCGCCGTCGGTGATCTTCAGCACGCGGGTGACCTCGGCGAGCGTCTCGGCATCGGCGTCGAAGTGGAGGAGGTGGTAGATCCCCTCGCCCTTCTTGTCGATCTCGTACGCCAGCTTGCGGCGGCCCCACGGCTCCTGCCCGACCCACGAGCCTCCGCGCTGCTCGATGAGGGCGCGCATGCGCGCGACGATCTCGTTCTGGCGCTCTTCGGCCAGCTCCGGGTCGAGGATGAGCATGATCTCGTATGCGTTCACAGTTCCCGATTCCTCCTTCCCACGGTCTGAAGCGGCCTCGCTCGTGAGCGCCGCTCGGGAAGGGGCGGCGCCGGACGAGGCAGGAAGTCGTCCGAGTATAGCGGGCGCGCTCGCTTGCCCCGCGCCTCTCCGTCGTGGAAGAGTGCTCTTTGTGAATCGAAATGCCGCGTTCGGAGTGGGGGCGCTCCTCGGCGCCGCCGCGGCGTTCGTCTGGGACCGGCGCTCGCGCCTTCGCACGGCCGCGGCCGGCCCCGCGCCGGAGGAGCGCCAGCGCGAGCTGCGGGAAAAGCTTGCCGGCGCCAGGCCCGCCGAGGCGCCGGCAGCGCAGGCACCGGCCGAGCCTCCGAAGCCGCCCGAGCCCCCTCCTCCGACGACGCCTCCTTCTCCGCCACAGCCGGAGGCGAAGCCCGCGCCTCCGCCGTCCGGCCCTCCGCCCGCCGACGAGTTCGAGGCGATGCGCCGCCGCATCCACGAGGAGGGCAAGGCTGCGGCGGAGGAGATGCGCCGAGCACCGGACGAAGCGTCCTAAGCTCCAGCTCTGCACCGGAACGAGCACACGATCGAGATCGCCGCGTTGCGGGAGCGAGTCTTCCCGCATGTCGTCGAGAGCGCGCGACGCCTGGAGTGGATGGGGGCGCTGACCGAGTCGGAGCCCCTGACCGAAGGCGAGCCAGGCGTCGGTACCCGCTATCGCGACGTCTTCGTCGACCACGGCCAGCGGATCGAGCTCGAGGCGGAGGTCGTTCGCTACGAGCCGCCGAGGTACCTCGAAGTGAGCCTGCGCGGCGACGGCGTCGAGGCGACGAGCAGCCAGACGCTCGAGGAGATCTCGGACGGAACGCGCCTCACCGCCGTGATCGAGACCGAGTACACGAAGCGCTTCCTGCGCATGATGGCCGGAGTGGTCACGCGCCACGCGCAGCGGCGTCTCGAGTCCGACCTCGCGGAGCTCAAGAGGATCGCCGAGGCCGAGAGCTAGGGCTTCGGGACGAACGCGGTGACGCCGTTGGCGAGGCCGTGCGCGACCTTCCACTGGTAGTGGTCGGTCTTGAGCTTCGCGCCTTCCTTCGGATTCGTCATGAAGCCCGTCTCGACGAGGATGGCCGGCACGTCCGCCCAGTTGAAGCCCGTGAGGTCGGCGCGGCGCACGAGCCCGAGGTCGGTCGCGCCGGTCTTCGCGATGTAGGCCGTCTGCATGCGCGCGGCAGCCTCGCGGCTCTCGGGGAGGATGTCGTTCGTCCAGCCCTTGTGCCAGGCCGGGTAGAGCGTCGAGCCGCCGTGGCGCGAGCTGTCGGTCGAGCCGTCGGCGTGGATGCGCACCATCAACGCAGACTCGTGGCGGTTGCAGAATCTCGCGCGAGCGATGTTGCCTCCGTTCCCGCGGTCGAACTCCATCGTCGTCCGCGTCATCACGACCTCGTAGCCGCGACGGTGGAGGATCGTGCGCAGCTTCTTCCCGATCTGGAGCACGACGGTCGCCTCCCCGGCCGTCCCGCCGCCGTCCTTGATCTTGTACGTGTCCGAGCCGGGGCCGATGCGCTCGGTGGAGAGGTCGGGCGTGCGCTCGTGGCCGGGGTCGATGCAGATGACCGGCGCGGCGGCGTGCGCCGGAGCCGAAGTCGCGAGCAGCGCGAGCACGCTGAGGAAGAAGATTCTCACCGGTTCCAGTTTGACAGCCTCCGGCGGACGCCCCTATGCTCCCCCCGCCTGTAAGGTCACCCTTACATCCACGACGAAAGGACGACGCAGCGCATGACGACGGCTCAGACTCTTGCACTCGGCGCGGTGGCTGGATTCACCATCTTTCTGGGTCTGCCTCTCGGCCGCGTCCGGACCGTCGACGTGCGGTTGCAAGCGGGCCTCTCGGCGCTTGCATGCGGCGTCCTCCTTTTTCTCCTCTGGGACGTGCTCGCTCACGGTGTCGAGCCCGTCGAAGAGGCGCTCGAGGGAGCGGTCGAGGGAGAGGGATCGTGGGGTGAGTTCATCGGGTACGCCGCGCTCCTGGCGGGCGGCCTCATCGCGGGCCTGATGAGCCTCGTCTACTACGACCGCTGGATGAAGCAGCGGCGCAACTCGACCCTGATCGGGCCCGGCGCCGCGGCGATCGACGAGTTCGCGTCGCGCTCGTGGATCGAGCGCCTTTCGACGGGGCGGCAGCTGGCGCTTCTCATCGCCGTCGGGATCGGCCTGCACAACTTCGGCGAGGGCCTCGCGATCGGCCAGGCGGGCGCCGCGGGCGAGATCAGCCTCGCGCTCGCCCTCATCATTGGATTCGGGCTGCACAACGCAACGGAGGGATTCGGCATCGTCGGGCCCATGTCCGGCGAGGCCGAACGGCCGAGCTGGGGGTTCCTCGGGCTCCTCGGCCTGATCGGCGGCGGGCCGACCTTCCTCGGCACGGTCGTCGGAAGCGCATGGGTGAACGAGGCCGTCGCGATCGCGTTCTTCGCCGTCGCCGCCGGCTCGATCCTCTACGTCGTCCAGGAGCTCATGCACGTGAACCGCAAGTTCGGACTGCCGGTCCTCGTCACGTGGATGCTCCTCCTCGGCCTGTTCCTCGGGTTCGCGACCGACTTCGTGCTCGAAGCAGCCGAGCACGCCGGCTAGCTCGCGCCCCATCAAGACCCGGAAACGGGGCAGCATTACCTCAAGGGGGCAGGCATAGAGCCCCGCCACGCGGAGAAAACGGACCGGTGCGACCGGTCCGAATCGGCTGCTCCGGCTGGAACTACGCCCACTGGCGGGAGCGCGTCTATCCGAAGGGCCTCCCCGCGAGGCGCTGGCTCGAGCACTACGCGACCCTCTTCGACACCGTCGAGGTGAACAACACCTTCTACCGGCTTCCTCGACGGGAGGCGGTGGCGTCGTGGGTGGAGGGCTCGCCGCCGGGCTTTCTCTTCTCCGTGAAGACGAGCCGCTACCTCACACACGTCAAGCGCCTTCGGGACATGGACCAGGGCGTCGCGCGCTTCTACGAGCGCATCGAGCCGCTCACGGCCTCGCCGAAGATGGGGCCGGTCCTCTGGCAGTTGCCGCCGACGTTTCGCCGCGACGACGAGCGGCTCGCCCAGGCCCTCGAGCGCCTGCCGGCCGGGAGGCACTGCCTCGAGTTCCGGCACGAGAGCTGGTTCGTCCCCGAGACGTACGCCTGCCTGCGGGAGCACGGCGTCGCGCTCGTCGTCGGCGACCACCCGGCGCGCCCCTGGCAGGCGCACGAGCTGACCGCCGACTGGACGTTCGTCCGCTTCCATTACGGGAGCCGCGGGCGCAACGGCAACTACTCCGAGCGCGAGCTCGACGAGTGGGCCGAGCGGATCAAGGCCTGGCGGCGCCGGGTCGACGTCTTCGCCTACTTCAACAACGACTGGGAGGGCTACGCGGTCCGCAACGGCCTGGGTTTGGGAACACGCCTCGGCGTGGGAATGAAGTCGGAGTGACCGACGCACTCCTCCTCGTCGACGTCCTCAAGGGCTTCCACCACGAGGACGGCGACGCGCTGCTCGAGAGCTACCGGCGTCGCCATCCCGCCCTCCTTGCGCTCCTCGAGGACGCGCGTGCACGCGGCGTGCCGGTCGTCTATGCAAACGACCGCGGCGGGCACACGGAGTCGGCCGACGTCGTCCGGAAGGCGATCGAGGACGGGAAGGCCGGACAGCTTGTCGCCGAGATCGCTCCGGTCGACGGCGAGGCGGTCGTGCTGAAGGACGACTACTCGGCCTTCGAGGCGACCGGCTTACGAGATCTCCTCGCCGGCCTCGGAGTGGGCGGTCTCATCCTGGCGGGCGCGGCGACCGAGATGTGCGTCTTCCAGAGCGCGTTGGACGCGCAGGCGGCCGGCTTCGAGGTGAGCGTGCGCGGCGATGCGTCAGCGTCGGTGGACGAGGAGAACGAGCGCGTCGCGCTCGACTACCTCGAGCGCGTGCTCGGGCTCGAGGTCGTCCGCGCCTCGGAATAGCCAGCCGAACCGGTACGTTTCACAGGCCATCGTCACCACCGCTCCAGACCCTCGCCGGTGGAAGGCCCTCGCACTCGTGTGCGTCGCCTTCTTCATGACGGTCCTCGATGTCTCGATCGTGAACGTGGCGCTCCCGTCGATCGGCGAGGCGCTCGACTTCTCGCAGGAGAACCTGCAGTGGGTGATCAGCGCCTACGCGATCACCTTCGGCGGCTTCCTCCTTCTGGCCGGCCGCACCGCCGACCTGCTCGGCCGTCGGCGCGTGTTCATGGTCGGCGTCGCCGTCTTCACGGCCGCCTCGCTCGTCTGCGGCCTGGCGAACTCCGAGAGCGTCCTCATCGCCTCGCGTGCCGTGCAGGGCCTCGGGGCGGCGATCGTCTCACCCGCAGCCCTGGCGATCGTGACAACGTGTTTCCGGGAAGGAGCCGAGCGAAACAAGGCGCTCGGCATCTGGGGCGCGGTCGGCGGCTCGGGCGCCGCAGTCGGCGTCCTCATGGGCGGGATCCTCACCAAGTACCTCGGTTGGGAATGGATCTTCTTCGTCAACGTGCCGGTCGGCGCCGGCGTCCTCGCTCTCACGCTCTCCCTTGTGAACGAGAGCCGCATCGAGGTTGCGCGCCGCCGCTACGACGTCGGGGGCGCGCTGTCGGTGACCACCGGCCTCGCCCTGCTCGTGTACACGATCTCGAAGGCGCCCGACGTGGGCTGGGGCTCGGCGCGCACCATCGGCCTTCTGATTCTCTCCGTTGCGCTGCTCGTGCTCTTCATCGTGATCGAGACGCGCGTCGAGCAGCCACTCATGCCGCTCAGGATCTTCAACGTGCGCACGGTCGCGGGCGCAAACATCGTCGGGCTCATCCTCGGCGCCATAGTCTTCGCCAACTTCTTTCTCCTGACCCTGTACGTCCAGCAGGTGCTGGGCTACTCCGCGCTCAAGGCGGGGCTCACGTTCTTGACCACGGCGGGCACGGCGGTGATCTCGGCCGGAGCCGCCCAGGCCCTCGTGACGAGGGTCGGCGTGAAGCCGATCCTCGCCATCGGCCTCGCCCTCATGACCATCGGCATGCTCTGGTACACGCAGATCTCGGTCGGCGGCTCGTACGTCGACGACCTGCTCGTCGGCTATCTCGCGGTCGGCGTCGGCATCGCCTTCTCCTTCGTGCCCGTGACGATCGCGGCCCTCGCCGGGGTCGCCGAGCACGAGGCGGGTCTCGGCTCGGGGCTCATCAACACGTCGCAGCAGATCGGCGGCGCCATCGGCGTCGCGGTCGCCTCGACGATCGCCACGAGCCACTTCACGACGCTCGTCACCGAGGGCACCGCCCAGCCCGCCGCCCTCACCTCCGGCTTCGTGTGGGCCTTCTGGTTCCTCGCCGCACTCGGGATCGTGTCGGTGGTCGCGACGTTCGTCTTCGTGAACGACCGCGAGATCGTCTCGTCGGCGGCGACCGAGCCCGAGCTCTACTCCTCGCCCAGCAGCTAGCCCGAGTTCGCGCGGAGCCAGTCGGCGAGGTTCTGCGCATCGGTGGAGGGGTCGCCCGTCTGCTGGAGCGGCTCGACCCCCGCCGGCGCGGGATTGCCGGATGACCCGTTGTCGTCTCCGCCCGAAAGGCTGAGGACGCCGATGACGATCGCGGCGATCACGAGCAGGAGCACCGTTCCCCAGAGAATCCAGCGGCGGTCGAAAGACGGCGCCTTGCGGTCTCTGCGCACAGGCTGCCGGAGCGGTTCGGTGCGAACCTCCGAGGCGCGGACGCCGCTCGCCTGCGGCAGGGGTCGCGTGATGTCGTCCGGCGTCGAGGCGGCAAGCTCCCGGCCGAGCGCGGCGGCCGAGGGCGGGCGGTACTCGGGGTTCCGCGCGAGACTGCGCATGACGACCGCCTCGAGCTTCTCCGGGATTTCGGGCCGGAGCTCGCGCACGGGCGTGATCGGCTCCTCCCGATGCTTCACCGCGAGCTCGGCGAGCGTGTCGAAGACGTAGGGCGTGCGCCCGGTCATGCACTCGTAGAGGACGCAGCCGAGGGAGTAGATGTCGGCCGCGGCGGTCACCTCTTCGCCGAGCGCCTGCTCCGGAGAGAGGTATGCGGCCGTCCCGAGAACGCTGCCCATCTGCGTCAGCCGGGTGGTCTCGGCCGCGCGCGCAATTCCGAAGTCCGCGATCTTGACGGTGTCGCGCTCGCCGAGGAGGAGGTTGCCGGGCTTGATGTCGCGGTGGACGAGCCCGGCGGCATGTGCGTGCTCCAGGCCTGCGCAGACCTGCACGCCGAGGTCGACGACTCGCGCCGGGTCGAGCGCGCCCGTGGCCTCGAGCTCGTCCGCCAGGGACCGTCCTTCCACGCACTCCATGACGATGTAGGGATCGCCGTGATCCTCGCCCGCGTCGTAGATCTGGACGATATTCGGATGCGAGAGCCCGGCGGCGAGGCGAGCCTCACGGAGGAAGCGGTCGCGAAAGACGGGATCGTCGGCCAGGTGCCCGGCGAGCACCTTGACCGCGACCGGGCGCTCGAGCTCGTCGTCGCGGGCGAGGTAGACGACGGCCATGCCGCCGCGGCCGAGCACGTCCTCGACCCGGTAGCGCCCGCTCGCAAGCGTCTGCGTGCTCACTGCCCGTCCTCGCCCTCGGTTGTGGTCGCGGTCGTGGTGCCGATCGTGTCGGTCGTGACCGTCACGCCGCCGTCGTCGTGCTTGTCGTGGCCCTTGCCTTTGTCTTTATTCTTGCCCGGGCCTCCCTCGTCCTCGTCTCCACCTTCCTCCGTGCAGTTCGCGGTGTTCTGCAGGTTCACGACCGCGGACTCGAGGTCGTCCTGGTAGGCCGCGGGGATCTCGCCCGCCGCGATTGCCTGCTCGGCCGCGTCCTTGAGGTCGTCGGCCTTGGTCGCCGCGCCGCAGGTGTCCCCGGCGTCCCAGGCGGCCACGATCGCCTCGCTCTGGGCGGCGAGCCGATCGGCCGCCGAGCGCGGGATCGCAGACGAGTCCGGTTGCCTTGGGGTCCCTCCGCCGCAACCCGCAAGGGCCAGTGCGAGGGCAAGCCCAGCGAGAGCGAGAAGCCGCATCGACTTCATATCCCCACCGAGCGAGCGCGGTACTCCTCGGAAGGGGAACCTTTTCCGGCCTTCCCCGGTCAAAGCCCTGCAAATCACGATCGGAGGAACCATGAAGCTCGTCGTTTTGGCAACCGTCGCCGCCGCCTCTCTCGCGGCTGCCGGCTGCGGTGGAGGGGACAAGGGGTCGGAGGTCGCGCTCTCAGGCCATTCGGGCTCCGGGCAGAACGCGGTGTCCGCCGCGCCCGTTCAGCAGGGCGCCGTGATGAGCGGGAACGGGATCACGGTGGTCGGCACCGGAAACGCCGATGTGGTACCGGACGTGGCCGACTGGAGCTTCGGCGTGCGCTCGCGGGCCACGACCGCCTCGGACGCGCTCTCGGCGAACGCCTCCGCGATGAGGGCCGTCCTCGACGCGCTCAGGAGCGCCGGAATCTCCAAGGAGGACGTGCAGACGACGGACGTCTCGCTCTACCCGGAGACGGCGGACGACGGACGGACGGTCACCGGTTACTCCGCCTCGAGCACCGTCACGGCGACCGTGCGGAAGCTCGGCGAGGCCGGCAAGGTCGTCGACGCCGCGGTTCGCGCCGGCGCGAACGACGTCTACGGGCCGAACCTGCACCCGTCCGACACGCACGAGGCCTACGGCGAGGCCGTGGACAAGGCCTTTGACGATGCGCGGGCCCATGCGGAGGCGATTGCGGCAAAGGCCGGCGTCTCGCTCGGCGCTCCGATGGCCATCGTCGAGGGTGGCGGCTACGTGCCGGGCCCCGTCATGGGCTACGACCAGGCGGCCGCGGCCGAGGTGGCGCCGGTGGAGCCGGGGACGCAGCAGGTCTCCGCCTCGCTCACCGTGACCTTCGCGATCGCGACGGGTGCGTGATCAGGAGCCGACGTCGAACCGGAAGTGCGCCGCCCTCGGCGTCGAGAACGCCCGCGTGGCCTCGAGCTTGACCGGCGGGCCCTCGCCGAAGAGGCGAGTGCCTCCGCCGAGGAGGACCGGGGCCACGTGCAGCCGCAGCTCGTCAACGAGGCTCGCTGAGAGCGCCTGCTGAATCACGTTCGCGCCGCCCGCGATGGCGACGTCGCGATCTCCCGCGGCCGCGCGCGCCTGCTCGACGGCGGCTTCGATTCCGTCGGTGACGAAGACGAACGTCGTCCCGCCCTCCATCTCCTTGGGTTCCCTCGCGTGGTGGGTGAGGATGAAGACGGGAGTGTGGAAGGGCGGCTCGTCTCCCCACCAGCCCTGTGACCTGGGATCGCTCTCCCAGGAGCCCGATCCACCGCTGAACATCTTCCGGCCCATGACGGAGGCGCCGACAGACTCGATGCCTTCGCGCACCATGTCCGACTCCTCGTTGGCCTCGCCGCCCTCGAGGCCGTGCGCCTCGCGCCAGGCTTGCGTCCGCACTACCCATTCGTGGAGCGCGTCGCCGTTTCGGCCGAGCGGCTCCTCCAGGGTCGGGTCCGGGCCGGCGACGAAGCCGTCGAGGGACATGCTGATCTCGGCGCGGACTTTGCTCACGGCGCGGTGACGTTACTCGGCATCCGCCGTGATGGGCGGGCCGATCGCCTCGGGGCTCTCGCCGTGCGCGTGCTGCGCGGCTTGCGGAAGCGGGTGCAGCAGCGCTCCGGCGAGGGCCGCCGCGCCGATCGCGAAGATCGCGCCGACGACGAAGGCCACGTGGTAGCCGGAGTTGAGAGCGTCGATCTGCGTCTCGCCGGAGAGGACGAGATTGTCCGTCCTCGAGGTCGCCACGCTGGCGAGGATCGCCAGGCCGAGCGCGCCGCCCATCATGAAGGAGGTGTTGACGACGCCCGATGCAAGCCCGGCCTCGCTCTGCTCGACGTCGCCCATCGCCGCGAGCAGCATGGGATTGAACGCGATTCCGCCGCCGAGCGCGAGGAGCATGAGCGGCGGCAGCAGGTCGACTGGATAGCTCCCGTCCACGGGGGCCCGCGCGAAGAGAAGCAGCGAGGCCGCGGAGAGCAGCATTCCGACGACGATCGGGGCCTTGATCCCGAAGCGCATGACCACCTTCGCGGAGATCCCGAGCGAGAGCGCCGCCATGAGCAGCGAGTTCGGCACGTAGGCGAGGCCGACCTCGAGCGGCGAGTAGCCGAGGATGAGCTGCATGTAGAGCGCGGAGAAGAAGAACATCGCGAACATCGAAGCAGCCGAGAGCATGGCCGTGACGTTCGCGACCGAGAGGTTTCGGTGCTTGAAGAGGTTGAGCGGCATGAGGGGTGCGGCAACGCGAGCCTCGATGAGGAGGAAGATCCCGAAAAGGGCGATGGCCGCGCCGAGCAGGCCGAGCGTCTCGGCCGACATCCATCCGTTGCTGTTGCCGTTCACGATCGCGTAGACGGCGAGCATGAGCGCCGCCGTCACGGTGATCGCGCCGCCGACGTCCAGCCGCGCCTCGCTCGCCGGCCCGCGGGAGGCGGGGAGCAGGACGACGCAGAGCGCGAAGACCGCGATCCCGACCGGGATGTTGACGAGGAAGATCCAGTGCCAGGTCAGGAGGTCGGTGAGGATGCCGCCGAGCAGGACGCCCACGGTTCCTCCGCCGGCGGCGACGAAGCCGAACACGCCCATCGCCTTCGCGCGATCGCCGGCCTCTGTGAAGAGCGTCATGATCAGCGAGAGCGCCACGGCGGAGACGATTGCGCCGCCGAAGCCTTGAATGGCTCGCGCCGTGACCAGGAGGCCCTGCGTCGTGGAGAGGCCGCAGGCGAGCGACGCCGCGGTGAAGAGCGCAATGCCGGTGAGGAAGAGCTTGCGGTGCCCGTAGAGATCGCCGAGTCGACCGGCGAGCAGCAGGAAGCCTCCGAAGGTCAGCAGGTAGGCGTTCACGACCCACGCGAGCGAGGTCTGCGAGAAGCCCAGGTCCTCGCGAATCGAGGGCAGCGCGACGTTCACGATCGTCGCGTCGAGGACGATCATGAGGTCGCCGAGGCAGAGAACGATGAGGGCGATCCAGCGCCTGCGGTTGTCCATCGTCACAGCTCCTCTTATACCGAACGCGGAGGTTGGGAACGGGCAAGCGACCAGCTAGGCTGGCGGCATGTGCCGAAACATCCAGACGCTCTACAACTTCGAGCCTGAGGCGACCGACGACGAGATCCGCGCCGCGGCTCTCCAGTACGTGCGCAAGATCAGCGGCTTCACCAAGCCGTCGCGCGCGAACGAGGAGGCCTTTGCGCGTGCGGTCGACGCCGTCGCCCATGCCTCGCACCATCTCCTCGAGGAGCTGGTGACCACCGCGCCGCCGAGGGACCGCGAGGTCGAGGCGGAGAAGCGGCGCGCCCGGGCTCGCCAGTTCCAGCCGGCCTAGCCGACGTCCCATGCGGGTCGAGCTCTTCTGCCGGGTCTCAATGCGGTATCGCGCATCGAGCTGGCACCGGCCGTAGTCCGGGGAGGAAGGGCTCGGCGATCCCAACAATCACCGGGTCGACCGGCCCGCCCAGGGACGGCGCTCTCGGGCGGCTGATTCCGGGGTCTGAGAGCGGAGCGGCGCAGGAGTCGAACCTACCCAGCGACGGGTTACGCCGCCTCACCGGTTTTGAAGACCGGCTGGGCCACCGGGCCCGTGCCGCTCCGCGGCAAACGTAGCTCAGGCGCTCTTCGCCCGGCGCCGCAGCACGCGCTCGTCGCCGACGCGCCGCGTGAGGCCGTCCGCGTCGAAGCGCTCGAGGAGGAGCTGGGCCGGCTTGCGGCCGGTGCCGAGCAGGTCCCGGAAGCGCGCAAGCGTGATCGAGCCGGCGCTCTCGCATTCCGCGAGGAGGAGACGCTTCGCCTGCTCGTAGGCCGCTGCGCCGAGCGCGAGGCCGTCGCCGACGCGCACGAGCCTCCCCTCGCGCTCGAGGAACGAGGCGAGCTCCCGGTTTTCGATCGCGACGGGGGTAAACCCGGCCGCGGCGAGCTCATCCTCGAGCGCCTCGGCCGCAGCAGTGCGCTCGCCGAGGCTCGCGACCGAGCCGGGAAGGTAGAGGCGCGCGCCGCGCCGCTCGACCCCGGCGAGGGGGAGGACGTCGCGCGCCCACGGCTCGGACGGCGCTGGGATGCCGGGATCCAGCGCGTCGGCGGCCTCGATCCGCCTCCGGAGGTCGGCGCGGAGCTCCTCGAGCCAGTCCCGCGAGAACACCCAGTCTCCGGCGTGCTCCAGTCCATTCGCGTCTCCGCCGAGGTGACCGAGCGTCTCGGCGCGGACGGGCTCGTGGACGAGCGCGGTGAGGTCACCTCGCTCGAGGAGCTCGAAGCGCTCCGGGCTCGCATGCCTCGGCGGCGCAGGGTCGAGCACGAGCCCTCCGCCGAGCGTCGTCCGGTCGCGAAGGACGACGCGGTCGCCGCGCGCTGCGACCGTCGGTGATGCGAGGCGAAGCTGGGCCCAGCGCCCCCCGGCGCGGACGATGCGCGCGTAGTGCTCGGCCGTTCCATGGTGGACGTGCAGGCGCATCCCGTCCGGGATCGGCTCGAGCTCGTCCAGCGCGACGTCGAGCCGGTACGACGTGGGGTAGGCACCCGGCTCGACCAGCGCGTCGCCCCGCTGCAGGTCGCCGCGCTCGACGCCGGGAAGAGCGACCGCCACGCGCTGGCCGGCCTCGGCGCGGTCGACGGGGCGGTCGTGCACCTGCACGCTTCGAATGCGCACGTCCAGCCCGGCGGGCTCGGCGCGGAGCGAGTCTCCCTCGCCAACCGAGCCCGACCAGAGCGTGCCCGTGACGACGGTGCCGATTCCGCGCAGGCTGAAGACCCGGTCGACGAAGAGCCGCGTTGCGCCTTCTGCGCGCTCCCGCGCGACGCGGTCGGCTGCCTCCCCGAGCGCTGTCCGCAGCTCGTCCAGGCCCTGGCCGGACTTCGCGCTCGTGACGACGACCTCGGCGCCGGGCACGAGCTCGCGCGCCTCCTCGGCGACGAGGTCGACGAGGTCGGGCTCGACCGCGTCGGCCTTCGTGATCGCGACGACGCCGTGCTCGATTCCCAGCAGCCGGATGATCGCGAGGTGCTCGTGCGTCTGCGGCCTGGCTCCCTCGCCCGCGTCGACGACAAGCAGGAAGAGATCGATGCCGCTCGCGCCGGCGACCATGTTGCGGACGAAGCGCTCGTGGCCGGGAACGTCGATGAGCGAGAACCGGCGCCCGTCCGGGAGGTCGAGGGGCGCATAGCCGAGGTCGATCGAGATCCCGCGCGCCTGCTCCTCCGGGAGCCTGTCGGTGTCCCTCCCGGTCAGCGCCCGGACGAGCCAGGTCTTGCCGTGATCGATGTGGCCTGCGGTCCCTACCGTGACCGGCATGCGCTCACCGCCCGCGCGGCCTCCTCGACCTCCTCGTCGCTGAGCGTGCGGCAGTCGAGCAGGAGGACGCCGTCACGGACGATTCCGATCACCGGAGGATCGGCGCGGCGCAAGGGCTCGGCGAGGATCTCCTCGAGGGCGCACGCGAAGCTCTCGAGATCGGTGGTCGGAAGCGAACCGCCGCCCGCCCGCGCCACGGTCGCCTCGACCTTGCCGCCGGTGAGCTCGGCGAGGCGCTCGGCCCGTGCACGAACGTCCGCGGCGGGCTCGGTGAGCATGCGGAGGACTGGCGGGCCGCCACGGCCGGAGCGGTAGAGCGCGAGCGTACCCTCGAGCGCGGCGATGGTCAGCTTGTCCGCGCGTAGAGCGCGCTGCAGCGGGTGGCGGCGAAGCCGCTCGACGAGGTCGGCGCGACCGAGAACGATGCCCGCCTGCGGCCCGCCGAAGAGCTTGTCGCCGGAGAAGGTGACTACGTGAGCGCCGGAGCGGAGGCTCTCGTCCACTGTCGGCTCGTCGCCGATGCCCAGCATCACTCCCGAACCGAGGTCGTCCACGAGGACGATCCCTCGCTCTTCCGCCAGGCGCGCCAGCTCGACGAGCTCGGGCCGCTCGGTGAAGCCCACGACCCGGAAGTTGGACGGATGCACCCGCAGGAGAACCGCGCTTCGCTCGCCAATCGCCCGCTCGTAGTCGTCGAGGCGCGTGCGGTTCGTCGTCCCGACCTCGACCAGCCGTGCGCCCGAACGGGCGAGCATCTCGGGAATCCGAAATCCGTCTCCGATCTCGACGAGCTCGCCGCGGGAGACGAGCACGTCGCGTCCCTCCGCGAGCGCCGCGATCGCGAGGAAGACAGCCGCGGCGTTGTTGTTGACGACGAGCGCGTCCTCTGCGCCGGTCAGGTCGCGGAGGAGGGGCGCAATGTGATCCTGGCGCGATCCGCGCTCTCCCTCCGCGAGGTCGTATTCGAGGTTGGAGTAGCCGGCGGCCACTTCCTGGATCCGCTGCAGCGCGCCGGGCGCGAGCGGGGCCCGCCCCAGGTTCGTGTGCACGACGATCCCAGTCGCGTTCAGAACGCGCCGCAGCCGCGGAGCGGCGCTTCTCCGGAGGATTTCGAGCGCGTCGGCGGCGATGTCCTCCGCCGGCTCGCGGGCCGCGATCCTCTCGCGAGCGGCGTCGATCGCCTTGCGGGCGGCGTCCACGGCGAGGTCGTGCCCGTATTCGGACTCGAACGCGACGAGCCGTTCGTCCTGCAAGAGCTCGTTTACCGAGGGCAGGGCGCGTAAAGGATTCTGCTGCTGCATTTCGCCTGATGATACGCCGGGCTTGCAGCTAGTCTCCGAGGCCCATGACCGAGATTGCCGCACGCCTAGCGCGACCCATACAGCGTCTCGGTCGGCCGAGCGCCCTCTTTCTCGTGACGGCCTTCGTCGTCGGCGCTCTCGGGCTCGCGCTCTTCGCCCGCGCGTACACGCTGCGCGACTCCGTTCTCCCCGGTGTTTCGGTCGCGGGCGTCGACGTCGGTGGCCTTTCGCCTGCCGATGCGCGCGCGCGGATCGATACGGAGCTCGGCGAGCGGCTCGGCCGGCCGGTCGAGATCGTCGTTGGGGACAAGACTCTTCGGGTGACGCCCGAGAACATCTTCCGCGTCGACGCTGCAGCCAGCGAGCAGGCCGCCTTCGACTCGGCCCGCGAGTCGATCCCGGCCCGGCTCGGAGCGCTCGCGGTGCCCTTTGCCGTCCATCGGGACGTGCAGCCCGTGCTGCGGGTCCACGAGTCCGGGCGCGCTGCGCTCGCGGACGAGCTCGCGGGGCTCACGAAGCGTGCGGTGTCCGCTCGCGTCTCCATGGAGGGCGCGGATGCGGTCGTCGTCCCCGGGGGCGAGGGCATTGCCATCGACGACCAGGCCGTGCTCGACCTGCTCGAGGCAGCGGCGCTCGCAGGGCTTCCGTCCGTCGAAGTCGATTTCCAGACCGTCGAGCCTCCCATCTCCACGGACGCGGCCGAGCGGGCGGCGACGGTCGCGCGCACGATCGCCGCGGCCCCGGTCAGGCTCGAGCTCAAGGGCGAGGGTGAGATCGGGAAGCTCGGCCGCGCGCAGCTCGCCTCGCTCATCCGCTTCGAGCCCAAGGCGGGAGCCGTGAACGTCGTTCTCGACCCGGCGGGGATCGAGCGCAAGCTCCACCCGGTCGTCAAGCCGTTCACGAGAAAGCCCGTCGACGCGACCTTCAGCGTTTCCGGCGACCGCGCGTACCTCGTCAAGGCGAAGAACGGGACGACACTCGACGTCAAGGACGCCCAGCAGTCGATCTACGAAGCGGGAAGCGGGCCCGGACGGCGTCTCGCCGTGCTGAGTCTGGCCACCCTTGCCCCCGAGCTGACGACGAAGGAGGCCAAGGCGCTCGGGATTCGCGAGGAGATCTCGACGTTCACGACCGACATGGGCGAGTCGTCCCCGAACCGGATCTGGAACGTGCACCTGCTCGGGAACTACCTCGACGGGACGATCCTCGAGGCCGGCGAGACCTTCTCCTACAACGAGGTCGTCGGCCCGCGGACGATCGAGCGCGGCTTCCGCGAGGGCCAGATGATCTTCGGCGGGGTGCTGATCCCGTCGATCGGCGGCGGCGTCTGCCAGACGGCGACGACGATCTTCAATGCGGCCTTCGAGGCGGGCCTGCCGGTCAAGGAGCGGCACAACCACTCCTGGTACATCAGCCACTACCCGATGGGTCGCGACGCGACCGTGTCGTGGGGAGGCCCTGACCTCGTCTTCAAGAACGACCTGAAGCACGCGATCCTGATCGACGTCAGCTACACGGACGCCACGTTCACGGTCACCTTCTACGGGACGAAGCAGGGCCGCAAGGTGACCTCGACGACCGCGGATCCGTCGAACTACACGCAGCCGAAGATGCAGTACGCGATCGACCCGACCGCTGCGCCCGGCTCGAAGACGGTGGTGGCCGGTGGCGGTCCCGGCTTCGACACCAACGTTCACCGCAAGGTCTACGAGCACGGGAAGCTCATCCGCGAGGACGACTTCTTCACGCGCTACACGCCGCAAAACCCGACCACGGTCTACGGGCCCGGCGGGAAGCCGCCCGGTCCCTACATCGTCCTGCCGACGAGCGGATAAGCTGCCGCCGGCATGAGGCCGGAAGCGGCAACTCTTCGACTCGCGGTCTTCCCGCGCTCCGATCTGCTCATGAACGTCCTGCTCGTGCTCGCGGGCACCGGCTTCGTCGCGCTCGCAGCCCAGGTGTCGATCAGCTTGCCGTTCACTCCCGTGCCGATCACGGGACAGACGTTCGCCGTCGTCCTCGTCGGCGCGTCGCTCGGAGCGCTGCTCGGGCTCGCCAGCCTCGGCCTCTACCTCTTCGTGGGTGCGCTCGGCGCGCCGGTCTACGCCGAACACCAGAGCGGCTGGGACATCCTCACCGGTCCGACCGGCGGCTACATCATCGGGTTCGTCCTCGCGGCCGTGCTGACGGGGTTCCTCGCCCAGCAGCGCTGGGACCGGCACTTCAACTCCGCGGTGGCGGCGATGCTCTCCGGCAACGTCGTCATCTACGCGGTCGGCCTGCCCTGGCTCGCCGTCAAGTTGGACACGGGCCTGGAAGACACCCTCGAAGCCGGCCTCTACCCCTTCGTCGTCGGCGACTTGATCAAGCTGTATCTGGCGGGCGCGCTTCTCCCGGCCGCCTGGGCGCTGGTGCGCCGCTTCAAGGGTTAGCCGACTCCCTCACGGGTAGGCCTTTCGAGAGCGGAAACGACTCTAGGAGGGGGTCCTAGTGGCATCTGTCACCGAATCGATCACTGTCAACTGCCCGATCTCGACCGTCTACAACCAGTGGACGCAGTTCGAGGAGTTCCCGCGCTTCATGGAGGCTGTCGAGTCGGTCAAGCAGACCGACGATACGCATCTCCACTGGGTCGCGGAGATCAGCGGCAAGCGCCATGAGTGGGACGCCGAGATCACCGAGCAGCGTCCAGATCAGGTCGTCGCCTGGCGTGCCCGGGACGGCCATTACAACTCCGGCCGTGTGCACTTCGAGCGGATCGACGAGACCACGACGAAGGTCACCGTCGAGATGGAGCACGACACGGAGGGCATGGTCGAGGCGCTCGGCTCGGCCCTTGGGTCCGACAGCCGCCAGGTCAGCGGCGACCTCGAGCGGTTCAAGGAGTTCATCGAGTCGCGCGGTGCCGAGACCGGCGGCTGGCGCGGCGAGGTCCAGCAGAGCGAGCGGGTTCGCTAGCGAGCGCTATTGAGCGTCGGCCTTGGCGGGGGAGGTCGGCGGCTGCTGGGCTAGCCGCTTTTCGTAGCCGGCAACCACAGTCGCCACCGTCTCCGCCGGGTCGTCGCTCGTGTACAGGAGGTCGACGTCCTCCTCGGAGATCATTCCTTCGCGGAGGAGTCGGCCCCTCACCCAGAGCATCAACCCCTCCCAGTAATCGGAGTCGAACAGCACGACCGGGAAGTGCACGACCTTCCCGGTCTGGATGAGCGTCAGCGACTCGAAGAGCTCGTCCAGGGTGCCGAAACCGCCCGGGAAGATGACGAACGCTTCCGCGGCTTTCACGAACATCGTCTTCCGCGCGTAGAAGTGGCGGAAGGTGAGATTGACGTCCAGATAGGGGTTCGAGTGCTGCTCGTGCGGCAACTCGATGTTGAAGCCGACCGAGAGCCCGCCGCCTTCGCGGGCGCCGCGATTCGCGGCCTCCATGATCCCGGGTCCTCCGCCTGTCACGACCGTGAATCCGGCCTCGGCGAAGCGTCGGCCCACGTCGACACCCGCCTGGTAGTACGGATGGTCCTCGCTGATGCGGGCCGAGCCGAAAATCGTCACCGCCGGCCTGGCGAGGCCCGAGACGGCCTCGAAGCCCTCGAAGAACTCGTCGGCGATGCGGGCGACGTGCTCACGCTCCGCCCCGTCGTCGCTCTGCAGGAGCCGCCGGTCGTCCAAGCTAGAACGTGCGCTCGACGTGGGTGGCCGTCATCGCGACGGCGAGGAAGACGGCGAGTCCGATGTAGACCGCACCCGTCGTGATCCGCTGGGCAGTCGTCACCTTGTAGTACGCCGCAGCCGCCGGATGCTCGCGCTCGCGCCAGCGGCGCCAGAGCTCGAGCGCGCCGAGGACGAGGATGATGATCAGCACGGGGTTGGGGTGCCAGAAGGCCAGTGCGACGAGCCCGGCCAGCCCCACTGCCCACAGGGCCGGGTGCACGGCCGCGACCGCCCGTCCTCCGTCGAGGGGGACGATCGGGATCAGGTTGAAGAGGTTGAGAAAGAAGCCCGTGAACGCGAGCGCGATGAGAAGCGGAGAGTCGAGCGCTTCGCCGAAGCCCCAGACGACGACGGACCCGGCCGTCCCGAGAATGGGCCCGGCCAGCGCGACGCGCGCTTCCTTCCAGGCGTCCTCCGGCATCTGCTTCATCCCCACGACAGCGCCGAGGAAAGGGATGAAGAGCGGCGCGGAGGCCGGGACTCCCTGCCGGCGGAGCTCGAAGACGTGCCCGAGCTCGTGCACGAGGATGAGGAGCACGAAACCGACGCCGAACCTCCAACCCCAGATCCAGGCGTAGGCCGCGATCGAGACGAGCATCGTCCCCGAGGTCGCGAAGATCTTGAACTTGAAGAGCGCGAGCGCGATGAACTTGAACTTCGCGAGGAGCGCGCCGATCGCTGCGAGAGGGGCGAGCAGCTTTTTCCCGAGCTCCTTCCAGCGGGACTCGGGATGGATCGGCGAATAGTCGCGCTGCGGCTCCGGCTCGTAGAGCGGATAGTCCGGCTCGTGCTGGGGGGCGAAAGGTCCCATGACAGTTTCATCGTAGCCAGGGGCCGATCCCTTGAACCCCCCGGCGGCGTAACTAGCTTCCTCGCCGGCCGGTACTTCGGGCGAGCCATGCGACTCGCAGAGGCCCTGGTGCTTCTCCTGGTGGTGCTGACCGCGTGCGGCGGCTCGGGCAGCGGAATCAGCGGTCTCGAGATGGTGAGCACCTTCTGTCAGGGCGACTCCACCGACGACGAGAAACAGGTGCAGGTTCCGTGTCCATCCGGCACGAAGGCGCTCGGCGGCGGCTTCGAGCTCGCCGCGGGGCGGGCTCCCGATCGACGTCCAATTCTCCGAGCCGATGGGGCAGCTCGGCCAGGCCCCGACGGGCTGGCAGGCGTTTGCGACGGAGACCTCGCCGATCGGCGCGACCGAGGAGTGGAGCTTCGACGTCTACGCCGTTTGCGCAGACGCTTAGCTAGGAGCCCCGGCCGATCCACTCCTCGCCGCCCTCGTAGACCTCCTTTTTCCACAGGGGCACCGTCTGCTTGAGCGTGTCGATCGCGTCCTTGCAGGCCGCGAGCGCGTGCTGGCGATGCGGGGCGGAGACCGCGATCGCCACGCTCGCCTCCCCGATCTCACAGACGCCCACCCGGTGCGTGATGGCGATCGCGCAGAGCTCGTAGCGCTCCCGCAGCTGCTCGGCGAGCTCTGCCATGACGTTCTCGGCCATGCCCTCATAGGCCTCGTACTCGAGGCGAACGACCTTCCGGCCGCGCGACTCGGCGCGCACGGTTCCCAGGAACGTCGCGATCGCGCCTGCGCGCTCGTCCTCGACCTCGCGCACGACGGCGGCCAGGTCGATCGGGTCCTCCGTGAGGCGAAACGCGCCGCCGGATACTGGCGGGATGAGCGCGACCTCGTCACCGTCCGCGAGCCCCCGCTCGCGCTCGACGTAGGTGCGGTTGACGGCGTAGACGAGGCCGGCGGGCTCGTCCCCGAGCCCGAGCGCGGGCCAGACGTCCTCTACGCGGGCTCCCTCCTCCAGCTCCAGGTCCCGGCTCCCGGTGCCCGCGTGCTCGCGCAGACCGGCAAAAAGCCTCACCGTGACTCGCATGGGCGTTAGCCTAGAGGCGATGGCGAAGGCCGAAGACCGCCGCGAGACCGACTCGGGCATCGAGGTCAAGCCGGTCTACACGCCCGAGGACGTCGGGGACGTCGAGCCCGGGCGCCCCGGCGAGTTCCCGTTCACCAGGGGGCCGTATGCGGACATGTACCGCGGCCGGCCGTGGACGATTCGGCAGTACGCCGGCTTCGCGTCGGCCGAGGAGACGAACGCCCGCTTCCGATACCTCCTCGAGCGCGGGCAGACCGGGCTCTCGGTCGCCTTCGATCTCCCGACGCAGCTCGGCCTCGACTCGGACGACGAGCGCGCGGCGGGCGAGGTGGGCCGCACCGGCGTCGCGATCGACTCGCTGGCGGACATGGAGACCCTCTTCGACTCGATCCCGCTCGGCGAGGTGTCGACGTCGATGACGATCAACGCTCCGGCGGCGCTCTTGCTCCTTCTCTACGAGCTCGTCGCCGAGGGCCAGGGGGTGTCGGGCGCGGAGCTCCGCGGCACGGTGCAGAACGACATCCTCAAGGAGTACGTGGCGCGTGGGAACTACATCTTCCCGCCGCGCCCGTCCATGCGGGTCACCACCGACCTCTTCGCCTACTGCCACGAGCGGCTGCCGAGGTGGAACACGATCTCGATCTCCGGATACCACATCCGCGAGGCGGGCTCGACGGCGGTGCAAGAGCTCGGGTTCACGCTCGCGCACGGAATCGCGTACTGCCAGGCCGCGGTCGACGCCGGCCTTTCGCCCGACGAGTTCGGCGCGCGCCTCTCCTTTTTCTTCAACGCGCACAACCACTTCTTCCAGGAGGTGGCGAAGTTCCGGGCGGCGCGGACGCTCTGGGCCAGGATCATGAGCGAGCGCTTCGGGGCGACGAACCCCAAGGCGCAAGCGCTCAGGTTCCATGCGCAGACGGGGGGCTCGACTCTCACCGCGCAGCAGCCCGAGAACAACATCGTCCGCGTGGCGATCCAGGCGCTTTCGGCCGTGTGTGGCGGCGCGCAGTCCATTCACACGAACGGCTACGACGAGGCGCTGGCGCTGCCGACCGAGCGAGCGGCGCGCATCGCCCTGCGCACGCAGCAGGTTCTCGCCCACGAGGCGGGCGGCACGGACACGGCGGATCCTCTCGGCGGCGCGTACTTCCTGGAGAGCCTGACCCGGGAGCTCGAGGAGCGGGCGTGGGCTTTGATCGAGCGGGTGGACGAGCTGGGCGGGGCGGTCGCAGCGGTGGAGCAGGGGTTCACGCAGCACGAGATCGAGGACGCGGCGTACGAGCACGAACGTTTGCTCGAAAGCGGCGACGAGGTTCTTGTCGGCGTCAACCGCTTCGTCGAGGAGCAGGCCGGCGAGGAGATCGAGATCCATCGCCTGGACCCGGAGGCGGAGCGGCGGCAGGTCGAGCGGACCGCCCGCGTACGCGCCGAACGCGATGCGCCTGCGGTCGAAGCCGCGCTCGCGCGGGTTCGCGAGGCGGCTCGAGGGACCGAGAACCTCCTTCCCCCGATGCGGGGGGCGCTCGCGGCGCGCTGCACGGTGGGGGAGATCTGCAACGCGCTGCGCGAGGAGTTCGGCACGTACGACGCGCACAACGCGCCGTGACGCTCGAAGACGACCTGATCCTGCTTCGGCCGTACGAGAAGGGCGACGTGCCGGCGATCGTCGCCGCCTGCCAGGACCCGGAGATCCCGCGCTGGACGTCCGTGCCCTCGCCCTACACCGAGGCCGACGCGCTGCAATGGCTCGAGTCGGACGAGGAGGAGACGTTCGCGATCGTGGACAGGTCGACCGGTGAGCTGCTCGGGTCGATCGGGGTGCGCTACTTCGACGGCGGAATCGGCGAGGTCGGCTACTGGGTGAAGCGTGAGGCTCGCGGGCGCGGGATCGCGACCCGCGGGCTCTCGCTCCTCTCGCGCTGGGCGCTCGGTGAGAAAGGGCTTGGCCGCTTCCAGCTACGGGCCGACGTGGAGAACGAGGCGTCGCAGCGCGTGGCTGAGAAGGCCGGCTTCGTGCGAGAAGGCGTGCTGCGGTCCTCGCTCGAGCTCAAGGGTGAGAGACGCGACGTCGTGATGTATTCGCTGGTGAGGGACGATCTCTAGGGGCCACCCCGAGCCACCACCCGCTTTCGAGCGTAACCCCCAAAACCGCCCGCATGGCGCGCCACATGTGGCGAGATGCGCGGGGTCTGAAGGAAGATAGGCGCGGTGGCCAAGGCGGAGGACAAGGGGACGCGCGCCAAGCTCGAGGAGCTCCAGGCTCTTCGAGACGAAGCGCTGCACTCCGGCGACGAGCGCGCCGTCGAACGCCAGCGCTCACGCGGCAAGCTCCTCGCCCGCGAGCGCATCGAGAAACTGCTCGACCCGGGCAGCTTCGTCGAGCTCGACCGCTACGTGCGCCACCGAAGCCCGCACTTCGGGATGATGGACCGCCGCCCGTGGGGCGACGCGGTGGTCACGGGCTACGGAACGATCTTCGGCCGGCGCGTCTTCGTCTTCTCCCAGGACTTCACCGTCTTCGGGGGCACGCTCTCCGAGGCCTTCGCCGAGAAGATCTGCAAGGTGATGGATCTCGCGTTGAAGTACGGCTGCCCGCTGATCGGCATCAACGACTCGGGCGGCGCGAGGATCCAGGAAGGCGTCGTCTCGCTCGGCGGCTACGCGGAGATCTTCTGGCGGAACGTGCAGGCGTCGGGCGTCATCCCGCAGATCAGCCTCGTCATGGGCCCGACGGCCGGCGGCGCAGTGTACTCACCGGCCATGACCGACTTCGTGCTCATGGTGAAGGAGAGCTCGTACATGTTCATCACGGGGCCCGAGGTCGTGAAGACCGTGACCGGGGAGGACGTGAGCTTCGAGGAGCTCGGCGGTGCCGTGACGCACGCATCGAAGTCCGGGGTCGCGCACTTCACGGCCGAGGACGAGGAGGCCTGTCTGGAGGACGCGCGTTACCTGCTGTCGTTCCTGCCGCAGAACAACGTCGACCCGCCGCCGTATTTCGAGCCCTCCGACCCGATCGGGCGCGAGGACGCCGAGCTCGACACGCTTGTCCCGGACGAACCGACAAAGCCCTACGACATGCGCGCCGTGATCGAGAAGGTGGTCGACGACGGCGACCTGCTCGAGGTGCAGGAGCTCTGGGCGGAGAACATCGTCTGCGCCTTCGCACGGCTCGGCGGCCATCCGGTCGGAATCGTGGCCAACAACCCGCGCGCGCTTGCCGGCACGCTCGACATCGACTCGTCGGTGAAGGCCGCGCGCTTCGTCCGCTTCTGCGACGCGTTCAACATCCCGCTCGTCACGTTCGTCGACGTGCCGGGCTTCCTTCCGGGAACGGCGCAGGAGTGGGGCGGGATCATCCGGCACGGCGCGAAGCTCCTCTACGCCTATTGCGAGGCGACGGTGCCGAAGATCGCGCTCATC
>JBKPRJ010000048.1:0-18448 GCA_046734455.1 Actinomycetota bacterium | reverse complement strand
CGGCCGCCTGGGTGACGAAGAAGCTTCCCTTCGCCGTCGAGTCGAGCGCGGCGTCCCAGTCCGCCTCGGACACAGCCTCGAGGGAGCGCGGCTCGAACCCGTCCGAGGCTGCGTTCACGAGGAGATCGAGCCCGCCGAGCTCCTGTGCGGCCCGCTCGACCAGGGCGCGCGCCTCGTCGGGGCGGGAGACGTCTCCGTCCTTCCGGCCGGCCGCGAGCACGACGAACCCCTCGGCCTCGAGCCTCGCCGCGATCGTGCTGCCGACGCGGCCCGTGCCACCGGTGATCAGCGCTGCACGCGCACGTTCCGTCACATGGGGAAAGATACGATCTCGTCCACCCGCCCGAAGGAGACGCGAAGGGAGACCCATGGCGACACTTGCCCAAAACCACGAGGAGATCGCGGCCCGAGAGCTCAAGCCGGAGCTCCTCGAAATGGACGGCATCTCCAGGGCTTCCGTCGAAGCGCACTACAAGCTCTACCAGGGGTACGTGGCGAAGCGGAACGAGATCCTCGGCAAGCTCGCCGAGGTCGACCTCTCGACCGCGAACCAGGTCTACTCGGACGTCCGCGCGCTCAAGATCGACCTCACCTTCGCAATCGGGGGCGTCAAGAACCACGAGATCTACTTCGAGCACCTGGGCGGCGGGGGCGGCGATCCGACGGGAGCGATCGCGGCGCTGATCGAGCGCGACTTCGGCTCGGTCGAGGCCTGGCGCTCGGATCTCAAGGCCACGGGCATGGGCGGCCGCGGCTGGGCGTGGACGGCGTACGACTGGGACGAGCAGCGTCTCTTCAACTACATCGGCGACGCGCAGAACACGTTCCCGATCTGGAACGCGACACCCCTCGTCGCGCTCGACGTCTACGAGCACGCCTACTTCCTCGACTACCAGACCGACAGGGCGTCCTACATCGACGCGTTCTTCGCGAACCTCGACTGGGACGTCATCTCGGGCTGGATGTCGAAGTACCAGATCCAGACCTGAGCGACTATCTGCTGATTCCCGTGGGGTACGTCCTCGGCTCGATGCCGTGGGGGTACTGGCTACCGCGGGTCTTCGCGGGAGTGGACATCCGGACGCTCGGGAGCGGAAACACCGGCGCGACGAACGTCTGGCGCACCCTCGGCTTCAAGCTCGGGCTCGGCGTTGCGATCCTCGACATCGCCAAGGGCGCCGCCGCCGCGCTGCTCGGCCGCTGGCTCGGCAACGACCTCATCGCCGTCCTCGCCGGCTGCGCCGCCATGGCCGGCCATTGGCGGCCGCTCTTCATGGGCTTCCAGCGCGGCGGGAAGATCGTCGCGACCACGGGTGGCGTCGGCCTCGCGGTCGCGCCGCTCGCCACCCTCTCGGCGGCGGCCGTGTGGATCGCGGTCTTCCTCGTGACGCGCTACGCGTCGCTCGCGTCGATGATCTCGGCGGCGACCCTGCCGATGTTCGCGCTGCTCTTCGATGCGTCGTGGCCAGTCGTCGCGTTCACTACCGGAGGCGCGCTCGCGATCGTCCTCCTCCACCGCGGCAACATCGCGCGGCTCGTGCACGGTCAGGAGTCGAAGATGAGCCTGCGGCCTAGGCGACCGCGCGCAGCCAATCCCTGAGCTCGGTGTGGGCGAGCGAGTGCTCGCCGCTCCGAAGCTCGCCGCGCAGCTCCCCGACGGTCCCGAACCGCTCGGCGAGGACGTCGTGGTTGTGGATCGTCTCGAAGTTCACCTGGCGCGCGAGCACGAAGTCGTCCTCCGCGAGGGCCGCGTAGGAATCGAGCGCGCTCTTGACCATGAGGCGTACGGAATCCTCGACGAAGCGCGGCGTCAGATGCGCGTGCTCGACCACGAAGAGCTCGTCGGGCCGCTTCAGGAGCTCGTAGATCGGCGAGCTCATCGAGCGCTCGACGATGTCGACGAGGTCCTCCGCGTTCAGCCGCTCCGTGGTGCCGAGGAAGAGCGTGCCGCGGCCGCGCTGGTTGTGCGTGGCGAGCGGCACGAGCTCGAGGATGCGCTCGACGTCCCCTTCCTGGAACCCCGCCTCGGCGAGCCGGTCGGCCGCCTCGGTGCGGACGAGCCCTTGCGCGCACGGGCACGCGTTGATCCCGGTCGCCTCGACTCCCACCACGCGCCGCGAAGCGGTGCGTGAGGCCGCCGCGATGCCGATTAGGGTGACGAGCTCCTGCGTGCGAAGTGCGGTAACCGGCGTCAAGCGCTCGACCGGATAGCGCGCGGCGATCTTCACCTCGGCGCGCAGCGCCTGCTGGCGTTCGACGATGTTCCGCGCGATGTGCTCGGCGAGGTTCTCGACGAGGAGCTTCTCCTCGATCACGACCTCGTCGATGGCCTCCTCGAAGACCTCGGGGAAGCGCGACATGTGCACGCCCTTCTGCGCCGGATCGAGGTCGACGAAGCACTCGATCTCGGCCGAGACGAGGGCCTCGCCGCCGCCGTGCTGCATCCGCACGGCCTTCTGCACGCCGGTCACCCCGGCGCGCGAGAGCCCGATGCGAACCTCGGGCGTGGAGGCCTGGAGATCGGCTCCTGCGGTTAGTCTCTCCTGCTGCACGTGCCAACCGTACCAAGGGGGGAAATGGCTGACGAAGACCGATTCGCGCGGATCGTCTCCATCAGCGCGCACGACCTCTCCACACCGCTCGCGACGGTCTACGGTTTCGCGAAGACACTGGCCAAGACGGACCTCGACGAGCCCGCGGCCCGGTACGTGGAGATCATCGAAGCGGCCTCGGCGCAGCTCCGCGACCTCGTCGAGGAGCTCTCCATCGTCACGCGGATCGAGCAGGGCCGCTATTCGCCCGCGCTGACCGAGGCGGACTCCCTCGAGCTCGCCCGCGAGGCCTGTGCGGAGCTCGGCGAGCGCGCCGAGGTGAGCGGGCAAGGCGCCGCGGTGCAGGTCGACCCCGAGGCGACGAGCCGGGCGCTGTCGCGCCTGGCCAAGGCTGCCTCCCGGCACGGGGGCATCGACTCGGTCGCGCTGGTCGTGCGCGGCCCCGAACTCGAGATCTCGCCGCTGCTGAAGAACGCGGCCGGAGTCGTGACCGGCGAGGAGCTGCGCGAGCTCGGCGCCGTGGCCGCGGCCGCGCACCTGAAGGCGATCGGCGCCACCGTAGCCGCCGAGGACGAGCGCCTCGTGATTCGGTTTCCGGGCTAGACGGGCTTAGCCCATCTTGAGCGGATCGACGTAGAGGTCGTCGATCTGCCACTTGGCCCCGAGCCCGATGGGCTGGAACCGGAACGAGACCGTCACGCGGCCGTCGTTCAGGAGGCCGAGGACGTCGAGAAGCGCGACTGCCGGCAGCGAGGGCGCCCAGCTCGAGCCGCCGGTGTTCACGCCGGCGGGCAGGGTGAACGTGTGGCCGGCGCTGTCGCGGACGATCGCATCGACCTTGAGCGTCGAAAGCAGGATCAGGCCCTTGTTCTTCGCGACGTAGCGGGCGAAGACATCGAGCGTCTCGACGCACATCGCCGGGCTCGTCGCGGAGCTGCCGGAGGGCAGATACAGCGAGTACCGGCCCGCGCCGCTCAGGTTGAACGACTCGTTGCCAGACACGACGGCCGCGCCGCCACGGAGCTGCCATCCCTGTGCGCCGCTCTCAAAGCCGCCGTTCGGTGCGAGCGTGTACGAGATCGGGTCGAGCCAGCGCAGAAACGGCCGGCTCATGGCCTGGTCGGGGCACCCGTTGAGCAGGGCCGCGTCCGCAGGCGCCGCCGTTGCCGTGACCAAACCGATGAGTAGCGCAAATGCCGCTCCAAGACGCCTCATGCCGCAATTCCTCTCCTAGCCGCTTTCGTCGCACTGTGGCCGGGAATCGCGTGTCTCTCCATCCCTCGGTGGGGGGATCGCGAGCGTGCGCGTCAAGACCTGCCTCCAGGCCGCCGATACCGCTCTGGATGAGCACTGAGCCCGCCCGGCTGCCGGCACCCCCGGCCGTCACCGTCGACCAGGACGGCGACGCGCTGATCGAGGAGCGCCGCGCGCGCGCCGCCGTGCCGCTGGAGCGCCGCGACTCCCGGGTCACGAGCCTGAGCGCGCTTGCTTTCCTCGCCTCGTGCGCGGCCCTGCAGCTCGCGTTTCCCGGCGACCGACACCCGTCGATCCCCCTCCTCGCCCTCCTCATCGCCGGCTACGCCGTTGCGTCGAAGGTGGAGTTCGAGGTCGGCATCGGCTCGGCCATCCCGACGCAGCTCGTGTTCGTCCCGATGCTCTTCCTCCTCCCCCCGTCAATGGTCCCACTGTGCGTCGCGGTCGGGCTCTTGCTCGGGAACATGGCCGCGTACGTCAAGCGGCAGGAGCATCCCGAGCGCGCGCTCGTGGTGGTCGCGAGCTCGTGGAACGCGGTTGGCGGTGCGCTCGTCATCGCGCTGGCAGGGGAGCCCGACGCCGCGTGGTCGGTCTGGCCCGTCCTGCTCGCGGCGGTGCTCGCGCAATTCGTCTACGACTTCCTCGGCTCCGCTGCCCGTGCCTGGGTTGCCTTCGGCATCGCCCCGCAGGCCCATGTCCGCCTGATGGCGTGGGTCTACGGCGTCGACCTGGCCCTCACGCCGATCGCCCTCCTCACCGCGATCGTCGCCGACGACCAGCCGGCTGCGCTGCTCGTCGTCCTCCCGCTGCTCGCACTGCTCGCCTTCCTCGCGCAGGAACGCAGGCACCGCATCGACCACGCGCTCGAGCTCGGGCATGCGTACCGCGGCACGGCCTTTCTTCTGGGAGACGTCATCGAGGCGGACGACGAGTACACGGGGAACCACTCTCGCCAGGTCGTCTCGCTGACCCTCGCCGTCGCCGACGGGCTTGCCCTCTCGTCACGGCAGCGACGCAGTGCCGAGCTGACGGCGCTCCTCCACGATGTGGGCAAGATCCGGATCCCCGCCGAGATCATCAACAAGCCGGCCGCGCTCACCGACGAGGAGCGCGCGGTCATCAACACGCACACGATCGAAGGCGAGCGGATGCTCGAGCGCGTGGGCGGCCTCCTCGGCGAAGTGGGCAGGCTCGTTCGCTCCTGCCACGAGCGGTGGGACGGCCAGGGCTATCCGGACGGCCTCGCCGGCGAGGACATCCCGCTCGTGGCGCGCATCGTTTGCTGCTGCGACGCCTACAACGCCATGACGACCGACCGCCCCTACCGCGCCGCGCTGCCCGCCGCAGAGGCGCTCGCCGAGGTGGAGCGAAACGCGGGAACGCAGTTCGACCCGCGTGTCGTCGCGGCGCTCGTCGAGGCCATCCCCTTCGGCTAGCGAGCGCCGCCCGCGACCGGCGCCGACCCCGCCGGCTGCGGTCGCCAGAGCGGGAAGGCGATGGCACAGCCGGCGAGGACGGCGACGACCAGGGCCGCACTCGCCCCACCAAAAGAAGACCCCGTCCCGAAAGAAACTAGATCGCTAAGCGATGTAGGAGTAAAGCGCGGACAGTCACGCCTGTCAACCCTCCTAGCGGAGGAGCCGCGAGAGGCGCCGGTCCTTCAGGATCCGCCCTTCGGTCTGACACGTCGGGCAGTAGTAGATCGTATGCTCGTCGAAGTCGACCTGGGCGAGTGGCGTGCCGCAGCGTGGGCACGGCTCGCCGAGCCGGTTGTGCACGCGGTAGATCTTCTTGTCGGAGGCGCCGCGCACCCGCAGCTCGAGGCCGCGGGCCAGCTCCTCCTGAATCGCGTCGTTCAGACGCTGGGTCTCGTCGTCCGTGAGCTCGGTCGTGAGCGCGTAGGGCGAGAGCTGCGCGTGGTTCAAGATCTCGTTCGCCCAGGCGCGGCCGATTCCGGCGATGAGCCGCTGGTCGCGGAGGAAGGCGTGCAGCCGGCGCGAGTCGGACGCGAGGATCTCGCCGAGCTCGGCCGTGCTCAGGCCGTACGCCTCCGGCCCGAGGTGCGCCAGCTCCTCCTCGATCGCCTGGGGCGTGTAGAGCCCGACCTTGGCGCGCTTCTTCGCGCCGGCCTCCGTGAGCACGATGGAGCTGCCGTCCTCGAAGGAGAGGCGAAAGGCCGGCGTCTTCGGCTGCTTGTCACCGTGGCGCAGGAAGCGAAGCCTGCCTGCGCTCATCAGATGGACGTGCAGGACGAGCTCGCCGTCGTCGGTCGGGAGGAGGATGTTCTTCGCGCGCCGCTCGGCCCCGGCGAAGCGGCGGCCTTCGAGCGTGGCGAGCGGCGGGTCGTACGTCTTGAGGGTGGCGACGTGGGCCGGGCCCGCCCTGGCGATCGGGAACGCGCGTACCGCCTCGTCGAGCTCGCGGCGGAGCGCCTCGATCTCCGGGAACTCAGGCACTCTCGACCTCGCGGTAGGCGAAGCCGTTCGGGCCGTCGTACTCCTCGTAGGCCATGACGTCGAGCTCCTTCAGCCGGTCCGGGCGGCCGGCGTAGGAGCGGAGGAGCCTCGCGCCGGCGTTGACGAAGTAGTCCCGTTCTTTGACCGGCTCGTAGGCGAGCGTGCGAGCCTCCTCGTAGAACACCTCGTCGGCGTCGAGGTCGAGCTTGCGCGCGCTCACGTGCAGCAGCGTGAGGATCACCGTCGTGTCACGCCAGTCCGGCCATCCGCCTTCGAGCGCGAGCGCGGCCAGGCCGAAGCGGATCTTCTCCGGATCGCTGTCACGCACGGCGGCCTCCGCAGCCTCCCGCGCGAGGCGGTCGAGGATGCCGGCCTCGTTCCGGGTCAGCGCTGCGTTCATCGCCGTGCGCTCTTCCGGCTCGGCGTCACGGAAAGCGGTCACCGCCGCCTCGAGCTCGTTTCTCTTACGCTCCTCGGCCATGGATGTGCTCACAGTAGCCGTCGTCCGCGGAGGGCAGGTCGAGTCCCGCCACCGCATCCACGCGGTCCGGCTGGGTGCCGATGGACAGGTGGCCGAGACGCACGGTGACGGCGGCCTCGTCACGTTCATGCGCTCCGCTGCGAAGCCGATCCAGGCGCTGCTCCTCGTTCGTTCCTACGGCGATCTCGCCGACGAGGACGTCGCCATCGCGGCCGCGTCCCACCACGCGCGGGCCGAGCAAGTCGCGGCCGCCCGGGGGCTTCTTGCGCGCGCCGGGGCAACCGAGGACGACCTCGAGTGCGGCGCCGTCGACGGGAGCCGCCTGAACCACAACTGCTCGGGCAAGCACGCCGGCTTCCTCTGCGTCTGCGCCGCGCGCGGCTGGCCGTTCCAGGATTACCGGCTGCCCGAGCACCCGCTGCAGCAGGCGCTTCTCCGGGAGATGGCAGCCGCGGCCGGCGTCGCCGCCGAACGGATCCCGACTGCCGTCGACGGGTGCGGCGTCGTCACCTTCGGGCTCTCGCTGGAGCACATGGCGGCGGCCTTCGGGCGCCTTGCCCGCTCGGAGCTCGAAGGCGGCCAGCGGGTCACCGACGCGATGCGGACCCATCCGGCCCTCGTCGAGGGCCCGGGCTCGGCGGCGACCGAGGTGATGCAGGCGGTTCCCGGCTCCTTCGCCAAGGGCGGGGCCGAAGGCGTCCTCTGCATCGGCCTCGACGACGGCTCCGCGCTCGCGCTCAAGGCGGAGGACGGGTCGAGCCGCGGGCTCCTTCCGGCAGCGGGAGCGCTTCTCGACCTAGCCGACCTCAGGGTGAGCACGATTCGCTCGAGCCGCGGGGAAGCGGTCGGGGAGATAGTCGCCCACTCCTGAAATCGCCCTTCCGCTTTTCGAAAACCGTTGTAGAATCCCCGGGCTGATGTGCTCGTGAGCCGGGGGATGCGGGATCTCTCCGGCTCTTTTCGTTCCGTAGGCGTCAAGTAGCAGAGGTAACGAGAAGCAGAGGGAGAGCAATGCTCACGGTCGACATCTCGCTGCCCGACATCGACGAGCTGCACAAGCTCGTCACCGAAGGGCAGGAAAAGGGGTTCCTCTCCTACGACGAGATCGTCGCCGGCCTGGAAGAAGTCGAGCTGACCAAGGAGCAGGTCGAGGACTTCTACACGTACCTCATCGACCACGGCATCGAGCTGGTCGAGGGCGTCGAGCACAAGGCGCCGCCGCACGAGCAGCCGGCCCTCGCCGAGGAGGAGAAGGCCGGGCCGAAGCTCGATCTCACTGTTGAGCCTTCGCTCGACTCGCTCCGCCTTTACCTCCGCGAGATCGGCAAGGTCCCGCTCCTGACCGCCGACCAGGAGGTCTATCTCGCCAAGCGCATCGAGCGCGGCGACATGAGCGCGAAGACGCAGATGATCGAGGCGAATCTTCGCCTCGTCGTCTCGATCGCCAAGGCCTACCTCGGGCGCGGCCTCTCCTTCCTCGATCTCATCCAGGAGGGCTCGCTCGGCCTCATCCGCGCGGTGGAGAAGTTCGACTACCGCAAGGGCTACAAGTTCTCCACCTACGCGACGTGGTGGATCCGCCAGGCCGTGACGCGCGCGATCGCCGACAAGGCCCGCACGATCCGGATCCCGGTGCACATGGTGGAGAAGCTGAACAAGGTCGTGCACATCGAGCGCCAGCTCGTCCAGCGCCTGGGGCGCGAGCCGCGGCCCGACGAGATCGCCGCCGAGCTCGAGATGACGACGGCCGAGGTCAGGGAGATCCTGCGCATGTCGCAGCTCCCCGTCTCGCTCGAGAAACCGATCGGCGAGGAAGAGGAATCGGAGCTCGGCGACTTCGTCCAGGACGAGCAGGCAGAGTCGCCGTTCGACTCCGCGTCGCTCAACCTGCGGCGGGAGGACATCGACCGCGCGCTCGACTCGCTGCCCGAGCGGGAGCGAAAGGTGATCGAGCTCCGCTTCGGCCTCGGCGGCGAGTGCCCGCGAACGCTCGAGGAAGTCGGCCGCGCCTTCGGCGTCACGCGCGAGCGCATCCGCCAGATCGAGAACAACACGCTCAAGAAGCTCGAGTCCCTGCCCGAAGCGCAGGGCCTCAAAGACTGCGTCTAATCAGCAGGGGCCGGGATCCGGCGTGAAGGTCGGCTTGGTCGAGCGCACCGTGACGAGGCGATCGCCGAAGTTCGTGCTCAGCGGGCCCTCGTACGTCGCCGACCACGGGCCGGAGGAGCAGACCGGGATGCTGACGGGGACGACCTCGCCCGGCTTCACGTCGACTTCCTGGACGCTCCCGTCCGGAAGCTTCAGGCGCATGGTCGTCTCTACGAGACCCGCGGGCAAGGCGAACGCGAAGTCGACGTGCCCGGCGAGCTTCTCGCCCTCGTCGGGCCACAGCTTGATCGCCCCGGTGAGCCCGAGCCAGCCGTCGTAGAACCGGTTGACGACGTAGAGGGAAAGCCGCGGGGTGCCTTCAGGCGCCCAGAGGCGGTAGATGCGCGTCCGCGCCACCGGACGGGCTCCACGGAGTTCGGTCGTCGCGCTGTAGGCGTCGACGAGAAGGGGCCCAGTGTAGGGCTGCCCGCCGACGAGGATGCTGCCGTCGTCGCCGATTGTCGTCTGCTCGGCCTTGAAGGCGTCGGGTGGGGAGGCGTCGGGCAGGAGCAGCAGGCGGTCGACCGACCGGTTCCAGAAGAGCTGCTCCGTCATGTAGCCGCGGTCGTTCGACGGGGTGGCGAGGAGCGCCACGTTGCCGAGATCGGCGTCGTCGACATAGGACGGGTCGGGCCAGAGCGTCGTGTCGTAGACGTTCGAAGCGGCCTGGTGTCCGAAGGAGGTTGCCCCGATCGAGGCCACACAGCCTCCCGCGACGGCGAGCGAGACGAGCAGCGGCATGGCGATGCGGGGGAAGAAGACCGCGGCCGCGGCGACGATCGAGAGCCCGGCCACGACGAGCGCGATGGTCAGAGAAGCGAGTCCGACGTCGCCGACCTTCTGCTCGAGCAGCCCGACGGCGAGGAGAAGCGGCGAGTTGCTCTTGCCGTCCGCCGCGGAGAAACCGGAGAGAGGCACCCGCGCCGAGAGTGCGAGCGCGGCTCCGGCGATGAGTGCGTGCGGAACCCGGTGCGGGAGCCCGCGGCTCATGTAGAGGGCGAACAGGATCCCGATCAGCGGCAGGATCGCGAAGAAGTAGCGCTCCTGGATCCGGTCGGCCCCGTTGGCCGCGTAGAGCGCCGCCTCGAAGACGACGGCGAGGGCCACGAGCGAGCTGAAGACGGCGAAGCCGAATTCCGCCCGCGAGCGGGGCTTCCAGAGCGCAAGGGCCAGGCCCATGAGCGCGCCCGGCACGAGCACCCAGCTCGACGAGTAGAGGAGGAGCATCCCATCGGCACCCATCCAACGGACGATGGGCACCGGCGAAAGGTCGAGGCTGACGACGCTGTCGTAGTAGCCGAGCACGCTTCGCGGACCGGCGATGAAGACGGGGACGAGACCGAGCGAAAGCAGCCCGAGCGCGAGGCGCTGCTCCTTGACGGCCTGCCCGAGCCTCCGCTCCCGCAAGCCGAGGATCGCCATGGCGGCCACGAAGCACACAGGCAAGACGACGAACTGGACGCGGGCGAAGGTCGCGAGGCCGGCGAACGCGACGAAGGCGAACTGCGCGCGCTTCGTCGGCTTGTCGAGCGCCGCAGTCGCAGCCGCCGTCGCCGCGAGAACGAGTGGGAACGCGAACGGGTCGGCGAGGATCCACCCCGCATAGAGCATGTCCGGGATCGCAAGGCTGAAGGCGGCCACGGCAACCCCGACCCAGGGCGAAAGGCCGAGCCGGCGCGCGAGCCAGAAGACGGCCACGGCGCCGAGCGACATGACCACCGAGTTGATGAGCTGGATCGTGCGGAACGACGTGTCGACGTCGTCGAAGAGCCAGGCCGGCGCGGTGAGGATCGGCTGCAGAAGGGCCGGGAAGTGCGCCGAGGCTCCGCGTACGAGTGGGCGGCCGTGATCGGCGATGGAGCGGCCGACCTCCGAGTAGATGTACTCGTCCGGGAAGTAGATCGGCGTCGCGCGGAACCACCCGGCGAGCGTTCGCCCGATCACGCTTGCCGCGATCACGGCGGAGAGAGCCTGGACAGGTGTTATGCGGACAGCAGCGAGCGAGAGCGCCCGTGGAAGGGCGAGGTCGGTGCGAGCGTCCGCGGCCACGATCCCTCTATCGGGTTATGGCCGCGAAGGCTTGAACCTAAGAGGCTTCCTCCCCCTCGCCGTCCGCGCCGGAGCGCTCGAAGGCGACGAACAGGCGGCAGTGCGGGCACTTGAACCCGGCGTGGCGGTCCGAGCCTCCGGTCATCAACTCGGCCTCGAAAGGCTTGCTGCAATGCGGGCAGACGATCTCGTACGAGTCTTCTTTGGCCTGGGCGTCAGCCATGGCGCAAGGATAGCCACGGCCGCGGTGCCCTACGCTCCCCGCATGTCGCCCCAGCGGCGTACCGCTCTCGTCTCGGTCTTCGCGGCCCTCGTCCTGATCGTCCTCAAGCTCGCGGCCGGGATCCACTCCGGGAGCCTCGGCCTCCTCTCCGAGGCCGCGCATTCGGGAACGGACCTCGTCGCCGCGCTCCTCACCTTCTTCGCGGTCGGGGTCGCCGGCCGGCCGCCCGACGCCACGCACGCGTACGGGCACGGCAAGGCGGAGAACCTCGGCGCGCTCGCGGAGGCGGCGATCCTCGTCGTTGCGGCGCTCGTCATCGCGGCGAGCTCGGTTTTTCGCCTCGTTCAGGGCGGCCACGAGGTGGAGGTCGACGCGTTCGCGCTCGGCGTCATCGGGATCGTCGTGGTCGTCGACGCGAGCCGGGCCTACGTCTCGTTCCGGGCCGCTCGCCGCTACCACAGCGCTGCCTTCGCCATGAACGTCCTCCACTTCGGAGGAGACCTCACGGGCTCGCTCGCGGTGCTCGTCGGGCTCCTCGCCGCCCGCGCCGGCTATCCGGAAGGGGACGCGATCGCGGCGCTCTTCGTGAGCGTGCTGGTGCTCACCGCGGCGACGCGCCTCATCCAGGGGAACGTCGACGTCCTCATGGACCGCACGCCTGCGACGGCGCGCGAGGCGGCCCTCGCCGCTATCGAGGAGCTCGGTCCCGGCGTCCAGTTGCGACGGCTGCGGATGCGCCGCGCTGCGGGCCGCCACTTCGCGGACGTCGTCATCGGCGTTCCGCACGGCGCCGCCGTCGAGCAGGGGCACGCGGCTGCGGACGCGGTCGAGGAAGCGGTCGAGCAGGCGGTCCCGGGTGCGGACGTGATCGTCCACGTGGAGCCGCAGCAGGCGGAGGCGATCCGCGAGCGCGCCTACGCGGCTGCGATGCGCGAGCCGCGCGTGCGCGAGGTGCACAACATCGTCGTGCTCGAGATCGGAGGTCGCACGGAGGTCTCCCTCCATCTCAAGCTCCCGGGCGGATACGCTCTCGCGGATGCGCACGACGTCGCCTCCGCGGTCGAGCACGAGATCCTCGACGCGCTTCCGGAGGTTGACGCCGTGCAGACACACCTCGAACCGCTGACCGAGCCGACGGCGGCAAGCGCCGTCCCGGAAGGAGAGCGTGCGGCCGAGGCGGCGGCCCTCGAGCAGATCGTCCTCGAGGCGACCGGCGCCCCGCCGCGGGAGCTCAGGCTCTTGCACACCGAGGTCGGCTTGGTCGCCTTCCTCACGCTCGGGGTCGACGCGAGCCGGCCCCTTGCGGAGGCGCATGCTCTGGCGAGCGACGTCGAGGAGCGCATCCGGCGAGGGCATCCCGAGATCGCCGATGTCGTCGTCCACACGGAGCCCTGAGGCGAGGTTTTCGGGCAAGGGGCCCGGGTAGGCCTCCGGCATGCCGAACAAGCGAGCGAACGTCAAGAACGAGAAGCAGTACGAGGCGCTCAAGGACAAGGGGATGTCCAAGGAGCGCGCGGCGAAGATCGCCAACTCATCGGGCGCGTCTTCGCGCGGCGGCAAGAAGTCCGGCTCGGGCGGAAGCTCGAAGCAGGGCGGGACGACCGCGCAGAAGAAGGCAGCGGGCCGCAAGGGCGGCCGCGCCACAGCCCGCAAGTCCTAAGTCAGGGGTCGCCCGACCGAAAGGCCCCGCGCGCCCGCGGGGCCTTTCATCTGCTCGCGAACGGGTCGGAGAGGTGGGGGAGAGAGGATTCGAACCTCTGAAGGCAGAGCCAACGGGTTTACAGCCCGTCCCCTTTGGCCGCTCGGGAACTCCCCCGCAGCGGGCCGCATTGTAGCGACTGCCTGACGTCACCCTTCCTCGCTAAAGCGCTCTGAAAGGCCGGCCGATAGGGGCTGGGCGACCATGGACTTGGACGGCCTTCTCGCACGCCTCATAGAGCTCGGCGGCAGCGATATGCACCTGAAGATCGCCTCGCCGGCGATGGCCCGTGTCGACGGGGCCCTGACTCCCATGGAAGAACGCCTGCTGACGGACTCCGACCTCGAGACGGTGCTCACGGCCGTCACGGAACGGACACCGGCCAAGCGGGAGCAGTTCTACACGGCGGGTGAGCTCGACACGGCCTACCTGGCCGAAGGGCTCGGGCGCTTCCGCGTCAACGGCTACCGCCAGCGCGGCGCGATCTCGTTCGCCTTCCGCTTCATCCCGAAAGAGATCCCGAGCTTCACGAAGCTCGGTCTGCCGGACGGTGTCGGCCGCCTCGCAGAGGAGCACCGCGGGCTGGTTCTCGTCACCGGAGCAACCGGCTCGGGAAAGTCGACGACCCTCGCGGCGATCATCAACTCGATCAACCGCAGCCGGCAGCAGCACATCGTCACGATCGAAGACCCGATCGAGTTCGTGCACGACGACTGGGGCTGCATCGTCAACCAGCGCGAGGTCGGGCTCGACACCGAGTCGTACATGGAGGCCCTCCGGCGCGTGCTGCGCCAGGACCCCGACGTGATCCTGATCGGCGAGCTCCGCGACGAGGAGTCCGCCAAGGCGGCGCTCCAGGCGGCCGAGTCGGGCCACTTCGTCCTCTCGACGATGCACACGATCGACGCAGCCGAGACCATCGGCCGCCTCGTCGAGTTCTTCCCGCCCGGCAAGCAGCAGATGACGCGCCAGATCCTCGCCGGTGTCCTTCGCGGCGTCGTCAGCCAGCGCCTGCTCCCGAAGAAGGGGAGCGGCCGGGTCGCTGCCGTCGAGGTGATGGTCAACACGGCGCGCATCGCCGAGCTCATCCGTGACGGCGAGACGGACAAGATCACCGAAGCGATCGAGGACGGCGACTTCCACAAGATGCAGAGCTTCTCGCAGCACCTCGTCCAGCTCGTCCTCGCCGACCTCGTCGAGGAAGAGATCGCCGCCAACGCCGCGAGCAACCGCCACGACTTCGAGATGGCCGTCCAGCAGGCGCTCAAGCGGCGCCGCGCGGACGAAAAGGCCGCCGAGGCCGAGGCCCAGGCAGAGGCGGAGGCCGAGGAGACTCAGCCCGAGGAGCCGGAGCCCGTGTCGAACGGGAACGGCACCGGGCTGCGGGTCGCCTCCACGGACAAATGAGAAAGGCGGCTGCGGCAGCGGCGCTCCTGGCCGTGCTCGCGTTCGCGGGCGAAGCCTCGGCGCGGAGCTTCACGATCGTTCCGGCCGGCCAGCCCGGGCCTCCGAGCTCGGAGACGCCCAACGCCCCTGGATCGATCGATGTTCCCTTCCCGCTCTCCGTGCCGCCCGGGCAGCCGGCCGTCCGTTCCTACGAGGAGCTCCTTGCCCTCTGGCACCGCGCGGGCGACGCGTACGGGGTGCCCTGGCAGGTCCTCGCGGCGATCAACAAGATCGAGTCCGACTTCGGGCGCAATATGGGCCCGAGCTCGGCCGGCGCAGTCGGCTGGATGCAGTTCATGCCGGACACCTGGCTCCGCTGGGGCCTCGACGCGAACGGGGACGGGCTCGCCGACCCCTGGAACCCGGACGACGCCGTCTTCGCCGCGGCCCGTTACCTGGCGGCCGCAGGGGCGCACGACGATATCTCGCGCGCCGTCTTCGCCTACAACCACGCCCAGTGGTACGTGGACGAAGTGCTCGGCCTCGCCGCGGACTTCGGCTCCGGCGGCGCTCTCGACTTCACCGGCTCGCAGGCCGTTTTCCGCCTCGACGAGCTGCAGCAGCAGATCGCCGATGCCCGCCGCGCGGTCTCCCGCGCGCGAGACGCAGTCCCGCGCTTGGAGAAGCGGATCGCGGCGTACGCCGATCGGCAGCTCCGGCTCGAGCTCAGGGCCGGGAACCCGAGGATCTCGACCGGGAGGTTCCGCGAGTTGGAGAGGAAGATCACCGGTGTCGAGCGCTCGCAGCAAAGAGATCGGCGCCTGATCGCAGCCCGGCAGGCCGACGCGGCCGCTGCCGTGGCGAACCTCCAGTCGTTGAAGGGCGAGCTCGCCTCCGCCTCCGTCAGCGCTCCGACGGCCGCGTCTTTCGGCGGCGCACTCTCGAGCGGCGACTACGTCTTCCCCGTGGGAGGGGGCCCCGACGCCGTTTCGGTCGCGCATACCCATCATGACTATCCCGCAGCGGACATCGCCGCTCCGGAAGGCTCGCCGCTCTTCGCCCTCGCCGACGGCGTCGTCGTCGACGCCTACACCGATGCGAACGGCCGCTGCGGCATCGGCTTCAAGATCCGGCTCGACAGCGGCGCCGAGTACGTCTACTGCCACTTGAGCTACCTCGAGCCGAGCGTCGTCCCCGGCGCCGCGCTCGCCGCGGGTGCGCCTGTCGGCCTGGTCGGCTCGACCGGGCACGCCACCGGGCCGCACCTCCACCTCCAGTTCTCCCCGGCGGTCTCCTACCCGCAGGACGAGCCCTGGTTCCAGTCCTTCGCCGGCGTCGCGTTCAGCTGGCAGGACGCTCCGACCCCCTCGCCGAAGCGAATCGCGCCCAAGAAGGAGCGCCGTTTCACCGTCGTCGGGATCACGCCGGCGCTCTCGGGCAGCCGCGTCGTGGGCTTTACCCGTTAGGGGCTTGACTTTTACGAGCCCCCTGCCGATTGGGGAGCCATGGCGGCCCGTCTGACGGCACTTCTGCCGCGTCTTCTGGCGCTCACCGTGATCTGGCTTCTCGGTGCGGCGACGTACACCCTGGCAGCGGACAAGGTGCCTTCGGCGAAGCACGAGCAGAAGGCCGAAGCCGCCTCGAAGCCCCATGTGCTCACGGTTCCAGACGTGCGCAAGAAGGCGTACGTCTTCGCCAAGGGGATCCTCCAGGACGCCGGCTTCGCCTGGCGCGTCGAGGGGTCTGTCAAGGGTTTCGCGGCCAACAGCGTCACGGTGCAGCGGCCCGCGCCGGGCACGAGGGTGATCGACAACGGCGCCCCGGTGGTCGTCCTCAGCCTGTCGAGGAACTCGACCTACGGCGAGAGCGGGCTGCCTGAGAATTCCGCCCCGTATAAGGGCACCCGCATCGTCCTCGTGAGCGACTGGGCCCGCGACCAGATCCCGACGACGCCGGAGACGGCGACGACCGGGACCGCGCCCACGACGACGGAGACGGCGTCGACGACGACCGAGCCCGCTGCGACGTCGGAGCCCGCCGGCACGACCACCGAGCCGGAGCAGTCGGGCGACAAGACACGCAAGCCCGACTTCGAGGTGCCGGGCGCACCCGCCGAGCCCGCCGACGAGATGCCGCTTCCGGACCGCGCACGGGCGCTTCAGGACCGCCTGGCCGGGCCGAACAAGCCCTCTCAGCGTCTGATCAACTTCTGGCTGTACCAGCACTCGTGGATCGTCACGGGCGCCCGCTTCGGCTGGCACGACGGCGCCGAGGCCCTCCGCATCCTGATCAAGGTCGACCAGAGCCTCGAGCGCCGCTTCGAATTCGGCGCCAAGAGCGAGGTCGTCGCGCGCCGCGCGCTCGCCTACGTCGAGGCGCAGGCGAAGTGATCTGGAAGCGGCTTCGTCGCCTCCGCGGGGAACGCGGCTACACGCTTGTCGAGCTCCTCGTCGTCCTCGCCATCTTCACGACGGTCGTGACGGCGCTCGTCGCCCTCTTCACATCGGGCGCAAAGGCCGAGCTCGACATGAACCGCCGCTTCGAGGCGCAGCAGAACGCACGGCTGGCGCTCGACCGCATGCGTCGTGAGCTCCATTGCGCCAGCGGGATCACGGCCACTCCGAATACGGCCGTCTCGTCCATCACGGTGACGCTCCCGTCGCAGTGCCCGTCCGCGAACGGCTCGACGCTGTCCGTCACCTACGACACGAGCCTCGTCTCGGCAAACCGCTATCGCGTGAGGCGTACGGTGAACGGCACCACGGTGGTGATCGCCGACTACATCACGACCGCGAGCGGCAACGCATTCACGTACACGCCGAACAGCGCTTCTACACGCGCCCTCCTCCACGTCGACTTCTACGTGAACATAAACCCGAACGAGGGATGGAAGACCTGGCGCCTCGTTGACGACATTGTCCTGAGGAACACCCTGCGCCAGTAAATCCCCTCCCGGGACGGTTTTCATGAGCTTCTTGCGGCGACTTCTGCGTAGACAGGACGGAATCACGCTTGTGATGGCCGTGGGCATCCTCGGCGTCCTGACCGTCTCCGGGACGACGCTCATCTACTACTCGTCCACGAACGCGCGGAGCGTTTCCTATTCCGCCGCGAACGCAAGCGCCTACGACCTCGCGGAGTCCGGCATCAACGAGATGATGTCGGTCCTCTCGAAGCCGGACAACAACGCGCTCAACAAGTACCTGCTCGGCGAGCAGTCGGACAGGTCCGTCACACACACCACGCACACCTACGACGGGGGAACGGTCGAATGGTGGGGAACGCTGACGCAGTCGGTCAACGGCTCCTCGACCTGGAACCTCACATCCGTCGGGAAGGTTTCGAACCCGACCGGCAAGACGGCGAGCCAGGTGACTCGCACCTTGACTGCGAAGGTGCCAGTCGTTCCGACGTACACGCAGCCCCTCAACAACCCGGCCTGGAACTTCATCTACTCGCGCGGGACCGGCCAGACCTGCGACATGACGATCGCGAACAGCGTGCTCGTCCGCTCGCCGCTCTACGTGGCGGGGAACCTCTGCTTGACGAATACATCCGCGGTGACCGCAGGCCCGCTGATCGTCCAGGGCTCGCTGACGATGTCCCAGAGCGCCAACTACGTGGGCCAGCCAACCGCGAAGATCAACCAGCTCGGGGTGCGCAACGGCTGCAAGTGGAAGAACAACGCACTTCACAATCCTTGCGTCGAGGGGGACGGAAACACCGGCATCGCCGACAACGTCTGGGCGACCACGATCACGAACAACCCAGGCACGTCCGCGGCACCTGCGGTCGACTGGGACGCCTGGTATCTCAACTCGAATCCAGGCCCGTACTACCCGTGTCTGACCACGAGCGGGACGCCCCCGACCTTCGACAACGACCAGGGAGCGGCGACTTCGCCGAATCCAGCCAAGCGCAACAACAGCGTCCCTACGGTGCAAGATCTGACGCCCTCGACCTCCTACACGTGCAAGGGCTCTGCCGGCGAGCTTTCGTGGAATGCGACGACGAAGGTGTTGACCGCCAACGGCACGATCTTCATCGACGGCAGCGCCATGATCCAGAACGGCGCCGTGAACACGTACACGGGCTCGGCGACGATCTACGTCTCGGGCACGCTCCTGATCAAGAACTCGAGCATGTGCCAGGCCGTCGCGAGCGGCACGTGCACGACGAGCGGGTGGGACCCGGCGCAGA
>JBKPRJ010000047.1:0-9731 GCA_046734455.1 Actinomycetota bacterium | reverse complement strand
GCGGACTCCGGCGCCGGAATGATCCCTTCGGTGCCCGCGAACGTGACCGCGCTCGCGAAGACGTCGTTCTGCGCGTAGGCCTCGGCGCGGACGAGACCGTCGAGGACGAGCTGGGAGATGAGAGGGGCGACGCCGTGGTAGCGCAGGCCGCCTGCGTGGATCCCGGCCGGCACGAAGTCGTGGCCCAGGGTGTGCATGGGCACCAACGGAGTCAGCCGGCCGGTGTCGCCGAAGTCGTAGGCGAACGGGCCGCGCGTGAGCGTCGGGCACGCGGCCGGCTCGCAGGCGAGCACGTCGATCTCCTTGCCGGCGATCTTCTCGCGGATGAAGGGGAACGCAAGGCCGGCGAAGTTCGAGCCGCCGCCCACGCAGCCGATCACGACATCCGGGAACGCGCCCGCAAGGTCCATCTGGGCGAGCGCCTCCTGGCCGATCACGGTCTGGTGGAGGAGGACGTGGTTGAGGACGCTTCCGAGCGCATACGCGGTGTCGCCCCGACCCGCCGCGTCTTCGACGGCCTCCGAGATTGCGATCCCGAGGCTGCCCGGGGACTCCGGGTCGGCCTCGAGAATCGCCCGCCCCGACTGCGTCTCCTCGGAAGGGCTCGCCACAACGCTCGCGCCCCAGGTCTCCATCATCGACCGCCGGTACGGCTTCTGGTGGTACGAGACTTTGACCATGTAGACCTTGCACTCGAGCCCCAGAAGCCGGCACGCGAGCGCGAGCGCGCTTCCCCACTGCCCGGCGCCGGTCTCGGTGGCGAGGCGCTCGCGACCTTCCTGCTTCGAGTAGTAGGCCTGGGCGACAGCGGTGTTCGGCTTGTGGCTGCCGGCCGGCGACACGCCCTCGTACTTGTAGAAGATGCGCGACTTCGTCCCCAGCGCCTGCTCGAGACGGTGCGCGCGAAAGAGCGGCGTCGGGCGCCAGAGGCGGAGGATCTCGCGTACCGGATCCGGGATGGGAATCTCAGGCGCGTCGGAGACCTCCTGGAGGATGAGCTCCATCGGAAAGAGCGGAGCGAGGTCGTCCGGGCCCACCGGCTGGCCGGTTCCGGGGTGCAGGACCGGCTGCGGCCGGTTCGGCATGTCGGCCGCCACGTTGTACCAGCGGTCGGGGAGCGCGGATTCCGGCAGCAGCACCTTGGTTTCGGTCATCGCGGGCGAGGATAGTCCCGTCTCGCAGCGAAAGAAAGCTGCTCATGGCTTTCAGAGCAGGCATTACGCTGCTCGCGCTCGTCGGCTTGCTCGCGCTCGTCTCCGGTGCGCATGCGGGCCGAACCGCCAACGTCGCCGCCCTCCAGGTCGGGCTTCAGGCGCGCGGGCTCTACGGAGGCACCATCGACGGTGTCATGGGGCCGCGAACGCGCCACGCCGTCCGGGCGCTGCAGCGCCGTGCCGGAATCGTGGTGGACGGGATCCCGGGCCCGCAGACGAGACGCGCCCTCGGCCGCTATGCGCGCCACCGGCTCGGAGACCGCATGCTCCACAACGGGAACCGGGGCTGGGACGTCGCCGCCCTGCAATTCAGGCTCGCCTGGCACGGGTTCCCCTCGGGCACCCTCGACGGCGACTTCGGCCCGCACACGGACGCAGCGCTGCGTCGGTTCCAGCGCTGGGCGCACCTGGGCGTCGACGGCGTGGCGGGCCCGGCGAGCGTCCGCGCCCTGCGGCGCGGGCGGCCCCGCGTTCCCTTCGGGCTCCGGCGTCCCGTCAATGCGCCTTTCGGCGATCGCTTCGGGCCGCGCGGGAACCGCTTCCATGCCGGGCTCGACTTCCCCGCTCCGTACGGCGCCCGCGTGCGGGCCGCGAGGAAGGGCCGTGTCGTCAAGGCCGGATGGTCGAGCGGCGGCTTCGGCTACCTCATCGTCATTCGGCACCGCCGCCACGTGCGCACGATGTACGCGCACCTGTCACACATCGGCGTGCACCGCGGCGAGCGCGTCGTCGCCGGAGAGCGAATCGGCCGCGTCGGGGCATCCGGCGAGGCCACGGGGCCGCATCTCCACTTCGAGGTCCGGCGGCGCGGGGCCGCCGTGGATCCGCTACCCGCCCTGCGCTAGCTCCTGCGAGCGCTTCATCGCGGCCTGGATGGCGTTCAGAAACGCCGCGCGGACGCCTGCCTGCTCGAGCTCTCGGATCGCGGCGATCGTCGTCCCGCCGGGCGAAGTGACCATCTCGCGAAGCTCGACGGGATGCATGCGCTCGTCGCGGAGGAGCTTCGCCGTTCCCAGCATCGTCTGGACGACGAGGTCCGTGGCGATCTCACGGGAAAGGCCGAGGAGAATCCCCGCCTCGATCATCGACTCGGCGAGCAAGGCGAAATACGCGGGGCCGGAGCCCGAGACCGCGGTGATCGCGTCCATGTAACCCTCGTCGACCCGCACGGAGCGTCCGACCGAGCCGAGAACCTCCTCGGCCACGACCAGGTGCTCCTCGCGCGCCTGCGCGCCCGCCGAGATCCCGGCCATGCCCTCGTGCACCGTCGCCGGCGTGTTCGGCATCGCGCGGACGACCGGCACGCCCGCCCCCAGATGGCTCTCGATGAGGCTCGTGGGGATCGCCGCCGCGATCGAGATGACGGTCTGCTCCTCCTCGAGCGTGCTGCCCACATCCGCGAGGAGGGCCTCGATGTCCTGCGGCTTCACGGCGATGACGACGACCTCGGCCCCCCTGGCCGCGTCGACGTTCGAGAGCGTCGTCTCGATCCCATGGCGCTCGGAGAGCTCCTTGATCCGCTCCTCGTGCAGTGCGGTCGCGACTATCTCGGAAGCCGTGCACCAACCCGAGGAGACGAGGCCCGCGATCAGGGCTTCGCCGGCCTTTCCGGCTCCGAGGACGGCAATCTTCCGGCTCGCCATGGGTGAACGCTATCCCAGCTGCCGCGCTCGAAGGAATTACATCGCCCTTACAAGGAGCCCGGGCAGCGAGGCGCAACCGAGAAAGAGCTGCTTGGACCGATGATCGAAGACAAGAACGTCATCCGGCGGATTGTTGACCTGCTCGACCAGGTGGGCGCAAGCTTTCTCCTCGTCTGGTTGCTCGCTGCGCTTCTCGCGCTCGTCGTCGTTGCGCTCCTCGCCTGAGCCGCTACCCGAGCTGGTGGTCGAGGTTCACCGCCGCACTGATCAGCGCGAGGTGCGTGAAGGCCTGCGGGAAGTTGCCGAGCTGTTCGCCGGTCGGCCCGATCTCTTCGGAGTAGAGCCCGAGATGGTTGGCGTAGGTGAGCATCTTCTCGAAGGCGAGACGGGCCTCCTCGAGCCGTCCGGCGCGCGCGAGCGCCTCGACGTACCAAAACGAGCAGATTGAGAAGGTGCCCTCTTCCCCGGTGACCCCGTCGGGCGAAGCGCGAGCGTTGTAGCGGTAGACGAGGCTGTCGGAGACGAGCTCCTTCGTGATCGCGTCGAGTGTCGACAGCCAGCGCGGGTCCGTCGGCGCGATGAACTTCACGAGCGGCATGAGGAGGATCGACGCGTCGAGGACGTCGGTGTCGAAATGCTGGACGAACGCCTGGCGCTGCTCGTTCCAGCCCCGGCTCATGATCTGGTGGTAGATGGCGTCGCGCGCGGCGCGCCAGGCGTCGAGGTCGCCTGGCAAGCCGCGGTGGCGCGCGATCCGGATCGCTCGCTCGATCGCAACCCAGCACATGAGCCGCGAGTACGTGAAGTTCTGCCGCCCGCCCCGCACTTCCCAGATCCCCTCGTCGGGCTGGTTCCAGTTCTGGCAGAGCCAGTCGGTGACCGCGGAGAGCTCCACCCACCCGTCGTGCGCGATCGGGCGGCCGTACTTGTTGAAGAGGTACACGGAGTCCATGAGCTCTCCGTAGATGTCGAGCTGGAGCTGGTCGGCGGCGCCGTTCCCGACCCGCACCGGCTGCGAGCCCCGGTAGCCCTCCAGGTGGTCCAGGGTCTCCTCGGTCAGATCGCTGCGCCCGTCGATCCCGTACATGATCTGGAGGGGGCCCGAGACCGAGTCCGTGCGCGCGACGACGCGCTCCCGCAGCCAGCCGGTGAACGCCTCCGCCTCGTCCGTGAATCCGAGGCGCAGGAGTGCGTACAGGGAGAAGGCCGCATCCCGGATCCACGTGTAGCGGTAGTCCCAGTTGCGGCTGCCGCCGATCTCCTCGGGGAGGCTCGTCGTCGGCGCCGCGACGATCGCTCCGGTGGGGCGGTACGTGAGGAGCTTCAGCGTCAGGGCCGAGCGGTTGACCATCTCGCGCCAGCGGCCCCGGTACTGCGAGCGAGAGACCCAGTTCCGCCAGAAGGCGATCGTCTCCTCGTAAGCGGCGCGGGTCTCGGCTTCCGAGTAGGCGCGCGGCACGTAATCCGGCTCGACGCGCTCGAGGACGAAGGTCACCGACGAGCCCGCGCGCACGGTGAACTCGCAGTGGATCCCGCCTGCGTCGCAGGCGATCGGCGTCGTCGCCTGGAGCGCGAGGCAGAGGCTCGGCGAGCGGAAGACGACACCGTGCTCGTACTGCACGATCTCGTGCTCGTCGCGCCCGTAGTTGAAGCGCGGCTGTAGCTCGACTCGGAAGCGCATCTCGCCGCGCACGCCCTCCACCCGGCGGATGAGGCGGTGGCGATGGACGTCCTCCTTCGACTCCGCGATCGGCATGAAGCCCTGGATCTCCCCCACCCCGTCAGGCGAAAGGAAGCGCGTGATGAGGACGTTCGTGTCCGGGAAATACAGCTGCTTCGGCGTCCAGCCCTCCATCGCCGGCGAGATGCGGTAGTAGCCGCCCTTCTCACGGTCGAGGATCGAGGCGAAGACGCTCGGCGAGTCGAAGGACGGGCAGCAGTACCAGTCGATCGTCCCGTCCGTGGCGGTCAGCGCGACCGTGTGGAGGTCGCCCATGATCCCGTGCTCGGCGATCGGCAGGAAATCGGCCATGCGCTATTCAGCGCCAGGCCGATGCCGCTCGTCAAGTAGGAACGCTCAGCCGCCGTGCGCGATGAGCGGCAGGGCAGCCATGAGGATCGCGGCGGCGAAGGCAGCGAGGCCGACTGCAAGGAAGCGGACGGTCATTCCAAGGCAAAGGAAAGGCCGAATCCGGCGACAGGCCTCCCCCCGAAAGGGGGGTTTCTCGGGCCTCCGGCGGTTCGATACTGACTGCATGGGGCTTAGTGAGGGGCTTCGACATTCGCTCGAGTCGTACCTGAAGAAGAGCGCCGCAGAGCTCGACGAGCGCGGCGCCGAGATCACGTTCCGCGAAAACGAGGTCGAGTACGAGCTCAAGCGACTCGAAACGCTCGAGAACGAGCTCACCGAGCGCTCGTCGCGGGTCGAGGAGCTCCGCCCCCAGCAGGAACGAGCCGACGAGGCACTTCGCCGCGCTCTCGGGACCGTCGAGGAGCGCGCGCTGGCTCTCGCCGAGAAAGCCGGGCAACTCCGTGAGCGGACGACCAAGCTCGTCGAGGCCGAGGCGGAGCTCACCGAGCGGGAGCGTCTCGCCTCCTATCGCCGCGACCGGCTTCGCTCCGAGCAGAAGCTCCTCGCCGAGCGCGAGCGCGAGATCGTCGACGCCGAGGGCGATCTCCTCAGCGCAGAAACCGCCACCCAGGCCACGCGCTGGATCGAGCACCGCGAGAAGCGCCTGAACGACAACGAGGCCCTCATCCACGACCGCCTCGAGGACGTGGCCCGGCGCGAGAAGGAGCTCGAGGCCCGCGAGGTGCGGACGAACGTCGACCTCCAGGTACGCCAGGACGAGCTCGACCGCCGCGAGCGCGAGCTCGCCGAGCTCGAGGAGGCACTGGCCCGCAAGGAGCGCGAGCTCCGCGTTTATGTCGCGCAGATCCAAGGCGGCCTGCCCGTTCCCACGCTGGTCCGGCCCCAGGCCTAGCCTCTTCGAGCGTCCCGGCTCGTAGAAGGAGGCCGGCGCTCGATAGAAGACTTTCGGCGAGCACCGGCCTCCGTCCTAGGGAGAGGTGGGCTGCGGACCCACGACCGGGAGAGGCGGCTCTCATGACCGCCGCGCCGAACCTAGAGCATTCGCGGTGGACGACGCCAGCAGCGGTTTTCGGAAATTGCGCAAAAATACGCGCCAACTTCCACAAACCTCACAGGCTTCCACAGGGGTGTGGACACTTCCGGGGAAGACGCGGGCACTCTCGGCCGTCTCGAGAGCATGCTGAAAGTCGCCGTTGCCCTCCTCCTCCTCTTCGCACTCGCCGCTGCGCTCGCCGATCTCGGGCGCGGCCGCCGGCCGGTTCTCTTCGCCTAGCTAGAACCCGCCGCCGCCCGGCGGCATGTCGTGGCCGGCGCCGGGCACTCGGCTCTGTTCGCGGGAGCGCTCGGAATCCTGCTCGGCCCGGCGCAGCTCTTCGGCCGCCCGCACCTTGCTCTCCTCCCGCTCACGGAGCTCCTCGTCGGTCGGCTTCTCGCGACGGAACCACTTCGAGATGTTCATGCGGCGGAGAATACGTGAGAGCATGCGAGGCCTCGAATGGCCGCCCAGCCGCACCTCACGGCCGCCACCTACCTCCGGCTCGTCGCCCTCGGAGCCCTGATCGGCATCCCGGCAGCGCTCGTGGCGGCGCTCTTCCTCGCGCTCGTCCACGACATGGAGCACTGGCTCTGGCACGACCTTCCGGACGCCCTCGGCCACTCCTCGCCGCCCTGGTACCTCGTGATCGGCCTGCCCGCGATCGGCGGCCTCATCGTCGCCGTCGTCCGCCTGCTTCTGCCGGGAGACGGAGGACATCGCCCGCTCGAGGGGCTCGCGATGGGCGTCACGCCCCTCACCCACGGCCCGGGGATCGCGCTTGCAGGTCTCGGCACGCTCGCATTCGGCGCCGTGCTCGGCCCCGAGGCGCCCCTCATCGCGATCGGCTCGGTCGTCGGGATGTCCGCGACGCTCTTCTTCCGCACGGGCCTGCAGGAACAGAACGTCCTCGCGACCGCGGGGTCGTTCTCGGCCATCTCCGCCCTGTTCGGCGGGCCGCTCGTGGGTGGCATGCTGATGGTGGAAGGCGGCCTCGCCATGGGCACCGCGCTCCTCCCGGTCATCCTCCCGGGGTTCGTCGCGGCGGCGGTCGGCTACCTCGTCTTCGTCGGATTCGGCAGCTGGGGAGGCCTCCATGCGCAGTCGCTGGTCGTACCGGATCTTCCGCCCTACCAGGGGACGCACCTCGGCGATCTGACCGTGGCCTTGGCGGTCGGCATCCTCGCCGCCCTCGTTGTGATCGTGGCGCGCCGCGTCGGAGCCGTGCTCGACCGCCGAGGACGCAGCCGTAGATCCATGCCGCTGCTCCTCGTCGTCGGAGGTCTGGCCGTCGGGATGCTCGCGCAGACGGCCGACTGGCTCGGCGCGAACTCGCAGGACGTGCTCTTCTCGGGCCAGGCGTCGGTCCCCGGCCTCGTCACCTCGGACTCGACGAAGATCGTCCTGATCCTCTTCGCCGCCAAGGCGATCGCCTACGGCGTCAGCCTCGGCTCGGGCTTCCGCGGCGGGCCGGTGTTCCCGGCGATCTTCCTCGGGATCGCGCTCGCCACCTTCGCGAGCGTCTGGTTCGACGTCTCCCCCACCCTGGCGGTCGCGGTCGGCACGGCGGCGGGCACCGCCGCGGTCACCCGTCTACTCGTGACGGCGTCGCTCTTCGCCACGCTGCTCGTGGGCACGGCCGGGCTCGACGCAGTGCCGGCGGCCGTGATCGCCGCGTCGGCCGCGTGGCTGACGATGCAGGCGATCGACCGGCGCAGCACGCCGTCCCCCGCGCCGCAGGTCAGCTCAGCCGGCGCTCCAGCTGGCCGATAGCCGCTCGGACCTCGTCGAGCGCGTCCACGAGACGCTGGACATCGTGCTCGGCCTGCGCGCGCTCCTCTTCGTGCCGCCTGTCCTGTGCGCGCTGCACGATCACGCTCGTCACCCCGGCGGTGAGGAACGAGATGAACGAGACACCGAGAATCATCTCGATCCCGCCGATGACCTTCCCCGTATCACCGGTGGGAACGACGTCTCCATAGCCCACTGTCGTCACGGTCTGCAGAGCCCACCAGATCGCCTGGCCGAAGGTGGGGAAGCTGCTCTCGTCGAGGAAGCGAATCGCGATGCCGCCCACCAACGCGAGGCCGAGAAACGTCGTCGCGAGGGCGAGTGTGATCGAGCGGGCATCGGCGATCTTCCTGATCCGCCGCTCGATCAGAGCCGGCCCTTTGCGAGGCCTTCCGGGGACGCCCGAGGTCATCGAGCAGAAGTTCGACGTAGACGTCGTCTCCCCTGGCGCACCGGCAATCAGGTTCGCCTGCTGGCCGCCCGAGCGGCGGCCTCCCAGGGAAGGCCCTCCGATCAGGGCCCTTCCCTCAATCGGGGCGCCGAGATTTGAACTCGGGACCTCTAGTCCCCCAGACTAGCGCGCTAACCAGGCTGCGCCACGCCCCGTGCCCGGCAACGATAGCGGAAAGCCCCACGTATCCTCCGGTCCACGGACGCATCGCCCCTCACCCAGGGCCTCGAAGATCCCGAGGCCGTTTCGACGCTGGGAACCCTCCTCACGGCCGCCGGCTACACGAGCGACGGCCTGAAGGAACGGCTCGGCGAGGACACCGAGCCTGCGGTGCTCGAATCGCGGCTGACCGACGCGAACGCGCTGAACACGCTCATCCGGCTCTTCTATCTGGGTACGCCTCAGTCCTGGCAGGACACCGCCGCCGCCCTCCCCGGCCTGGACCCGGACCGCCTTGTCGCGAACGGCGTCCTCGAGGCCATCGGTGACGATGTGGGCGCATCGGTGCGCCTGATTCCGCACAAGGACGTCCTCGTCGCGTACGAACCAGGCACGGAGCCGCCCCAGGGTTCGGGGCTGCTGGCGAACATGACCGTGCGCATGCACTTCGTCTCAGCGCTGCAGGCGGACGCGGGAACGGGGCTGCACGCGCTCCTCGCAGCGCGACACACCGACCGCACCGTCGCGGTCGAGGCGAACCCGCGCGCGCTGGCGCTCATTCGGATCGGCGCTCTTCTCAACGGGCTCGAGAACCTCGAGGCGATCGAGGGAGAGGGCCTGGAGCCGGTGGCCGGCCACTCCTACGGCCTCATCCTGGCGAATCCGCCCCGCACGCTCTCCCCGGACGATGAGGAACGAGCGGACTCGCATTGCCGCGAGGTCGTCCAGGCGGTCGCAGCCCGCCTCAGCGAGGGTGGCTTCGCGCACGTCCTCGCCACGTGGATGCTCGGCCCCGGCGAGGACTGGTGGGCCCCGCTCGAGCAATGGGTGGCTGGAACCGGCTGCGACGCCGTGCTCCTGCTCGAATCCGAGGGGGATCCTGCCCGCTACGCCGCCGTGCACGCTGACCCGGACGCGCTTCCGCGCTGGATCGAGTTTCTCCGCGGCCTCGCGGCCGACCGGGTCGCGTCAGGGGCGATCGTTCTCCGACGGCGCTCACGCGGACGCAACTGGGCCCGCCACGAAGTCCTTCCGGACGCGGAGATCGGGCCCGCAGGCGACCAGGTCGTGCGCACGTTCGTGAACCAGGATCTGCTCGCGTCTCTTCCGACCGACGACCAGCTTCTGGACGAGGTCCTCGCCGTGGTGGAACCGCAGCGGATCGAGCAGATCTGGCGCCACAAGGACGAGGGGTTGGAGCTCGAGAGCGCCCGCGTCCGCCTGGAATGGGGCTTCGGCTTCGTCGTCGGCATCGATACGTACACCATCGAGCTACTCGCGCGCATCGACGGTCGCAGGAGGTTGCGCGATCTCTTCGCCCAGATCGCCCGCGACTCGCAGCTCGAAG
>JBKPRJ010000046.1:0-48126 GCA_046734455.1 Actinomycetota bacterium | reverse complement strand
ACGACACCGATCGTCGCGCCCGAACGCCGGAGCGCGTGCACGAGCATCTGCCCACCGAGGAAGACGAGGTAGATCGCCCCGGCGACCTTGACCGCGAGGAACGCCGGCTCGGAGGCGAGGAGAAGGGCCGTGATCCCTGCGCTCGCCGCCAGCGTCCACACGGCCTGGCCGGTCGAGACGCCGAGGGCGGTCAGGACGCCGGCGCGCCGCCCGGCGAGGAGGGTGCTCCGAATGGTGAGCGCCGTGTCCTGGCCCGGGGTGACGATGACGAGCGCGGAGACGCCGAGGAACGCGAGCAGGCTCTCCATGAGTCCTTCAGTGTGGCACTTCCGGAGGAAGCCTTGTGTTGCACGCCTTGGTCGAAAAGGCCATGGCTCCTCGCCGGGGTTTTTGAGCCGAGACGAGGAATGGCGCGGAACGAACTTTGTGCGCGTGCAACACAAGGCCGGTGTCTTCCGCCGCCTCGGGGCAGACGCTAGTGTCAGCACGGTGGGCTTCACGATCTTCCAGGCGGGCGAGTTGCCCTTCGTGCCCCGAGACGAGAACGACCCGCGCAGCGTCGCGCGACTCTCCGACGCGCTCACGGAATCGCGCGCGAACGTCTGGCGCTATCCGCCGGGCTCGGTCGGCAAGCGACACCGCGACCTGGGCCAGGAGGAGGTCTTCGTCGTGCTCGACGGCACGCTGACCGTCGATCTCGGCGAGCCGCCCGAGCGGCACGAGGTGCCGCGGGGCGGCGTCGTCGTCGTGGAGCGCGGCACGATCCTCCAGCTGCGCAATGTCGGCAACGAAGAGGTCGTCCTCTTCATCTACGGCGCTCCGCCGGAGACCGGCAAGAGCGAGTTCCTCGACCCGGTTCCCTAGGCCGCGGCGGGCTCGGCCGTCGGGGCCTTCTCGAAGACGAGCTCGCCGTTCTGCGCGTCGACTCGGACGCGGTCGCCGTCGGCGAAGTCGCCCTCGAGCAGCCGCATCGCGAGCGGGTTCTCGACCAGGCGCTGGAGCGCGCGCTTGAGCGGGCGGGCGCCGTAGGTCGGATCCCACCCTGCCTCGGCGAGCGCCTCCTTCGCGGCGTCGGTGAGCTCGAGCTCGATGCCGCGCTCGGTGAGCCGGGCGCGAAGGCGTTCGAGCTGGAGCTCGACGATCTCACCGAGCTGCCCGCGGGTGAGCGCCTGGAACTCGACGACCTCGTCCACCCGGTTCAGGAACTCGGGGCGAAAGTACTCGCTGAGAGCCTCGGCCGAGCGGATGTTCGACGTCATGATGATCACGGTGTTGCGGAAGTCGACCGTGCGACCCTGACCGTCGGTCAGGCGTCCGTCGTCGAGGATCTGCAGGAGCACGTCGAAGACCTCCGCGTGCGCCTTCTCGATCTCGTCGAGGAGGACGACGGAGTACGGGCGGCGCCGAACGGCCTCGGTGAGCTGCCCGCCCTCGTCGTAGCCGACGTAGCCGGGAGGGGCACCGACGAGCCGCGAGACGGTATGACGCTCCTGGTACTCCGACATGTCGAGCCGCACGAGCGCGCGGTCGTCGTCGAACATGAACTCCGCTAGCGCGCGGGCGAGCTCGGTCTTCCCCACGCCGGTCGGCCCGAGGAAGATGAAGGAACCGATCGGCCGGTTCGGGTCCTGCAGGCCGGTGCGGGCGCGGCGAAGCGCGTTCGCCACGGCCTCAACGGCCTCGTCCTGGCCGACGACGCGCTGGTGGAGCCGCTCCTCCATGTGGATGAGCTTCTCGGTCTCACCCTCGAGGAGGCGTGAGACCGGGATGCCGGTCCACCGCCCGACGACGGCGGCGACGTCGTCCTCGTCGACCTCCTCCTTGACCATCGGCTCGAACTCGGCCTGCTCGCGCTCGGCGAGCTCGGTCTCGAGGGCGGGCAGCTCGCCGTAGCGGATCTCGGCGACGCGCTGCAGGTCGCCCTGCCGCTCGGCCCGCTCGGCCTCCATGCGGAGGTCGTCGATCTTCTGCGTGATCTCCTTGACGCGGTCGAGCGCCTCCTTCTCCTTCGCCCATCTGGCGGCGAGCTCGTCGCGGTGCGCCTTGGCGTCGGCGAGCTCACGCTCGACCGGCTCGCGCACGTCCTTGGACTCCTTGCCCATCGCGGCGAGCTCGATCTCGAGCTGGCGGACGCGGCGCTCGGCCTCGTCGAGCTCGAGCGGCGAGGAGTCGATCTCCATGCGCAGGCGCGAGGCCGACTCGTCGACGAGGTCGATCGCCTTGTCGGGCAGCTGGCGGTCCGAGATGTACCGGTCCGACAGCACCGCCGCGGCGACGAGGGCCGCGTCGCGGATGCGGACGCCGTGATGCGCTTCGTAACGCTCCTTAAGGCCGCGGAGGATCGCGATGGTGTCCGTGACGGACGGCTCGCCGACGAACACCGGCTGGAAGCGGCGCTCGAGCGCGGCGTCCTTCTCGATGTGCTTGCGGTACTCGTCGAGCGTCGTCGCGCCGACCGCGCGAAGCTCGCCGCGGGCAAGCATCGGCTTCAGCATGTTGGCCGCGTCCACGGCGCCCTCGGCCGCGCCCGCCCCGACGATGGTGTGCAGCTCGTCGATGAAGAGGATGATCTGGCCCTCGGCCTCCTTGATGTTCTCGAGGACGGCCTTCAGGCGCTCCTCGAACTCGCCCCGGTACTTCGAGCCGGCGAGGAGGGAGCCGATGTCGAGCGCCCAGACGCGCCGGCCCTTGAGGCCCTCGGGCACGTCGCCCGCCACGATGCGCTGCGCGAGGCCTTCGACGATCGCGGTCTTGCCCACGCCCGGGTCGCCGATCAGAACGGGGTTGTTCTTCGTCCGCCGGGACAGGACCTGGATGACGCGGCGGATCTCCTCGTCCCGGCCGACGACGGGGTCGAGCTTGCCGGACTCCGCGAGCTCGGTCAGGTCCCGGCCGAACTTCTCGAGCGCCTGGTAGGAGCCCTCCGGATCCTGCGACGTGACGCGCTGAGACCCGCGCACGTCCTTGAGCGCGGCGAGGAGCGCGTCGCGCGGCGCCACGTCGAGCGCGAGCAGCAGGTGCTCGGTGGAGACGTATTCGTCCTCGAGCTTGCGCATCTCCTCCTCTGCGCGGTCGAGCACCCGCGCGAAATCGGTGGACGCGTGCGGCTGCTGCGAGGAGCCCTGCACTGCCGGCTTCTGCGCGAGCTTCGCCTCACACTCGGCACGCTGCGAGTCGACCGACTCCCCCGCGCGCTCGACGAGCGTGCGCGGGAGCTCCTGGTCGAGGAGCGCAATGCAGAGATGCTCGGGGTAGACCTCGGGGTTACCGCGGCGCCGCGCCAGCTCCTGGGCGGCGGCAACCGCTTCTCCGGACTTGATCGTGAGCTTGTTGAAGTCCACCTAGTTCCTTTCGGGCAGGCGGTCGCCCTTGCGGTAGAGCACGACCTCTCGCTTGTACTGCTTGTGCACGTTGCGAATCTCTTTGCGCATCTCGCGCTCGAGCCGCTCGAGCCGCGCGCGCGCCTTACCCAGCTCGTCCTCCAGCCGGATGACGGTCTCGACCCCGGCGAGGTTGAGCCCGAGCTCCGTCGTCAGCCGCTGGATGAGGCGGAGCCGATCGAGATCGGCCTCGGAATAGAGCCGGGTGTTCCCCGGGGTGCGCCTCGGCCGGACAAGGCCCTTCGACTCGTAGATGCGCAGGGTCTGCGGATGCATGCCTACGAGCTCGGCGGCGACGGAGATCATGTAGCGCGGGCGCTCTTGCTCGGTCATTCGCGCTCCGTCTCCCTCCCGCCGGTCCAGAGCGTCCACATGAGAACAAACGTGCTCGCGACGACGAGCACGACCGCGATCCACTGGAGCACGATGACCGTGGTCAGAAAGAGAGCGAGGGCGACGACCAGGGCCAACATCGCGTAGATGCGAAGACGGCTACGCGTCACGAGAACACCTTCTCCCGCGGGTCGTCGTGCGAGACCTTCTGCAGGTTCTCGATCGCCTCGCGCTCGGCCTTCGAAAGCTTGGTCGGCACAGAGACGCGCAGGCGCGCGAGAAGGTCGCCCTTCCCGCCGCCCTTCAGCTTGGGGGCGCCGCGGCCCTTCACCTTGAGGAGCTTCCCGTCCTGCGAGCCCGCCGGCACCTTGAGCGCCACGCGGCCTTCCGGGGTGGGGATCTCGACGGTGGCTCCGAGCGCGGCCTCTGCGTAGGTGACGGGGACCTCGAGAAGAAGGTCGGCGCCACGGCGTTCGTAGAGCGGCGATGCGGCAACACGCGTCGTGACGATCAAGTCGCCTGCCGGGCCGCCGTTCGTGCCCGCCTCGCCCCTGCCCTTGAGGCGGATTTGCGTGCCGTTCTTGACGCCGGCGGGGATCTTCACCGTGTAGCGCTTCGTGCGGCGCTCGCGGCCCGAGCCCTTGCAGTTCCGGCACGGGCGCTCGATGACGGTGCCATTGCCGTGGCAGCGCGGGCACGGGCGCGAGAAGGCAAAGAAGCCCTCGTCCTCGGAGACCACGCCGCGGCCGCGGCACTCCGGGCAGATCTGCGGGGACGTGCCGGGCTCGGCGCCGGAACCGTGGCAGACGGAGCAGCTCGTTTCGAGCTCGACGGGAATCTTGGTCTCGAGCCCCTCGAGGGAGTCCTCGAACGACACGTTCAGAGCGACCTCGACATCTCGGCCTCTTTCGCCGCGCGGCCTGCGGCCGCGCGGCGAGGGGCCGCCCGCTCCTCCGAAGATGTTCCCGAACAGATCGCCCAGATCGCCGAGATCGCCCAGATTCCCGGACCACTGGAAGCCACCCTGTCCGGGACCGCCGGCGCCGCTGAAGATCCGCGGGCCGACCTGGTCGTACTGCTTGCGCTTCTCCGGATCGGAGAGGACGTCGTAGGCGCCCTGGATCTCCTTGAAGCGCTCCTCCGCGGCCTTGTCGCCCGGGTTCTTGTCCGGATGATGCTCGCGCGCGAGCTTGCGGTAGGCCTTCTTGATCTCGTCCGCCGAGGCGCCCTTCTTGACGCCCAGGACTTCGTACAGGTCCTTCATTCGCCCTGCGACACCACGACGCGGGCCGGCCGGAGAATGCGGTCGCCCAGCAGGTATCCCTTCTGCAGGACCTCGACGACGGACCCTTCCTCCCGGTCGGACGGCTGTGAGAGAAGCGCCTCGTGGACGTGCGGATCGAACTGCCCGTTGGTCTCGACCTCGACGAGGCCTTCGCGGGCGAGCGCCTCCATGAGCTCGCGGTGGACGAGCCGAACGCCTTCCTCCAGCTTCGCCTCCTCGTGTTGGGCGGCGGCCTCGAGCGCGCGCTCGAGATCGTCCAGCACCGGCAGGAGCTCCTTCACCAGCCGCTCGTGGGCACGCGCGACCAGGCCCTCCTGGTCGCGCGCCACCCGCTTGCGGTAGTTCTCGAAGTCGGCGGCGACGCGCTTGAGATCGTTCAGGAACTCATCGCGCTCGCGTTCGACCTCGGCGAGCTTCTCCTCGAGGTCGGTGTTGTCGGTCTGGGCCTCGTCGGGGGCCATTACGACTGCTTGGCCTCCTCGTCGATCACCTCGTAGTCGGCGTCCTCGACGACCTCGTCGTCGCTCGTCGACTCGCCGTTGCCGGAAGCCGCGGAGGCCGTCTGCTCGGCCTGCACCTTCTCGTAGACGGCCTGCGCGAGGCGGTGCGAGGCCTCCATGAGGGAGTCCGACTTCGTGCGGATCTCGGCGGCATCGGAGCCGTCGAGCGCCGAGCGGAGCTCTTCCATGCGCGACTCGATCGTGGAGACGGTCTCCTCGTCGAGGGCGTCGCGGTGGTCCTTGAGGCTCTTCTCGGTCGAGTAGAGCAGGTTCTCGGCCTGGTTCCGGGCCTCGGCGGTCTCGCGCATCTTGTGCGCCTCGTCCGCGTGGGACTCGGCCTCGCGGATCATCCGCTCGACCTCCTCCTCGGCGAGACCGGAACCGCTCTCGATGCGGATGTCCTGCTCGTTGCCGGTGCCGAGGTCCTTCGCCGACACGTGGATGATGCGGTTCGCGTCGATGTCGAAGGTGACCTCGATCTGCGGCATGCCGCGTGGCGCCGGCGGGATGCCCACGAGCTGGAACTTGCCGAGCGTCTTGTTGAAGGACGCCATCTCCGACTCGCCCTGGAGCACGTGGATCTCGACGGAGGGCTGGTTGTCCTCCGCGGTCGAGAACGTGTCCGACTTCTTCGTCGGGATGGTCGTGTTGCGATCGATCAGCTTCGTGAAGACGCCGCCCTTGGTCTCGATGCCGAGGGAAAGCGGAGTCACGTCCAGGAGCAGGACGTCCTTGACCTCCCCCTTGAGCACGCCGGCCTGGATGGCCGCGCCGACGGCGACGACCTCGTCCGGGTTGACGCCCTTGTGCGGCTCCTTGCCGATGATCTCCTTGACCTTTTCCTGCACGGCCGGCATGCGGGTCATGCCGCCGACGAGGATCACGTGGTCGATCTGATCGGGCGTGAGGTCGGCGTCCGACAGGGCCTGCTTCGTCGGGGCGACGATGCGGTCGAGGAGTTCGGCAGTGAGCTCGCCGAGCTTCGAGCGCGTGAGCTGGAGGTCGAGATGCTTCGGGCCCTCCGGCGTGGCCGTGACGTACGGCAGGTTGATCTGCGTCGACATCGTCGACGAGAGCTCGATCTTCGCCTTCTCGGCGGCCTCGTACAGACGCTGGAGCGCCATGCGATCGCCGACGAGATCGATCCCCTGATCGCGCTTGAACTCGGCCACCATCCAGTCGACGATCGCCTTGTCGAAGTTGTCGCCGCCGAGGTGGTTGTCGCCGTTCACGGCCTTCACCTCGAAGACGCCCTCACCGAGGTCGAGGATCGAGACGTCGAACGTCCCGCCCCCGAGATCGAAGACGAGGATGGTCTGGTCGGACTCCTTCTCGAGCCCGTAGGCGAGCGACGCGGCGGTCGGCTCGCTGATGATGCGCAGGACGTTGAGCCCGGCGATCTTGCCCGCGTCGCGCGTCGCCTCGATCTGGGCGTCGGCGAAGTAGGCCGGCACCGTGATGACTGCATCCGTGACCGACTCGCCGAGGAACGCCTCGGCGTCGGTCCGGAGCTTCTGCAGGATCATGGCGCTGATCTCCGGCGGCGCATATTCCTTGTCGCCCGCCTTCACGCGGACGTCGCCGTTCGGGCCGGAGACGACCTCGTACGGGACGATCTTCATCTCCTCCGAGACCTCATCGAACTTGCGGCCCATGAAGCGCTTGATCGAGAAGATGGTGTTCTGGGGGTTCGTGACCTGCTGGCGCTTCGCGGGCGCCCCGACGAGCCGCTGGCCGTCTCGCGTGAACGCGACGACGGACGGCGTCGTGCGCCCGCCCTCGGCGTTCGGGATGACGGTCGGCTCACCGCCCTCGAGCACGCTCATCGCGGAGTTGGTCGTGCCGAGGTCGATTCCGATTGTCTTTGCCATTGCGTGAATCCTCCGTTACTTGACAGCTAAGAAAATCTAAGTGTTGTAATAGCACATTCTACCCGGATTCCGGGCCTTGCTGCCGGCGTACCGCGTGGCGGGACGTCACGACGCGAAGACCGTCCTCGAACTCGACGAGCACCGAGCCGAGACGGCGGGAGCGGGCGATCACGCGGCAGGCCGTCCCTTTCCGCTCGGGCAACCGCGAGCGCCAGTGCCAGACGTGGTCGTACATCGGAGGGCGGCGCCAGCGTACCGGCGCCCCAGATACACGAAGGCGCCCGGTTTGGGCGCCTTCGCAGGGCACTCATGAGGCCCACGCTACATCCGGTCGCGGACCTCTTCCTTGGCGTCTTCGGCCTTGTCCTGGGCCTCGCCCCACTTCTGCTGGGCCTGGCCCTGCTTCTCGCGCATCTGATCGTCGGTGAGCTTGCCTTCCTGCTCCTTCAGCTCGCCTTCAACCCTGTCGGTCTCGCCACCCATGTGACCCCCCTTGTGTCGGACTGGGGTCTATTTCCCCTGCAAATCGCCTTCCAAAACGGCGAGGGCGGCGGCGAAGCCCGCGTCCGGGCTCGCGAACCTCGCCGCTTCTCGCGACGATGAGCGCGACCGAGCCCAGGATGACGGTGCCCGCGACGAGCATCTGAACCGTGATCTCCTCGCCGAGAAGGAGGGCGCCGAGCGCGACAGCGATGACGGGGTTCACGTAGGCGTAGGTGGCGACGAGGGAGATCGGCGCGTTGCGGAGGAGCCAGACGTAGGCGACGAAGCCCACGAGGGTCCCGACGACGACGAGGTAGGCGATCGCGCCGAGGGAGTCGGCCGTGGGATGCAGGTCGCCGAGCTCGCCGCTCGCCGCGCCGGCGACGAGGAGGAGCGCACCGCCGCAGAGGGCAGCGAGCCCGGCCGAGACGAGCGGTCGCTGCGGTAGCGCCGCTCCGCGTGAGTACAGGGAGCCTGCGGCCCAGGCGAGAGCCGAAAGAACGCACACAACTGCCCCGACCCGGTCGAAATGGCCCTCCCCGAACGGGTCGAAGAGGAACGCGAGCCCGATGAAGCCGAGGACGAGCCCGAGCACCGCGCTCGGGTGCAGGCGCCTGCCGAAGAAGACGCGGTCGAGCAGCGTCATCCAGAGCGGAATGCTGCCGATGAGCAGAGCCGCGACTCCCGAGGGGACGGTCTGTTGCGCCCACGCGAGGCCGCCGTGCCCGAGCAGGAAGAGCGCGCCGCCGAAGATGAACCCGGCCCGGATCTGCGGCCAGCCGATGCGGTCGCCTGTGCGATCTCCCCGCGGAAGCGCGAAGGCCAGGAGGAGCGCGCCTGCAGTCACGTGGCGAAAGCCCATGGCGAGGAGCGGCGGGACGTCGCGGACGGCGATCGTCACCGCCATGAACGTCGAGCCCCAGACGATGTAGATCGTCGCCAGAGCAAGCCATACCCTCGGCCCGTAGGACGCCGCCATGGATCGAGCATGCCCACGCCGGACGATCAGCTCAATTCGGATTCCAGGGGGAATCCATTACGTGCGCTAATTCCTCCAGGCGGGGAGGCTAGGGTATGAGCGTGGCGCTCGAAGACACCCTTCACCGGCCGCTGCGCGACCTCCGCGTGTCGATCACGGACCGCTGCAACTTCCGGTGCGTGTACTGCATGCCCAAGGAGGTCTATGGGCGCGATTACGAGTTCCTACCTCGCCGCGACCTCCTCAGCTTCGAGGAGATTGCGCGACTCGCCCACGTCTTCGCCGCGCTGGGCGTCGAGAAGATCCGCCTCACGGGCGGCGAGCCGCTCATCCGCCGCGAGGTCGAGCGGCTCGTCGAGATGCTGGCTGCGATTCCGGGGCTCGACCTCACGCTGACGACGAACGGCGCCGTCCTCGCCCAAAAGGCGCAGGCGCTGCGGGACGCAGGGCTCCGTCGGATCACGGTCAGCCTCGACTCGCTCGACGACGACGTGTTCCGCGCAATGAACGACGTCGACTTTCCCGTGCAGACCGTCCTCGACGGCATCGAGGCGGCCTCCGCTGCCTGCCTCCCGGTGAAGGTGAACGTCGTCGTCAAGCGCGGCGTCAACGAGGACACGATCCTCCCGATGGCGCGCCACTTCCGCGACCGGGGCCATGTCGTGCGCTTCATCGAGTACATGGACGTCGGGCACACGAACGGCTGGCGCCTCGACGATGTCGTGCCCGCGACGGAGATCCTCTCCCGGATCGATGCCCAGCTCCCGCTCGAGCCCCTGCCGCCCCGCTATCCCGGAGAGGTGGCGGAGCGCTACCGCTACCGGGACGGAAGCGGCGAGGTCGGCGTCATCGCCTCGGTGACGCGGCCGTTCTGCGGTGCGTGCACGCGGGCGAGGCTCTCGGCGGACGGCTCCCTCTACACGTGCCTCTTCGCCACGACGGGCCGCGACCTGCGCGCGCTCGTGCGCAACGGCGCAGGGGACGACGAGATCGCCGCGGCCATCGGCGGCATCTGGCGCGAGCGAACCGACCGCTACTCCGAGCTCCGGTCGAACGCGACAGGCGACCTCCCCAAGGTCGAGATGTCGTACATCGGCGGGTAGGCGTAGTACCCTCGACCCGTGGCAAGCCCGAAGCTCGCACGCGCCAAGCAGACCTACACGGACGAAGCGCGCCGGCTCGCCGCCCAGTCGATGGCCCAGCTCGAGGAGGCCAAGGTCACCCCGGACGCGCTCACGATCTCGGGCGTCGGCCTCTGCATCGCGGGCTCGGTCGCCGTCTTCTTCGAGTACCTCGGCTGGGGCTTTTACTGGATCGGAGCCGTCCTCTTCGTCGTCGGCTCGATTCTCGACATCCTCGACGGCGCACTCGCCCGGAGCCGTGGGATCGGCAGTCCCTTCGGCGCGTTCCTCGACTCGACCGTCGACCGCGTGGGCGAAGGCTTCATGATCGCGTCGATCGGGCTCGTCCTCATGCGCCACGACCAGATGTGGGGAGTTGCGCTCGCCTTCGCCGCGGTCGCGGGCTCCTTCCTCGTCAGCTATGCGCGAGCGAGAGCCGAGGCGCTCGGCCTGAAGGGGGACGTGGGACTGGGGAGCAGGGCGGAGCGCGTCGTCGTGATCACGACGGGCCTCGTCCTCGCCCCGATTCACGAGCTCGTCCTGCCGGCGACGATGGCGCTCCTCGCAACGACCGCATGGATCACGGTCCTCCAGCGCATCCTCTTCGTCCGCAAGCAGCTGCGTAGCGCCTGATAGCACATTTGTGCTATCACTATGCGTGATGGCACGGGAGCGAAAGGACGTCCTCGTCCGCATGCCCGCGGATCTCAAGCGCGACCTCGCCCGCGAGGTCGAAGCGACCAAGGGCAGCCTCAACGACCTCGCGGTCGGGATTCTCGCTTCCCGCTTCGCCGTCCCCTTCGAGAGCTCCGGCCGCAAGAGCGGCCGTCCGAGCGAGAAGGGCGACGTCCTCCTGCGCATGCCGCTCGAGCTGAAAGAGAGGCTCACGCAGCGTGCCCGCGAGCGCAAGCGGACCGTCAACCAGCTCATCGTCGAGACCCTCACGGAGCGGCTCGGCGCCCACCGAAAGGACAAGATGGCTTCGAGCAACGGCTCCAAGAACGGCCACGCGCGCGGCAACGGCAAGGTGCGCGTCGCGATCATCGGCGTGGGCAACTGCGCCAACTCCCTGCTCCAGGGAGTCCAGTACTACAAGGACGCGGACCCCGAGCAGTTCGTCCCCGGCCTCATGCACGTCGACCTCGGCGGCTACCACGTCTCGGACGTGGAGTTCACGGCGGCGTTCGACGTGACGACGGACAAGGTCGGCAAGGACCTCGCCGACGCGATCTGGGCGCATCCCAATGACACGTACAAGTTCGCCGACGTCCCCAAGACCGGCATCAAGGTGTCGCGCGGGATGACGCACGACGGGATCGGCAAGTACCTCTCCGAGGTCGTCGAGAAGGCGCCCGGCGAGACCGACGACGTCGTGGGGATCCTCAAGGAGACCGGCACGGACGTCGTGGTCAACTACCTCCCGGTCGGCTCCGAGGAGGCGACCAAGTGGTACACGGAGCAGATCCTCTCCGCCGGCTGCGCGATGGTGAACTGCATGCCCGTGTTCATCGCCCGCGAGGCCTACTGGCAGCGGCGCTTCGAGCAGGCGGGCGTGCCGATCATCGGCGACGACATCAAGTCGCAGGTCGGCGCGACGATCACGCACCGCGTCCTCACGAGTCTCTTCCGCGAGCGCGGCGTGCACCTCGACAAGACGATGCAGCTGAACGTCGGCGGCAACTCTGACTTCCTCAACATGCTCGAGCGCGAGCGCCTCGAGTCGAAGAAGATCTCGAAGACGAATGCGGTCACGTCGATGCTCGACTACGATCTCGGCGCCGAGAACGTGCACGTCGGCCCGTCCGATTACGTTCCCTGGCTGACCGACCGCAAGTGGGCCTACATCCGCATGGAGGGCTCCGCCTTCGGCGACGTCCCGCTGAACCTGGAGCTGAAGCTCGAGGTGTGGGACTCCCCCAACTCGGCCGGGATCGTCATCGACGCGGTGCGGCTCGCGAAGCTCGCCATGAACAACGGCGTCTCCGGTGCGCTGGAGGGCCCGAGCTCATACCTGATGAAGTCGCCCCCGAAGCAGATTCAGGACGACGAGGCGTACGACCTCGTCGAGCAGTTCATCAAGAAGAACGCGCTGAAGACGGCGAAGGCCGCCGCGAGCGCGTAGCCAGTCTTCGGACCGAGGAGGGCCGGCACGATGCCGGCCCTCCTCCTTTTGGCACGGCGGTAGACTCGACGCGTGGGCCTACGGATCTGCATGGTCACGCCGTTCGCGTGGTCGCAGCCGCACCCGGTCAACGAGCACGTGCACGCCGCCTCGGAGGAGCTGCGCCGACGGGGCCACGAGGTCGTCGTTCTCGCTCCGTCGAACCGTGCGGCGGACCTCGCTCGCGGCCGGCGCGCGCTGCGGCGGCTCGGCGCGCAGGGCGAGCCTCTGGCCGGCGTCGTCGCGCTCGGTCCGGCGATCCCCATCTCGCGCAAGAGCCGGCTTGGCGTCCCCATCGGCGTCCGCGCGAACCTCGAGCTCGCCCTCGGCGCGGACTCCTTCGACATCCTCCACGCCCACGAGCCGGGACTTCCGAGCCTTTCCTATCTCGCGCTGCGCGACTCGCGCGCGCTCTCCGTCGCGACCTTCCACTCCCCTGACCGTCTCGCCTACCCGCCCGGCAAGAAGCAGCGCGAGCGACTGCTGTCGCGGATCGACGGCCTGACCGCCGTCGGCGAGGAAACGCTCGCCGCCGCGCGCGAGCGGTTCCCGGGGGATTACCGGACGCTGCCCGACGGAATCGAGCTCGACCGTTTCAGGGACGCGCGGCCGGCCGACCGCTTCCTCTTCGAGTGGCGTGCGGACGAGCTGCCGCGCTCCCGGGCGGCGCTGCGGGAGCTTCGCGGCCTTCCGGACTGGGAGCTCGTCTTCGTGCGCACGAGTCCGCTTTCCAGCCGGCCCTACGTTCCGCGCCCGCTCCGCGACCGCGTGACCGTGCGCACGGCCTTCGACGGCCAGAGCAGAGCGCGGCTCCTCGCGGGTGCCGCCGGTCTCGTCCCGGCGCAGCGCGGGGTCAACCGCTTCCGGGCCGAGGCTGCGGCCGCAGGAGTTCCCCTCGTGGATCCGCCGGGGGCTCAGGAGCAGCCCGAGCTCGTAGGCGCCGCGCTCGGCCGGCTCGCCTCCGACCCCGAGTGGCGGCGCGCCCAGTCCGAGGTGGCGAGACGCTCATCCGAGGCCCTCGGCTCCGAGTCCCTCGCCGAAGAGCTCGAGTCGCTCTACGAGTCCGTGCTGGGTCGGCGACGCACCGTGGCGCGCACGCCCGCGGAGCCGCTCGCAGACCGGCCTTTCATCCTCGCCGACCTGCACATGCACACCGATCACTCGCACGACTGCTCGGTGCCGGTCGCCGACCTCCTCGATTACGCGGAGGCACAAGGACTCGGTGCGATCGCGATCACCGACCACAACGTCTTCTCGGGAGCGCAGGAGGCCGTCCAGCTGGCGCGCGACCGCAAGCTCCTCGTCATCCCCGGGGAGGAGATCAAGACGGAAAAGGGCGAGGTCATCGGCCTCTTCCTCGAGGAGCAGGTCGAGCGCGGCCTCCCGATGGAGGACACGATCGCGGCGATCAGGGAGCAGGGCGGCGTGGTCTATCTCCCCCACCCGTTCGACCGGCTGCACACGATCCCCGATGCGCCGACGCTGCATCGCCACCTGTCCGAGATCGACGTGTTCGAGGTCTACAACGCACGCCTCCTCTTCGAAGGCTTCAACGACGAAGCGCTGCGCTTCGCGCGCAAGTACAACCTGACCATGGCGGCGGGCTCCGACGCGCACGTCCTGCAAGGCGTCGGCACCGGCCTCGTCCGCATGCGCGCCTTCGAGAACGCCGCCGAGTTCCTGATCAGCCTCCGCTCGGCGGAGATCGTGCGCCGGCCGAAATCACTCGTCTATCTGCAGGGCCTGAAGTGGGTCGCGCAGTCGAGGGCCCGCCGCTCGAAGGCCGCCGTGTAGGAAGAGGGCCGCCCGGCCCCGAATAGGCTTTGCAGCCCCTTGCCCGTGCCCACGGACGACATCTCACAGCGCTACCTCGAGAAGGCGATCGCCGAGATCAACGATCTCGGCCGCGAGATCGCCAGGGAGGCCGGCGCGGACCGGGCCCCGGTCCTCGGCTCCGGGCACACCCAGGCGGACATCTTCCTCCTCAAGTACGGGCCGCAGACGGCAGAGCAGCATGAGGGGGTCGCCTTCTTCGGCCGCGCCGGGCAAGCGGTTCTCAAGTCGCTTCAGCGGCTGCACGTCGACCCGATGGCCATCTACGGGACGAACTGCCTCAAGTTCGCGGGCGCGGACGAGGAGCAGGCGCGGGAGTGGCTCGCGCGCGAGATCCACATCGTCGAGCCCAAGCTCATCGTGGTCATGGGGCAAGATGCGGTCTCGTGCCTGAACGCCGTCCGCTTTCCGCTCGCGGCCGAGATCGCGAGCCAGCCCGGGTCGATCCAGAAGTTCACGCCGACGATCGAGGCGCTGGTGACCCCGGACCTGGACGCTTCGCTCGACGAGGCTCCGGCGAAGAAGGATTTCTGGGAGGCGTTCAAGGCGATCGGGCCCTGGTGGTCCGAGCAGCCGCCGTACTAGCCGTCCTCGCGGTTCTCGCCTGGTATTACGGCGTCTCCGAGGACTTGGCCGCACTCGGGCTCTGGACCGACGTCGTCTTCCTCTCGTTCGGTCTGATCCCGCTCACGTTCGTCCTCGTCCTGATCGCGCTGCCGCTACGGCGGACGACAATGGAGAGGCTGGGCTGGGCCGCGATTGCTCTCGTTTCAGTCAGCGTCGTCCTGGAGTGGAGCGGCCTGGACATCGTCGCCAACTTCGTGAAGTTCGCCGCAGTCGTCTGCGTCGCCTGGTGGTTCCTCGCCTTCTTCGAGGCGCTCAGCTGGGTGCTTCTGATCGCGGTGCTGATCGTCCCGGTGGACATCTTCTCGGTCGCGCGCGGGCCGACGAAGGAGATCGTCGAGAACCAGCCGCAGGTCTTCAACGCGCTTTCGATCTCGTTTCCGCTCCCGGGTGAGCACAACTCGGCGCAACTCGGCCTGCCCGACGTGCTCTTCTTCTCGCTCTTCCTCGGCGCGGCCGACCGCTTCGGCCTGCGAGTCGGTCTCACGTGGATCCTGATGGCGCTCTCGTTCGGCGCCACCCTCGCGCTCGCAGTCGGCTTCGACATCTCGGGCCTCCCTGCGTTGCCACTGCTCTCGGTCGCCTTCGTCCTCGCGAACGCCGACCACCTGTGGCGTTACTACAAGGACTGGCGCTCGGCGACGGACTCGAAGTGAGCCGTGACCTCCTCCGCGCTGGGCGGATGGAGGAGCACCTCGTTCACGAGCTGCTCGACGTCCGGGAAGCCCGTGTCGCGAACGAGAGCAACCGCGGCTTCGACGTCGTACGGCGTTCGGCGTAACTCGACGGTCGGGCCCAGGAGCGCCCAGGCGGCGATCCCCGGCTCGCCCTCGTAGGCCATGCCGACACTGCCCGCGTTGACCAGCCGCCGGTCGCCGACCAGACGGTCGAACTGGGCGTGCGTGTGGCCGCAGACGACGAGGTCCTGCGTCACGCCGTCGAGTATCGGATCGAGGCGCTTCGGCGGCGTGATCGCTGTGACGATCTCCTCGTCGCTCCGCGGCGAGCCGTGGCAGAAGAGAACTTCGCCGAGGCCCTCGACCTCCAACGGGAGCGGGTGCGGGAGGCCGCGCAGAAAGGCGAGCTCTTCGTCGTCCAGCTGCTCGTGCACCCAGCGGGCACGTGCATCCCAGATTTCTTCGACCAGTTCGGGTGGCGCCACGACGTGGCGTTCACAGTTCCCGCGGATGAAGATCGCATCGCGCTCACGCAGGCGCGCAAGAGTTTCCTTCGGCATCGGGCCGAGGACGGCGTCACCGCCGACGAGGATCGTGTCCGAGTCGACCTCCGCGAGGACGGCCTCGAGGGCGGGCAGGTTCCCGTGGACGTCGTAGAGCGCGGCGACCCTCATGAGCGCGTGAAGAGCGCCACGGATTCGACGTGCGGCGTGTGCGGGAACATGTCGACCGGTCGCACGCGCTCGAGCGTGTAGCCGTATTCAGAGACGAGCTCCTTCGCGTTCCCGGCCAGAGTGGTCGGGTTGCAGGAGACGTAGACGAGCCGCGGCGCCTCGAGCGCCCCGACGCGGGATAGCGCCTTGCCGGCCAGCCCGGCGCGCGGCGGGTCGACGACGACGACATCGGGCGGGCCGGCACGGTCGCGCAGCTCCTCGACGTCGGCGCCCACCTCGCCCGCGAAGAACGCGGCGTTGGCGAGCCCGTTCAGCTCGGCGTTCTCGACCGCGCAGGCGACGGACTCTTCGTTGGACTCGATCCCCCACACGGTCAGCGCCTCGCGGGCCATGGAGAGACCGATCGTGCCCGTTCCGCAGTAGAGGTCGTACACGGTCTCGTCGCCGGTCAGCCCCGCATACTCGATCGCGAGCGAGTAGAGCTTCTCGCACATCTCGGTGTTCGTCTGCAGGAATGCGTTCGGCCGCACGCGGAAGCGCAGTCCGAGGATCTCCTCCTCGATCGCCTCTTCCCCCCACAGGAGCCGCGAGGGCACGTTGGTGATCTCCGCCGGCGTGTCGTTGACGGCCCAGTGCACCGAGCGCACCTCGGGAAACTCCTCGAGCGCGGCAACGAAGCTCTCCTCCTCCAGCTCGCCCGGCGCGGTCACGAGGACGACGAGCGCCTGCCCAGTGTTGCGGCCTTCGCGGACGACGAGGTGACGGAGGTAGCCGTCTTGCGACTCCTGGTCGTAGGCGCGGAGGCGGAGCTCGTTTGCCCACTCCTTGACCCGGTTGCGGATCGTGTTGCCCAGGTCTGTCGTCAACCAGCACTTCTCGATGTCGAGCACCTCGTCCCAGCGGCCCGCGCGGTGGAAGCCGAGCGCGACCTTCCCGTCCTCTTCAGTGAACGAATACTCGAGTTTGTTGCGGTAGTGGAAGACGGACGCCGCCGGGACGATCGGCTCGAGCTCGAAGCCCTCGAGGCGGCCGATGCGGGCGAGCGCGTCGGCCACCTGCGCCTGCTTCGCCTTGGTCTGCGCCTCATAGTCGAGGTCCTGGAAGCGGCAGCCGCCGCAGGCGGGGTAGTGCGCGCACGGCGCCTGGACGCGCGGCGCTCCCTCCTCGACGACCTCGAGCGCCGTTGCCTCGGCGTGGTTTCGCTTCACCTTCGTGACGCGCGCGCGGACCGTGTCGCCGGGCAGCCCGCGGCGCACGAAGACGACGAACCCGTTCAGCCGCGCGACGCCGTTCCCGCCGTAGGCGAGCGAATCGATCTTGAGGTCGAGCTCCTGGTCTTTGCGAATCGGGGCGGCCACCGGCCCGATGGTATCGGCGGTCTCGAGCGGTAGAGTCGCCTCGTGCTCATCGGCGTCGTCGGCGACTACAACCCGGCCAACGAGACCCACACGATGCTCGACGCGAGCCTCGCCCACGCGGGAGCCGAAGGCGAGTGGATCTCGACCACCGCTGTGCCGTCGGCGGACGAGCTCGAGGAGCGCTTCGCCGGCGTCTGGCTCGCGCCGGCGAGTCCCTATCGCAGCATGGACGGCGCCCTCGGCGCGGTGACGGCTGCTCGCGAGCGCGGGATTCCGCTCGTCGGCACCTGAGGCGGCTTCCAGCACGTGCTCGTGGAGTACGCACGCAACGTCCTGGGAGTCGAAGGCGCGGAGCACGCGGAGACGTGCCCTGAGGCGGCCGAGCTCGTCGTCACGCCGCTCGCCTGCTCCCTCTGGGGTCAGGAGCACCGCGTCGTGCTCGTCCCCGGCTCTCGCGCGGCCGAGCTCTACGGCGTCGACTCGGCCGTCGAGGACTACTTCTGCAGCTACGGCCTCAGCTCGGAGTACCGGCCGCGACTCGAAGAATCGGGCCTTCGCGTCAGCGGCGTGGACGAGGAGGGCGAGCCGCGCATCGTCGAGCTCGAAGGCCACCCGTTCTTCGTGGCCACGCTCTTCTGCTTCCAGACGCGGTCGCGGCCGGACGAGCCGCATCCGCTCGTCGCCGGCTTCGTCGAGACGGCGCGTCAGTCCAGCGTCGTGACGTAGACCTTCCGCGAGCGCGGCCCGTCGAACTCGCAGAAAAAGATGCCCTGGTAGGTGCCGAGGGCGAGCTCGCCTTCGTCGAGCGGCACGAGGATCTGCGGGCCGACGAGCGTGGAGCGCGCGTGGGACGGCGCGTTCGGGCCGTCCGCGTCGTCGTGGCGCCAGTCCCAGTCCTCGCCGACGACGCGGCCGAAGGCGCGTTCCAGGTCGTCGACGAGATCAGGGTCGATGTTCTCGTTGATGGTGACCGCGGCAGTCGTATGGGGGACGTAGACGAGAGCGGCCGATCCGCCGCCGTTCCCGCGGACCGCCTCCTGCACCTGCTCGGTGATGTTCACAAGCTCGGTCTTCTTCTCCGTCTGCACGTCGAACTGGTGCACGGCAGCTATCCTACGGGACTCATGGCGACGGCCCCGGTGGCAGAGCTCGAGGCGTACCGGGACGAAGCCGACCGGTTCATCGCAGCGCTCGACGAGGAGTACTACCTTCATTTCGCGGGGCTGAAGGACGAGTTCGAGCTCTCCCCGATCTACGAGCGCTTCTCCGATCTGACCACGCTCGACGCCTGTCGGCGCCTCGCCGCGTCGGCCGAGATCGAAGGCCGCGGAGCGCGCGAGCTCTGGCGCTTCGGCTGCGAGGGCTACGTCGGCGATCTGACCCGCGCGGACGCGGAGGAGATCGCGGGGCTCGAGGCTTCGCTGACCGCAACCGTCGACGGCGAGGAGATCGGTTACAGGCTCCTCAGGCCATCCATCGCGAACGAGCCCGACCGCAACCGCCGCGAGCGGCTGGACGCAGCGCGTGTCGGGCTCACCGAGGAGCACCTGAACGAGCGCCACATCCGCATGGCTGAGACGCGAAGGTCGGCGACCAAAGACCTCGGCGCCCACACCTACCGCGATCTCTACAACGGCTTCGGCTTCCCGCTCGAGGAGCTCGGCGCGCAATGCGAGAGCTTCCTCGCGGACACAGAGGATCTGTACGTGCGCGCGCTGGACACGCTCTTCCGCCGCCGCGTAGGCATACCGCTCGAGGAGGCGAAGCGCTGGGACGTGCCGCGCCTCTTCCGCGCGAACGAATGGGACACCGGCTTCCCCGGAGAGCTGATGCTGCCGGCGCTCGAGGGCACGCTCGCCGGCCTCGGGATCGACCTCCAGGCCCAGGAGAACGTCCATCTCGACATCGAGTCGCGACCGACCAAGTCGCCGCGCGCGTTCTGCGCTCCGATCGAGGTCCCCGGCCGCGTCATGCTCGTCATCCAGCCGATCGGCGGCCCCGACGACTGGCACGCCCTCTTCCACGAGGCCGGCCACACCGAGCACTACGCGCACACCTCGGGCGACCTGCCCGTGGAAGCGCGGCGGCTCGGCGACAACGCGGTCACCGAGGGATGGGCGATGCTGCTCGAACTCCTCGTCAACGAGCCCGCGTGGCTCGAGCGGCGGCTCGACTTCGCGCGGCCGGAGGATTTCGCCGCCGAGGCCTCGGCCGGACAGCTCTACTTCGTCCGCCGCTACGCCGCCAAGTTTCTCTACGAGCTCGAGCTGCACGGCGACACCGAGCTCGAGTCCATGCGCGCCCGCTACGCCGAGCGCATGTACGACGCGCTGAAGATCGAGGTCGCCGGCGTGGACTTTCTCGGCGACGTTGACGCCGGCTTCTACTCGTCCAGCTACCTGCGGGCGTGGGCATTCGAGTCGCTCCTGCGCTCGTTCCTGCGGGAGGAGTTCGGCCGTGTTTGGTTCACGCGGCGCGAGGCGGGCTCCCTTCTCCGTGAGCTCTGGGCCGAGGGCCAGAAGCCGACGGCGGACGAGCTGCTCGCCGAGGTCGCCGGCGCCGAGCTCGAGCTGGCTGCGGTGGCGGAGCGAATCGGAGAGACTGTCGCCTGATGCGCAAGGTCCTGATCGCCGGCGCGGCCGGCCGCGACTTCCACAACTTCAACGTCGCCTTCCGCGGGCGTGACGACGTCCGCGTGGTGGCGTTCACGGCCACCCAGATTCCCGACATCGAAGGCCGGGTCTACCCGGCGGAGCTCGCCGGCGAGGGCTATCCGGACGGCATTCCGATTCGGGCGGAGGACGAGCTCGCCGACATCGTCCGGAGCGAGGAGATCGACGATGTCGTCTTCGCCTATTCCGACGTGACCCACGAGCACGTGATGCACATCGGGTCGATCGCGATGGCGGCAGGTGCGGACTTCCGCCTCATGGGGCCGCGTTCGACGCAGCTCCGCGCGTCGAAGCCCGTCGTGGCCATCTGCGCCGTGCGTACCGGCTCCGGCAAGAGCCAGACGACGCGGCACGTTGCCTCGGTGCTGCGTGCCGACGGGAAGCGCGTCGCCGTCCTGCGCCACCCGATGCCCTACGGCGACCTGACGAAGCAGGCCGTGCAGCGCTTCGAGCACTACGAGGATCTCGATGCCGCCGACGCGACCATCGAGGAGCGCGAGGAGTACGAGCCGCATCTCGCCGAAGGCAATCTCGTCTTCGCAGGGATCGACTACGGCGCAATCCTCGAACGGGCCGAGCAGGAGGCGGACGTGGTCGTCTGGGACGGGGGCAACAACGACATTCCCTTCATCCGGCCCGATCTTCACCTCGTCGTCGTCGATCCTCACCGCGCGGGCCACGAGCTCCGCTACCACCCGGGCGAGACCAACCTGCGCATGGCCGACGCCTGCGTCGTGAACAAGATCGACACCGCGCCCGAAGAAGGCATCGAGGCCGTCTTGGAGTCGATCCGGTCGGTCAACCCGGAAGCCGCGATCATCCGCGCGGCCTCGCCCTTCGAGGTCGAGCAGGACACCCACGAGATCGCCGGCAAGCGCGTCCTCGCCATCGAGGACGGGCCGACGCTCACCCATGGCGAGATGACCTACGGCGCTGCCGTGCTCGCGGCGAAGAAGGGAGGCGCCTCCGAGCTCGTCGATCCACGTCCATTCGCCGTCGGCTCGATCAAGGAGACCTTCGCGAAGTACCCGCACATGACCCAACTCCTCCCCGCGATGGGCTATGGCCGCAAGCAGATGGAGGAGCTCCGCGAGACGATCGCGCGCTCGGACGCCGACCTCGTCCTCATCGGGACGCCGATCGACCTCCGCCGCGTCATCGAGCTCGACAAGCCGGCGCTTCGGGTCACCTACCGCCTGCAGGAGATCGGCGAGCCGACGATCGCCCAGCTCCTCGCCGAGCGCGGCATCATCGACTCGGCCTAGCCGGCACAAGGAGCCTCTGTCGTTGCGGGCGAATAACCACCCGCTATGACCCTGACCGTCGTCGCCCTGGGAGGGAACGCGCTGCTTGGCCCAGGCGAGCGCGGGACGGCGGTCGAGCAACGCGCGAACCTCGCGGCCACCTTCGAGGCAGCCCGCTCGATCCTCACCGAGGGCCCCGTCGTCGTCACGCACGGGAATGGGCCGCAGGTGGGCAACGAGCTCCTGCGCCAGGAGCTCGCGAGCGCGGAGGCGCCGCCCCTCCCTCTCTACGTCGCCGTCGCGCAGACCCAGGCCGAGATCGGCGCGCTCGTCGCCGCGGAGCTGGAGCCGGTCGCCGGTAAGCGGGTCGCGGTCGTTCTCACGCGCGTCGTCGTCGCGGAGGACGACGCGGCCTTCGCCGACCCGACCAAGCCGGTCGGCCCGTTCTACGACGCTGACCGCGCGCGAGAGCTCGAGCAGGAGCGCGGCTGGGCAGTCCGGGAGGACGCGAACCGCGGCTGGAGGCGCGTCGTGCCCTCGCCGAAGCCACTGGCGGTCCTCGAGCTCGAGCCGATCAAGACGCTGCTCGAGAGCGGGGCGTTGGTCGTGGCCGTGGGCGGCGGCGGGATCCCCGTCGTCGCGCGCGACGGGCGCCATGAAGGCGTCGACGCGGTGATCGACAAGGACCACGCCAGCGCTCTCCTCGCCTCTGCGCTCGGCGCCGACCGCCTCGTCGTCCTCACCCAGGTGCCGGCGGTCTACACGGGCTTCGGCACGGACGAGCAGCGTGCACTCGACGAGCTCGTCCCCGGCCGCGACGACGGGCTCATCGAATCGCTGCCGGCGGGCAGCATGCGGCCGAAGGTCGAGGCGGCGTTCCGGTTCGTCACCGAGACCGGCGGCGAGGCGCTGATCACGAGCTCGGAGGCCCTCGCAGCCGGCGAGCCGGGCACCCGCGTCGTCGCGCCCGCCTAGTGCCCCTTCCGGTAATGCTGCCCCGCTTCTCGGTTGCGAGCACCAAGCGCTGCGTGGACGCAGGAAGCCCCGGTAATGGTGATTCCGAGGCGACCGAGGACAACGCAGCGCGCCGCGTGATCGCGGGCGAGAAGCAGGCTTGTATTGCTGGATGGGGCACTAGGATGCGCGCGTGATCTCGGCACAGCTCAAGGGGCGGGACTTCCTGCGCGTGAACGACTGGGACGCGGACGAGCTCGTCCAGGTCCTCGACCTCGCCGACCGCCTGAAGGCGCGGCAGCGCGAGCGCGTCGAGCACCGGCACCTCGAGGGCCGGACGCTCGGGATGATCTTCCAGAAGCCCTCGACGCGAACGCGCGTCAGCTTCGAGGTCGGCATGTTCCAGCTCGGCGGCGCGGCGCTGTACCTCTCCGCCGGCGACCTGCAGCTCGGGCGCGGCGAGACGGTCACGGACACGGGGACGGTGCTCTCGCGCTACCTCGACGGGATCATGATCCGCACCTTCAAGCAGTCCGACGTCGACGAGCTCGCGGCCGCGGCCGACATCCCCGTGATCAACGGGCTGACGGACGACTTCCACCCTTGCCAGGCGCTCGCCGATGTCATGACCATCCGGGAGCGGCTGGGCACCTTCGAGAGCGTCCGCGTGGCCTACCTGGGCGACGGGAACAACGTCTGCAATTCGCTCATGGTCGCCTGCGCCAAGCTCGGCATGGACTTCGTCGCGGCCACGCCTGCGGGCTACGAGCCCAGCGGCGAGGTGCTCGGCTGGGCGAAGGCCGCTGGGAACGTCTCGGGAAGCTCCGTCGAGCTGACACAGGACCCGCGTGCCGCCGCGGAGGGCGCCGATGTCCTCTACACCGACGTCTGGACGAGCATGGGCCAGGACGAGGAGCGCGAACGAAGGCTGGCCGATCTCGCCGGCTTCGGGATCGACGACGGGCTCGTGCAACTCGGCAGCGAGCGCGCGATCGTCCTGCACTGCCTTCCCGCCCACTACGGCGAGGAGATCACGGAAGACGTGCTCTACGGGCCGCGCTCGGCCATCTGGGACCAGGCCGAAAATCGCCTGCACGCCCAGAAGGCCTTGATGGCCCTCGTGATCAGGTAGGCCGTGCTCCCACTCAGGGACAACGTCCCGACCAGGCGCTTCCCGGTCGTGACGGTGGCGATCATTGCCGTCAACCTCGCCGTCTGGATCTTCTACGAGATGCAGCACCTGAACCGGGCGATCCTCGACTTCGGCTACTTCCCGTGCGAGCCCGTCGGCGACTGCTCGGCGCCCGGAGGCACCTGGTGGACCGACGTCTTCACCTCCATGTTCATGCACGGAGGCTGGGAGCACATACTCGGCAACATGCTCTTCCTCTGGATCTTCGGCAACAACGTCGAGGACACCCTCGGCCGGCCCCGCTTCGTCGCCTTCTACCTCACGGGCGGAGGCTTCGCGACACTGAGCCAGACCATCGTCACACTGCAGGCCGGATCGCCCGAGGCCGCCCGCATCCCCAACGTCGGTGCAAGCGGGGCGATCGCCGCCGTGCTCGGCGCGTACCTCGTCCTCTTCCCGGGAGGCCGCGTGTTCACCTGGGTGATCCCGTTCTTCTTCTTCGAGCTCCCGGCGATGCTCTTCCTCGGCTTCTGGTTCCTGCTCCAGCTCTTCCTCGGGAGCGGATCGTTCGTCCAGCCGGAGCAGGGCGGCGGCGTCGCCTACTTCGCCCACATCGGCGGCTTTGTGTTCGGCCTCCTCGCGATCAAGATCTTCTCGGCCGGCCGCCCCAGACCCGTGCGGCCTGCGTATTGACCTTCGAGGAGCACGTGGAGCGGGCGCTCGCCTCACTGCCCGCCGACCTGCGGGCGGCGATGTCGAACGTCGAGATCGTCGTCGAGGACGAGAACCCCGAGGACCCTGACCTCTTCGGCCTCTACTTCGGCATCCCGCTCACGGAGCGGAGCGACTACACCGGCGTCCTTCCGGACAAAATCGCGATCTACCGGCTGCCGCTCGAGGAGGAGTTCGGCGACGACCCCGCCGTCCTCGAGGAGGAGATCCGCATCACGGTCCTTCACGAAGTCGCGCATCACTTCGGGATCGACGAAGACCGCCTCGACGAGCTCGGCTGGTCCTGAACGGCCACGGCCGGGGTCTGACCCCGGACGTGTCCCAACCCGCCATCCGCCGCGGCTAACGGCGGCGCGGCCCACTGCGGGCAGCGGCCTCGCTCTCCCGCCGACGACCGGACAGTTCGGCCATGGCCGGGGTCTGACCCCGGACATGCCCCTCGAAGCCAGTGAGACTCGGCTTCAGTCCTCCTGAAGCCGGACGAAGGCCGCGTTGAGGAAGTCTGCGACCGCCTGGCCACCGAAGATCGTGGTCACGAACCGGGTCTGGCGCGGGAAGAAGACGAGCGAGTACGCGAAGCCCGAGGCGACCCAGAGGCCGATGCAGTACGGGCAGGTGACGAGCTCGCCGAGGGCGCGTGCCGCGCCTTCGCGCTTCGGCTCGGTCGCGTCGGGATCCTCGGTGACCGGGGCGCGCACGAACGTCGTCACCGGATCCTTGGCGATGAGCCGACCGATCTTGTAGCTCGCCAGGCCGAGGCGAACGGTGTCCGTCAGGGAGATGCGTTCGGGGAGCTTCCGTCCCGCCAGCACCAGGAATCCCGTCAGGACGCTGCCGAAAGCCGCGGCGAGCGCGGCGTACTCGGGGAGAGGCCGTTCCTCTTCCACGCTACGCGGCCCGCCGCAGGGCCTTGACGAGCTCCTGCTTGGACATGTCGGACCGGCCCGAGATGTCCGCCTCGCGTGCGAGCTCGTAGAGCTCCTCCTTGGAAAGAGCGTCCAGCTCTCCGTTCCCGTTCCTCTTCGACGACGATCTCCCGCGGCGCCGCTGCGAGGCCTCGAGGCTCGCCCGCAGCGCGGCCATGAGGTCGATCGGCGCCTCGGGCTCGGCGGCGGGCTCGGCGTGCACGGGCTCCCCCTTGCGCTTCGCCTTGATGATCTCGCAGAGCGCGTCGCGATAGGTGTCCCGGTACTCGCTCGGATCGAAGGAGCCGCGGAACTGCTCGACGAGCCGGGAGGCCATGTCGAGCTCACTCTTGTCCACCTTGGTGCTCTTGGGAGCGATGCCCTCGAGGTCGCGCACCTCGTCGGCGAAATGCATCCGCTCGAGCGTGATCGCGTCGTCGCGCACCCGCAGGCAGCCGAGGTTCTGCCGGTCGCGCATGACCCACTTGGCGATGGCAGCGAGCCCCGAGTCCTCCATCGCCCGCAGGAGGAGGGCGTAGACGCGCTCGCCGTTCTCGGCGGGGCCCAGGTAGTACGTGCGCTCGAAGAAGATCGGGTCGATCTCCTCGAAGGGGACGAACTCGCGGATGTCGATCGTCCGGTGGTTCTCGGCCCCCGCGGCCTCGAAGTCCTCGTCGGACATGTAGACCCACTCGCCCTTCTCGTACTCGAACGCCTTGACGATCTCCGAGTCGGGGACAGGCTTGTCCTCTTCCTTGCAGACCTTCTCGTAGCCGATCCGGCTCCCGTCCGGCTCGTGGACGTAGTTGAAGTGCAGCGAGTGATCCTCGACTGCGCTGTACATGCGCACGGGGACGTTCACGAGGCCGAACGCGATCGAGCCGGTCCAGATCGCTCGGGGCATCAGGCCTCGGCCTCCTCCTTCTCGGAATGGCCAGGGATCGCCGCGCGCGACGGCGGCTCGTCGACGAGGTTCAAGACGCGCATGCCGTGCGTGAAGACGACCGCGCCGCCGAGCCACCCGCCGACGGTGAGCGCGACGAAGCCGATCAGCGTGGCGATGAAGGTCCAGCTGCCCATCTCCCCGCGCACGTAGCGGTCGTGCCCGAACACGGCCGCGAGCGCGAAGAACCCGGTCGCGGTCAGCATCGAGAGCATGTGCCACGTGGCCGTCCACCAGAGCGGCGAGCGCCACGTGATCGACAGCCAGTCGACGAGACCGGTGAGCGCGGTGAAGGCGGTGAAGCCGAGGCCGACGAGCAGGGCGAGCCACCAGGCCTTCGTCAGGTTTCCTTCGGAGACGCCGGCGAAGGAGAGGATGCCGAGCACGGTCGCCGTCGTGTAGGCGCCGATCGTCGCGTCCGTCAGCGGGGGATGCAGCGGGTGTCCGGGGAAGCCCCGGACGAGGTACGAGAGTCTCATGGCCGCTCTCTACCCCGTTTGCCGGAAGCCACACGACGGGTAGCGGTGAATGGTGATTCGCGAACGGGTCGTCCGCATGTTCGCCGGAGTGGTGGTCGGCCTCCGCTGGCTCGTCGTGCCCGCGTGGATCGCAGCCGCTCTCGCAGTCACATGGTGGCTCCCCGGGCTCGGCTCCGGCGAAGCGCTCCCGCTCGGCGGACTGATCCCGGACAACGCGGAGTCGGCCGAGATCGCGACACGCGACGCGGAGATCTTCGAGATTCCCCTGACCACGGACACGCTGGTCGTCCAGCGGAACCCGGACGGGCTCTCGCCCGCCGCGCAGGCCCGCGCCGTGTCGCGCGCCGTCGCGGTGAGCCGGGGGCCGAAGCAGCCGGAAGGCATCCAGCTCGCCCTGCCCATCGCAAACACGCTCGGCCTCTTCCCCGGCTCGGAGGAACGCGGGACGACGGCCATCACCTACCTCTATTTCGGCCCGGACGCATCGCTCTCCGACCGGGTGGCGGAAGCGGGGACCTATATGGACCGGATCCCCGTCGACGACGCTCCCGTCGGCGTCACCGGCCCAGCACCCGCGCGCGACCAGCAGTTCGACGAAATCGAGAAAGCGCTCCCGATCGTCGAGGCGGGCACGGTTCTCATCATCCTGCTCGTGGTCGGGCTGACCTTCCGCTCACTGGGCGCGCCGCTCCTCACGCTCTTCACGGCCGCCATCTCGTTCCTCATCGCGCGCGGAGCGATCCCGTGGGTCGGGACGCGCCTCGGAGTGGAGATCCCCCAGGAGGTCGAGCCGCTGGTTGTGGCGTTGACGCTCGGAATCGTCACGGACTACGCCGTCTTCTACCTCTCGTCGATGAGGCGCCTCCTGGCCGACGGCAGATCCGCGCCCGACGCGGCCCGGGCGGCGACGATTCGCGTCACGCCCATCGTCGCGACCGCAGGCCTCATCGTCGTCGCGGGGACGGCCGCTCTGCTCGTCGGAGAGCTCGACTTCTTCCGCGCCTTCGGCCCGGGTCTCGCGCTCACCGCGGCGGTGGCCCTCGTCGTCTCGGTGACGCTCATCCCTGCGTCGCTCGCCATCCTCGGCCGCTTCGCCTTCTGGCCGGGCCTCGACGATTCGCCACAGGACGAATCCTTCGCCTCACCCGCACGCGAGTCCCTCGCCCGCTTCGTCACGTCTCGCCCCGTGGCGTTCGGCGCCGTGCTGCTCTGCGGAGGCCTGCTCTTCCTCGGGGCGACCGGCCTGCCCGGGACAAAGCTCGGCATCAGGCTCATCTCCGGCCTGCCCGACGGAACGACGGAGGCGCAGGCGGCAGAGGCGGCCGGCAAGGGCTTCGCCCCGGGGATCACGGCCCCGACGGTGGTGCTCGTCGAGAGGGACGGAATTGGAGACGACCAGGCCGCGCTCCTCAGCCTGCAGCGGTCCCTGGCCGGCCAGCCCGGCGTCGCAGGGATACTCGGCCCGCGGGAGCAGCAGATCCCGAATGCCCCCGAAGGTCTCTTCGTGACAGAGGACGGAAACGCGGCGCGCTTCGTCGTCATCCTCGACAAGGATCCGTTGAGCGCCGACGCCATCGACGAGGTTCGCGCGCTCGACGACGCGCTGCCCGGCCTTCTGCGCGACAGCGGGCTCGGCGGCGCGCGGGCGGGCATCACCGGCCAGACGGCGATCGCCTCCGACACCGTGCAGGCGGTCGTCGACACGTCCGTCCGGGTGGGCGCGGCCGTGCTCATCGTCAACTTCCTGCTGCTGGGTCTCTTCCTCCGGGCCTTCATCGCGCCGCTCTACCTGCTGGCCGCAAGCGTGGCGTCGGTCGCGGCGACGATCGGCCTGACCAAGTACGTCTTCCAGGATCTCCTCGGCCACTCCGACCTGACGTACTACGTCCCGTTCGCGGCCGGGGTGCTCCTCGTCTGTCTCGGCTCGGACTACAACGTCTACGTCGTCGGACGCATCTGGCAGGAGGCGGAGCGGATGCCGCTCAGGGAGGCGATCGCGTTCGCCGCTCCGCGCGCCTCGAAGGCGATCGGCGTAGCCGGGATCGCGCTTTCCGCCTCCTTCGCCATGCTCGCCGTCGTCCCGCTCGACGGCTTCAGGGAGCTCGCCTTCATGCTCAGCGTCGGAGTCCTGCTCGAGACCTTCGTCGTCCGCTCGGCGCTCATCCCGGCTTTGATTTCGCTCTTCGGCACGTCCAGCGCATGGCCCGGCCGTATCGGCCGCCCGGAGCCCGTGCGTGAGAACTGACGGCTACGCGCCGCTCCGCGACTACGCGGCCATCGGGGACGGACGAACGGTTGCGCTCGTCGCTCTCGACGGAGCGATCGACTGGCTCTGCTTCCCCGCGCACGACTCGCCGACGGTCTTCGGAGCCCTGCTCGACCCGGAGGGCGGCGGACGCTGGGCCTTCGCGCCCACGGAGCCCCACGACGTGGAGCGGCGCTACATCCCGGAGACGAACGTCCTCGAGACAACGTACACGACGGCAAACGGGGCGGTGCGCGTGACCGACGCCATGGGCATGCAGGACGGCGGCCTGCCGCCCTGGGTCGAGCTCGTGCGCAAGGCGAAAGGCCTGAGCGGCAGCGTGCCCATGTCGTGGTCCGTCGAGCCGCGCTTCGGCTACGGCCAGGCGGAGACGAAGCTCGAGCTCCGCGAAGGCACACCGGTTGCGACGGACGGCCGCGACGCGATTGGGATCTCGAGCTGGGATGCCGGCGAACCAGCCGTCGGGAGCGGCGCGATCCGCGGCGAGTTCGACCTCCACGAAGGCAAGACGGCGCTCCTCGCCATGAGCGGCGTCCGCGATAGTCCCATCCACTTCCAGCCCCGGGACGGCGTCGAGCTCCGGCTCGAAGGAACGATCGCCGCCTGGAAGCGCTGGCTCCAGGGCCAGGGGGTCTACGACGGCCCCTGGAAGGAGGCCGTTCTCCGCAGCGTCCTCGTGCTGAAACTGCTCATTCACACGCCGACCGGCGCGATCACCGCGGCGCCCACGACCTCGCTCCCGGAGCGAATCGGCGGCGACAAGAACTACGACTACCGCTACGTCTGGGTGCGGGACACGTCCTTCACGCTCGACGCGCTCCTTCGCCTCGGCTACCACGAGCAGGCGCACGAGTCGTTCACGTGCCTGCTCGGAGCGCTCGAGGCGACGCACCCCCGCGTACAGCCGATCTACACGATTACGCGCGACCTGCTGACGGAGGAACGGCAGCTGGACCTTCCCGGCTACCGGAACTCGAGGCCCGTGCGCGTCGGCAACGACGCCGCCGACCAGCTCCAGCTCGGAGGCTACGGGGCTCTCCTCGCCACTACGTGGCATTACGCGCGCGACGGAAACGTGCTCGACGAGCGCACCGGCGGGCAGCTGGCAGAGGTCGTCGACCTGCTCGCGACGATCTGGCGCAACGATGACTCGGGGATCTGGGAGCTGCCCGAGACCCGGGCGTACACACAGTCGAAGATCGCCGCGTGGGAAGCCTTCGACCGCGCCCTCGGACTCGCTGCGAAGGGCCAGATGCCCGACGCCGATGCCGATGCGTGGCGGAAGACGGCCGACGAGATCCGCACGTGGATCGAGGAGAACTGCTGGTCCGAGGAGCGCGGCACCTACACCATGTATCCCGGCAGCGAAGCGCTGGACGCGAGCTGCCTGCTCGCCGCGCGCATCGGATTCGGCGAGCCCGACGGCGAGCGGAACCTGAGAACCCTGGACGCCCTCCGCCGCGAGCTCGGCCGCGGCCCGCTCCTCTACCGCTACAGCGGCATGCCCGAGGAGGAGGGCGCCTTCCTCCCTTGCTCCTTTTGGCTCGTCGAGTCCCTGGCACGCGCGGGGCGGCACGACGAGGCGGCGGAGCTGATGGACGAGCTCGTCGCGCTCGGGAACGATGTCGGCCTCTTCTCCGAGCAGATCGACCCGGGCTCGGGCGAGTTGCTGGGGAACTTCCCGCAGGGGCTCTCGCACCTCTCGCTCGTCAACGCGGCGGTGAACTGCGAGGGCAGTCCTAGCGGCGCAGGCTGAGAAGTCCCGTCACGACGGCTCCGGCGCCGGCCACGGCAACAGCACCGACCGCTCCCTTGTGCTCTGCGAGCCACGCCTGGACGCTCCGGTCGTGCGCCTGGTCGCCGAAGCGCCCGTGCGCGCCCTCGTCCTCGGGAAGGGGCTCGTAGAGGTTGACCGGGCGGTCGGGATCGAGAGGCTCGTCGGGGACCTGCTGGGACTTGAAGCCCGTCCGCGCCAGGTACCACTCGGCGAACCACGGGGCGAGCTTGTTCCCCCAGATCGTGTAGACCGTCGGCACGCCCACGTAGTGCTCGCGGCGACGGGAATGCGCGGCCCAATACACGGCCCGGGCGCCGACCTCGGGCTCGTAGATCGGCGGTACCGGCATCGGGTGGTTCGGGGTCTTCGCGAGACAGTGCTCGAACTGCGGGGTGTTCAACCCCGGCAGCTGGACCATCGTCATGTGCACGTTCGACTTCGCGTGCCTGAGCTCGCAGCGCACCGATTCGAAGAGGCCCTTGAGCGCGTGCTTCGAGCCGCAATACGCCGACTGGAGCGGGATTCCCCGGTAGGCGAGCGCCGAGCCGACCTGGACGATCGTGCCGCGGTCCCGCGGGAGCATGCGCCTGAGCGCGGAGCGCGTCCCCCAGACCGCGCCGAGATAGGTGACCTCGGTCGCGCGCCGGAACTCCTCCGGCTCGATGTTCGCGAACGGCGCGAAGACCGTCGTCATGGCGTTGTTCACCCAGATGTCGATCGGGCCGAGGGCCTCCTCGGTGGACTCGGCGGCCGCCTCGACGCGATCCGGATCGGCAACGTCGGTGGGGATGACGAGAGCCTGTCCTCCGAGCTCCTCGACCTCGCGCTTGGCCCCGTGAAGCCCCTCGCGCGAACGGGCGAGCAGGGCCACAGACGCGCCGTTTTTTGCGAACTCCCTGGCGACGGCCCGCCCGACTCCGGCGCTCGCTCCCGTGACGACGACGACTTCGCTCATGCGTCTCGAATTCCCCATCCGGCCAAACTCCAACTCAGGAGGAGCGCGGCGGCGCCTCCCACTGCGAGCGCCAGCGCCTTCCGTCCGCGCTTGGACGCGGCCGGCGCGGGCGCCGCTTCGGCCGGTCGAAGCGCCCGCTGCAGCACCTGCGCGACGTGAACTGCTTCCCTGCCTGTCGAGCCTTGCTCGATCTGCGTGCGGCAGGAGAAGCCGTCGGCGACCACCACGGTCTCGGGCGCGGCCTTGCGCACCTCGGGGAGGAGCACGCGCTCGCCGCAGGCCATGGAGATGTCGTAGTGGCTCGCCTCGAAGCCGAAGGAGCCGGCCATGCCGCAGCAGCCGCTGTCGGGAGCCTCGACCTCGAGCAGCATGGCTTCGAGCAGCTTCTGCTCGGACGAGATGCCGCCGGTCGCCTTGTGGTGGCAGTGGCCGTGCAGCAGCGCCTTCCCCGGGAGGACCGGCGGCTCGTAGCCCTCCTGGTCGAGAAACTCCGGGAAGTGGAACGTCTGCTTCGAGAGCCGGAGCGCGTCCTCGTCGTGGGGGAGCATCTTGACGAGCTCGTCCTTGAAGACGGCGACACAGCTCGGCTCCAGGCCGACGACCGGGACTCCCGCGCGGATGTCCTCCCGGAGCAGGTCGAGCACACGCTCGAGGTAGCGCCGGGCGCTGTCCAGCATCCCGTAGTCGTAAAGCGGGCGGCCGCAACAGACGTGGTCTCTCGGCACCTCGACCCGGTAGTCCGCGGCTTCGAGCACCTCGACGGCAGCGACTCCGATCTCCGGGTGGAAGTTGTTCGTGAAGGTGTCCGGCCAGAGGACGATCTTCTTCTTCCCGCCCTGGACGCGCGGCCCGCCGCGCTCCGCGAACCACTTCTGGAACGTGACCGGAGCGAACTCGGGCATCTCCCGCTGCGGCGCCATCCCGACCGCGCGCTTCATGAGCGGAGCGGTGAGCCTGCCCCGGCTCAGAGCGTTCACGAGCCCGGGCGCACGGGAGGCGACGCGCGCCGCCTTGTCGATGAGGCCGAAGGCGTAGGCGTGCCGGGGCCGCAGCCGGCGCGCGTAATGGTGTGAGAGAAACTCCGCCTTCAGAGTCGGCATGTCCACCGAGACCGGGCAGTCGCTCGTGCAGCCCTTGCAGGAGAGGCACAGGTCGAGGGCGTCCATGACCTCGTCGCTCCGCCACCCGCCATCGAGGGGATCGCCCTGCAGCATCTCGAAGAGCAGACGAGCCCGGCCGCGCGTTGCGTGCTTCTCCTCTTTCGTGACCATGTAGCTGGGGCACATGACCCCGCCGCTCTCCCGCCGGCAGAGGCCGATCCCGACGCAGCGCACGGTTGCGTGGGCGAAGCTCCCGTGGTCGTCGGGGTAGCCGAAGTGCGTCTCGGGCTCGGGCGGGTCGTAGTCCGTCCCCAGGCGCAGGTTCTCGGTGATCCGGTACGGGTCGACGACCTTCCCCGGGTTCATCTTCCAGTCGGGATCCCAGATCGACTTGAACTCCCGGAAGGCGGCGACGAGATCGTCCCCGAACATCTTCGGAAGGAGCTCCGCGCGCGACTGGCCGTCGCCGTGCTCGCCCGAGAGCGAGCCGCCGAGGGAGAGAACGAGGTCGGACGCCTCGTCGAGGAACGAGCGGAACGCGGCAATACCGTCGGCCGTGACGAGGTCGAAGTTCCAGCGCGCGTGCACGCAGCCCTGGCCGTAGTGGCCGTAGAGGGCGCTCTCGTAGCCGTACTTCCCGGCGAGCTTCGCGAGGGCGCGCAGGTAGTCGCCGAGCCGCTCCGGAGGCACCGCTGAGTCCTCCCACCCTTCGTAGGTGTCGGGCTTGCCGGGGATGAAGGCGGTGGCGCCGAGACCCGCCTCGCGCACCTCCCAGATATGCGCCTCCTGCTCCTTGTCGTCGTAGATCTTCGTCCCGGTCGGGCCATCGCGCTTGTCCTTCTCGAGCTCGGCGATGAGAGCGCGGGCCTTCTCGTCGGCCTCCTCCTTCGTCTCTCCGCCGAACTCGACGATGAGCCAGCCGCGGCCTTCCGGCATGAGCGAGAGCTCTTGGTCGTGGATGCCCACGAGGGTCATGTCCTCCGCGAGCGTCTCGTCCATCCCCTCGAGGCCGAGCGGCTTGTGCTCGAGGACGACAGGTACGTGGTCTGCGGCGGTCGCCGCGTCCTCGAAGCCGATGACCGCGAGCGTCCGCGCCTTCGGGCTCTCGATCAGGTGCACGCTCGCCTCGAGCACGGTCACACACGTGGACTCGGTGCCGACGAGCGCGCCGGCGACGTTGAAGCCCGCCTCCGGGAGGAGCTCGTTCAGGTTGTAGCCGGATACACGGCGCGGGATGTCGGGGTAGCGCCGGCGCACTTCCTCCCCGACCCGGTCGCGGAGCGCGAGCAGGCGCTTGTAGATGTCGCCCTGCGCGCTTCCGGAGGCGATGATCCGCTCGAGCTCCTCTTCCGCGGTCGGCCCGACCGTGAACCGGTCGCCGCGATACGTCAGGACGTCCAGCTCGTGGACGTTGTGCGCCATCGTCGAGCCCGGCCCGTAGAACTGCGCCATGACCGAGTGCACGCCGCAGGAGTTGTTCCCGATCATCCCGCCGAGCGTGCAGTGGTCGTGCGTGGAGGGGTCGGGGCCGAAGGTGAGGCCGTAGCGCGCCTCCGCCTGCTTGCGCAGCGAGTCGAGCACGACGCCCGGCTGCACGCGGGCGAGCTTCCGTTCCGGGTCGATCTCGAGGATCTCGTCCAGGTACTTGGAGAAGTCCATGATCACGGCGACGTTGACCCCCTGCCCGGCCAGGCTCGTGCCGCCGCCGCGTGAGAGGACGGGAGCGCCGTGCTCTCGGCACACGGCCACGGTCGCGACGACGTCGTCGATCGTCTTCGGGATGACGACGCCGATCGGAACCTGGCGGTAGTTGGAGCCGGCGGCCGCGTAGAGCGCGCGGTCACCGGCGGAAAAGCGCACTTCGCCCGCCAGGACCTCCCGAAGATCGTCGGCGAGCCTGGTCACGCGGCCCACCTCTCGGCGTCCGCGCGCTTGAGCTCGAGGCCGTGGCCCGGGCGGGACAGATCAGGCCGCGCAACCCCACCGCGCACCTCGGGCACGCCCTCGAACAACAGGGCTTCGACGCGCACGTGGTCGTGGAACCACTCCAGGTGCCGCAGGCGCTCCACTGCGAGGAGCGCAGGCACCGAGACGGCAGGCGCGCAGTGGCCGGAGAGGTCGATTCCATGGGCGCCCGCCAGAGCGCTCACCTGCAGGAGCCCGGTGATCCCTCCGCAGCGCGTTACGTCGGCCTGCAGGCAGTCGACGGCGCGGGCTTCGAGGAGATTGCGGAAGTCGGCGAGGACGTAGCCGTACTCGCCCGCGGCGACGTCCAGCCCTTCGGGCCCCTGCTCCCTGACGAGTCGCAGGCCGGCGAAGTCCGCCGAAGAGACCGGCTCCTCGAACCAGCCGACGTTCCAGCCCCGGTGCAGCCGGTGCGCCCACGCCAGGGCTTCCTCGGCCTCGAAAGCGCCGTTGGCGTCCACGAAGAGCTCGGCGTCGTCCCCGATTGCCGAGCGCGCGGCGTCGAGCCGAGCCGGATCGGCATCGGGATCGCGCCCGAGCTTCATCTTCACCCGGGGGATGCCCTCGGCCACCCACCTGCCCAGCTGCTCGGCCAGGCGCTCGTTCGTATACGAGGTGAAGCCTCCGCTCCCGTACACCGGGACCTCCTCGTGCACCGCGTCGAGGAGCTTCGCGAGCGGGACATCGAGGACTCGCGCCTTTAGATCCCAGAGTGCGATGTCGACTGCGGCGAGCGCCATCGAGCCGATGCCGGGCCGCCCGGCGTTGCGAAGCTTCGCGCCGAGGGCAAGCCAGGCTCCGTGCACGTCGAAGGCGTCTTGCCCGCACAGCTCGTCCGCGAGCAGCTCCTCTACGAGCGCTCCGATCGCCTTCGGCCCGTATGTGTAGCCGAGACCGCGCCGGCCGGCCGCCTCGACCTGGACGACGACGATCGTGGTCGCGTCCCACTCGAACGTGCCGTCGGACTCGGGCTCGTCCGTGGGCACGGTGAAGGCCGACGTCGCGACTCCTTCGACCGGCGCCTCGATCGCGAGTGAGGCTCGCGTCGCCAAGCTACCGGCCGGGGAGGAACTCCTCCAGCTTCCCGAGCAATGACTTCTCCATCACCCCAGTGCGCTCGGGGTCGCCCTTCACCATCGCCTTCGCCATCTTCTTCGCCTGCTCGACGGTGATGTGGGGCGGAAGCGGAGGAATCTCCGGGTCGACGACCACTTCGAGGACGGCCGGCCGGTCGGCCGTCAGCACCTCCGACCAGGCGCCAGAGAGATCCTCGGGGCGGTCGATCCTGATCCCGAGCAGCCCGCAGAGCTCCGCGTAGCGCGCCGCCGGGAAGTCGGGGACCTGCTGCGTGCCCGGGAACTTCGGGTCGCCGGCGAGGACGCGCTGCTCCCACGTCACCTGGTTCAAGTCCTGGTTGTTGAAGATGCAGAAGACGAGCCGCTGGTCGGCCCAGCGCTCGCGGTACTTGGCCACCGTGATCAGCTCGTTCATGCCGTTCATCTGGAAGGCGCCGTCCCCGACGAAGGCGACGACCGGCCGCTCGGGATGCGCGAACTTCGCGGCGACCGCGTACGGGACGCCGGGGCCCATCGTCGCGAGGTTGCCCGAGAGCGAGGCCAGCATCCCCTTGCGCACGCGCAGCTGGCGCGCCCACCAGTTCGTGGAGGAGCCCGAGTCGGCGGTGAGGATGCACCCGTCGGGGAGCTGCTTCGAAAGCTCGTGGACGACCCTTTGCGGGTTGATCGGGTCGCCGTCCATCATCGCCCGGTCCTCGACGAGCCGCCACCACTCCTCGACGCTCTTCTCCACCTGCTCGCGCCACGAGCGGTCCTCCTTGCGGCGCAGCAGCGGGACGAGCGCCTGGAGCGTCTCCTTTGCGTCTCCCACGAGGTTGACGTCCATGGGATAGCGGAGACCGATCATGGTCGCGTCGATGTCGATCTGGACGCCGTGCGCCTGGCCCTCCTTGGGTAGGAACTCGGAGTACGGGAAGCTCGAGCCGACCATGAGGAGCGTGTCGCAGCCCTCCATGAGGTCGTAGCTCGCCTTCGACCCGAGCAGGCCGATCGGGCCCGTGACGAAGGGAAGGTCGTCCGGGAGCGCGGCGCGCCCGAGGAGCGCCTTGGCCACGCCCGCACCGAGCAGATCGGCGGTCTCGACGACTTCGTCGGCGGCATCTGCCGCTCCCTGGCCGATCAGCATCGCCACCTTCTCGCCGGCGTTCAGGACATCGGCGGCGCGCTGCAGGTCTCCCTCGCGCGGGACGACGCGCGGCGGCGAGTAGCCGACGGAAGAAAAGACGGCGCCGTGCTTCCTCGGCGGGGTCGGTACGGCCTTCTCCTCCTGGACGTCGTTGGGGAAGATCAGCGTCGAGACGCCCCTGCGACTGAGCGCCACGCGGATCGCCCGGTCGACGAGGTGTCTCGCCTGCGCCGGCTCCATGCACACCTGCACGTACTCGGAGACGTCCTTGAAGAGCGTCTGCAGGTCGACCTCCTGCTGGTAGGAGGAGCCGAGCGCCATGCGGCTCTGCTGGCCGACGATGGCGAGCACCGGCTGGTGGTCGAGCTTCGCGTCGTAGAGGCCGTTCAGGAGGTGGATCGCTCCGGGTCCCGACGTGGCCATGCAGATGCCGAGCTCGTCGGTGAACTTCGCGTGGCCGCACGCCATGAAGGCGGCCATCTCTTCGTGCCGGACCTGAACGAAGTCGGGGTCGCCGTTCGCGCGGTCCAGGGCCCCGAGAAAGCCGTTGATCCCATCGCCGGGGTAGCCGTAGATCCGGCGCACGCCCCATTCAGTCAGGCGTTCGAGGACGTAGTCGGCGACGAGCTGGGCCATGGAAACCTCCTATTTCGCTCCCGGAAGCAATGGCAGGCATGAGGCCATGCCGTTCATCGCCACCCGATGATTCCCGACGACGTGAGGGCAAAACCCGGCACCGACTACCCACCCGGGTAACCCAGGTGGCCGGTTTCCCGGCAGAGCCAAGCGGCAAGAATTTGATCGTATTCCGGTCTAGTTAGGGAGGTCGCTGATGACCACTCATGTACACGAGCAGGCCTGCCTACGCCGCGCGCGACGACAGCGTGGGCGAGCGGGCATGGGACGGGATCCCGGCGCGGATCTTCCTGCAGCCGATCGCGGCGCCCTCGGTTCTCGGCCTGTACGCCTTCATGGGCGCGACCCTGATCGTCGCGGCCCATATGGCCGGCTGGTACGGGAACGACACGACGCCCGAGTTCCTCTTCCCCTTCGCTGCGATCTTCGGCGGTGTGGCGCAGTTCGCGGCGGGGATGTGGGCCTTCAAGGCGCGCGACGTCCTCGCCACCGCCATGCACGGCACGTGGGGCTCCTTTTGGATGGCCTACGGAGTCCTGTTCACGCTCGCTGCGAACGGGACGGTGACCCTGCCCGAGGGCAAGTTCAGCGGCCTCGGCTTCTGGTTCATCGCCCTCGCGGCGATCACCGCGGTCGGTGCGCTCGCCGCGCTCACGGAGAGCATCGCGCTCTTCGGAGTGCTCGGGACGCTGGCCGCCGGGTCAGTGCTCGCTGCGATCGCGTTCCTCACCGGCTCGAGCGGCTGGGAGACGACTGCGGGGTGGGTCTTCGTCGTCTCGGCCGGCCTCGCCTGGTACACGGCGAGCGCCATGATGCTCGCCGCGACGGCAGGGCGGATCCTCCTTCCGCTCGGCACGTACTCGCGGACGGCCAACGTCCCCGGGCGCAGCCCGACGACCGCGGTGGAGCTCGAGTACGGCGAGCCCGGCGTGAAGAAAGGCCAGTAACGTCTCACCCTTCGTCCGGCGCGAGCGGGTCCCCGGCCCCTCCGGAACCCGCCACGCCGGACGATCCGATTTCCCCCGGACGTTAGGATTTACGAATGGAAGGGAGCGATGCCCCGACCGAATTCGAACAGGCGGCCGCGTTTCGGGCGTCCCTGCGCCGCTTCCACCGCGTCAGCGAGGATGCGGCGCGGCGTGAAGGCCTGACGCCTCGCCGGCACCTCCTGCTCCTCATGATCAAGGGCGCGCCCGGCGGGACGGAGCGCTCGACGGTCAGCGAGCTCTGCGAACAGATGCAGCTCGCCCAGAGCACGGTCACCGAGCTCGTGCAGCGGGCCGAAGAGGCGGGTCTCGTCCGCCGGGCGCCTGCCCATGACGACGGGCGCATCGCGTATCTGACCCTCACCCCCGAGGGAGAGCGGCGGCTGGCCGCCGTGCACGACCAGCTCCGGCCAGAGCGCGAGGCTCTCGTGACGCTCCTCCGCGAGTTCGACGGACGCAGCCCCACCGGTGCGTAGCCGCCGCCTGCGGCTACCCCTCGCACTTGCAGGAGTCGCCGTGCTCCTGGCGGCGACGGTGTCACCTCTCGCCGAGCTGGGCGAGGACAAGCTCTTCAGCGCGCACATGATGCAACACCTGCTCCTGGGAGACATCGCCCCGCTGCTCTTCGCGCTCGCCGTCGGACGCCGGGCAGCGCTCGTCCATCCCCTCGTGGCGCTCGTCGCGTGGTGTGCCGTCCTCGCGCTCTGGCACATGCCGAGCCTGTATGACGCCGCGCTGGGGAACGAGGCGCTCCACCAGCTCCAGCACGCCTGCTTCTTCGCCGCGGGGTTCCTCCTCTGGGGCGCCGTGCTCGAGGGAACGGCCTCCTTCGCATGGAAGATCGGCGCCGTCGTGGGAGTCGGTCTGGCCGGCACGGCGCTCGGCAACGTCTTCCTCTGGGCGAACGACGTCGTCTACGACCGCTATTCGTCCGCCCCGCGAACCTGGGGGCTCTCGCCGGTCGCCGACCAGCAGCTGGGCGGAGCGATCATGCTCGCGGAGGGCGCCGTGGTCACGATCACCGTCTTCGCCTGGCTGGTCCTGCGCTCGATCGCCGAGGCCGAGCCGGCGGTCTAGGTCTCGGCTTCGGCAGCGTGCCGCACGGTCTCGGCACGCTCGATTCGCAGGAGCTCCTCGCAGGCCCGCTTCGTCGCGAAGAGGACAAGGAGCGGAATCACCCAGATGAGCACGCGGAACGCCCAGATCTGCGCCGTGTAGCTGAGGCCGAAGAACACGGACGCCCGGTCGGCCGCGCCGGCGAGGAAGACGAGGAAGACCCAGGTAATGAAGGCCGCGCCGATCGCGGTCCTCCAGGGCGCATCCCGCGGGCGGTCGAGCAGATTGTGGAACGCGCGGTCGCCGGTCACCCTGCGCTCGAGGAACGGCCAGGAGACGAGGAAGAGGAAGACGATCAACGGGAAGAGCGCTCCGCCCCAGAATGGGTTCGGGATGAGGGTGTAGTCCCCGATCGTGACGTCGAAGCCCGGCGTCAGGCGCAGCGCGCCGATGAGCCAGCCGAGGTACCAGTCCGGTTGCGCGCCGTTCGTCGCATCGGAGACGTGGTACGGCCCCCAGAGCCAAATGGGGTTGATCTGGATGAGGCCGCCGAGGAGGAAGAGCAGCGCCGCCACGGCGGCCATGAGCCCAAGCGAGCGTGGCGCCTGGCCCGGGAACATCGGCGTCCCCCGCACCCGTTTCTCCGTCGTCCAGCGTTCCCGGAACTGCGTGTGGTGCCTCGACGCCACGAGGACGAGGTGCGCGGTCAGAAGGGTCCCGATGAGCACCGGGAAGATGAGGACATGGGCGATGTACATCCGCGGCCAGAAAGATGGGTCGCCCGGGAAGGGCCCGCCCCAGATCAGCATCGCGAGGTTGGCCCCGACCAGCGGGAGCGACATCGCGACCGAGTAGCCGATGGCGAGGCCCATCCCGGAGAGGAGGTCGTCGGCGAGGGAGTAGCCGACGTAGCCCTCGAGCAGCGCGAGAAAGAGCATGAGCACGCCGATCAGATACGTGAGCTCACGCGGCTTCCGGAAGGCGCCGGTGAAGAAGATCCGGAGCATGTGGATGACGATCGCGGCGACGAAGACGTTCGCCGCCCAGTGGTGTGTCTGCCGGATGAGCAGCCCGGCTTTCACCCTGAGGGAGATGTCGAGGACCGAGCGATAGGCCTCCGTCATCTCCTGGCCCTGGAGCGGCGCGTACTCGCCGTGGTAGACGACGACGTTCGTGCTCGGCACGAAGAAGAACGTCAGGTAGATCCCCGTGGCGACCAGGACGATGAAGGCGTAGAGCGCGACCTCGCCGAGCAGGAACGACCAGTGGTCCGGGAAGACGTAGCGCAGCGCCTTCTTGAGGAAAGGCGAGCTCGCGGTTCGCTCGTCGAGCCGGTGGACGAGGCCGCGGATCACGTCGCCTCCCCCATGCGGACTCCCCACCAGGACGGGCCGACGGGGCCGGAGAAGTTGCCCGCGGCCTCGAGGACGCCGCCGGAGCCGATCCGCAGAGGCAGCTGGGGAAGCGGCCGCCCGGCGGGGCCGAAGAGGACAGCGCCTCCCGCGGCCGGGTCGAAGGTCGAGTAGTGGCAGGGGCAGACGAGCGCCGGTTTCGGCTCGGCCGGCGGGAAGAGCGGCGTGCGGAAGAGCGCCACGGCGCAGCCCGCATGCGTGCAGATCTTCGAGTAGGCGAGGATGCCGTCCGGCGCCCAGCCGTCCCGTCCCTGCGGAAGCGCAAGCGCGGCAGGGTCGAGGCGGACGACGACAAGCGGCGCGCCGACCTCTTCCCTGTCGGCCCGCTCGGGGAACGCCGTGTAGAACGTCTTGAACTCGATGTCGTCGGCGCGCAGCGGGCGGCCCCGCTCGTCGACGAGCCGCCGGCCGGCCTGCCACGGAGTCCGGCGCAGGACGCTCGGGTCGAGTGCCGGCCCGAGCGAGAGCGCGGGCGTGATCGCGGCGAGGCCGAGAGCGCTCCCGGCCGCGCCGGCGGCGACCACGATCAGGCGCTTGCGCGTGAAGCGGTCGTCGCTCTCCTCGATGAGCTGTGCCACCTTGTCCGACGCGGCCGGATGGGCCACCGTGTAGTCCTCCTCCAGCTGCTCCTCCGGGACGAGGCGCTTCGCGACGACGATGAGCGCGGCCGCCAGGCACGCAAGCGAAAGCCCGAGCGCCAGACCGAGGAACTGCGTCTGGTGCGAAAGACGGTCGAGCGCGTACACGACGATGAAGGCGACGGCGAAGAGCGCGGCCGCGAAGAGCAGCCCGACGACGGCCAGCTCGGCGCGCGGGCTGGGCGGCTCGAGCGGCACGATTCGGCCCCGCTCGGGCGCGCGCGGGCGCTTCTTGCCGCGGCCGAGCAGGAGAACGGCCCCCGACACGAACCAGTCGCGGACGCGGCTCACCGCCGCAGCTTCTTTCCGATGAGGACGCAGGTGCCGACCAGGAAGGTGGCCGCGAGGAACCACGTCACCATTCCTTCGGGCACCGGGCCGACGTGGCCGATCGACCAGCCGCCGGGGTCGCTCGGGCTCTTCGCGTACTGGACGTAGGCGATGAGCGAGTCGAGCTCGGCGTCGGAGATCCGCTTCTCCGAGAACCTCGGCATGACGTAGGGCCCGATGCGCACGGCCTCCGCGATCTGAACCGGCGTCGACCGTCCGAGTGGCGGAGGGATGGCGCCCGTGACGTAGCCGCCCTGGGCGGCGATCTGGTGGCAGCCGGCGCAGTGCTCGCGGAAGAGGGCCAGCCCCTCGGAAAGGTTTCCGTTCTCGGGCTGCGGTTCCGGGATCGGGAGGCCGGGCCCGAGCGAGGCGACGTAGGCGATCAGGGCGTCGATCTCGTGGTCGTCGAAGAAGTTCGGGTTCCGCTGCGGCTGGTCGCCCGCCTTTTCCAGCGGCATGTAGCCGGTGCGGAGGTAGAAATCGACGGTCCCCGCCCCCACGCCGGCGATCCCGGGTCCCATTGCTGTGGTCGGCCCCGGCGCCTCCTGGGTGTCGGGCGGGACGACCCCCTCTCCACGGTCGCCGTGACAGCTCGCGCAGTTCTGCGAGTAGAGGTAAAAGCCCTGGCGGACGAGCGGAGTTCCGGGCGGGAACTCCATGCTCGTCTTCGGCTCCTGCGCGCTCGTACCCGTCGGGAGCCCGAGCACCAGAACCGCTAGGCCGATGAGGGCGGCGCGCCTCATCCCTGCTCGCATCCGAGTGCGGTGCCGCCGAGTCCGGCCATGAGGATGATGGCGATGAAGAGCGGCGCGATGGCGAGCCCGATAACGGACAGGAAATGGATGCGCCCGAGCGGCGGCGCGCCCTCCTCGTCCACCCCGCGCGTGGAGACGAAGACGACGAGCGCGGCCACGAGCCCTCCCACGGCGACGGCGAGGGTGCCGAACGTCAGCGCGAGCGTGGCGGGCTGCACGTCTCCTCCCCCGCGAATGCCGAACGGGCTGCAGGCCCCGGTCGCGATCCCCACTCCGCCGACGTGGAAGACCGTCCACGCGAACGGCGCGCCGAGGAGCCCGTACCAGGAGAGAAGCCGTCCGACGACGCCTGTCGGGTCGACTCTCATAGCGCCGGCGAGATCACGGTCAGGGTGACGAGGACGCCCATCCCCGCGACGAAGACCCAGTACCAGGCTGCAATCCGGACCGCCGTCGCCCGGTAGGGCGTCAGCCCGCCGAGGAGGCGGAGCAGGAGCCAGACGTCGAGCAGAAGACCCGCGGCGACGTGCGCGTGGTGGGCTCCGAGAAGCGCGAAGTACGCCGATCCGTATGCGCTCCCGGTCGGACTGAACTGGCTCAGGTCGTCGTGAAAGAAGTAGATCTGCGCGCCGAGGTACTCGGCCTGGAGCAGAAATGCGACGAAGATGAGCACCCAGGCGGCGTGCGCCCGTCCGCCCCGCGCGAGGGAGGAGGCTGCGAAGACGAGAGCCGCGGTGAGCACGAGAAGCGCCGTCAGGAGCACAGGCGCGAGGACCCGGGGCTCGGGGACTCCGGGCGGCGGCCACTCCGGGACGCGTGTGGCGAGGAAGAGGTAGGAGGCGATCAGGCAGCCGAGGAACGCGCCCTCTGTCGCGATCACGAGCGCGATCGCCCAAACACCGTTCGGGAGCGTCCCGCGCCGAGGAGTGAGTGCCGTGCTCATGCCTCTTCCGGCTCCTGCCAATGCCACGCGGCGAGGACGACCGCTGCGAGGCCGACGAAGACGAGCGCCGAGCCGTAGTGCGTCGTGAGCACGAGCGCGAATGCGCCGGCCAGCATGAGCGCGAGCAGGATCGGCCAGGGCGACTCGGCGGGCATCTCCAGCACCTCGACGGGCTCGGCGTCGAGGACGGATGAGCCAATCGTCTCGTGTCCGCCTTCGAGCGTGAGCTCACCGCGCTCGAGCCGCCCTGCGTCCGCCTCCCTGTCGGCGAGATCCCACATCGGATACGGGCTCGTCACCACCGGGATGACCGGGTAGTTGTAGGGCGGCGGAGGCGACGTCGTCGACCACTCCAGCGTGTCTCCACCCCACGGGTCGTTCCCGGCGAGACGGCCGCGGAAGAGGCTCACGCCGAGGTTCGCAGCCACGAGCAGGAGACCCGCAGCCAGGACATAGGAGCCCGCTGTCTCGATGACGTTGTAGACCTGCCAGCCGAGGCCGTCCGGGTAGGTGTACTCGCGCCGCGGCATCCCCAAGAGGCCGAGGATGTGCATCGGGAAGAACGTGAGGGCGGTCCCGAAGAAGGTGAGCCAGAACGAGAGCTGGCCGAGGCCCTCGTGGTACATCCGGCCCGTCACCTTCGGGAACCAGTAGTACATCCCCCCGAGGATCGGGAAGACCGCCGCCCCGAAGATCACGAAGTGGAAGTGTGCGACGACGAAGTACGTATCGGTCAGCTGCTGGTCGAAGGGGATGACGGCGAACGAGATGCCCGAGAGGCCGCCGACGATGAAGAAGGTGATGAAGCCGACGATCCAGAGGAGCGGCGTCTTGAAGCGCGGCGTCCCCGTGACCATCGTCGTGATCCAGGCGAAGAGCTGAATCGCGCTCGGGATGACGATGATGAGGCTCGCCGCTGCGAAGTAGACCATCGTGATCGTCGCGAGCCCGACCGCGAACATGTGGTGCACCCAGACGCCGAAGCCGATGAAGGCGACGAGGATCTCGGCGAGCGCGACGAGCGGAAAGGCGACCATCCTCCGCCGCGTGAAGGTCGGGATGATCGCCGTCGCGATCCCGAACGCGGGCAGGATGATGATGTAGACCTCGGGATGGCCGAAGAGCCAGAAGAGGTGCTGCCACAGGAGCGGGGCGCCGCCCGAGCCGATGTTGAAGAAGTCGAAGCCGGCGAGGCGGTCGAGCTCGAGAAAGACGAGCGCCGTGTTCAGCGGCGGCATCGCGAAGAGCAGCGCGAACGAGACGGCCAGGAACGCGAAGCAGAAGAGCGGCATCCGGTTGATCGACATCCCCGGCGCGCGCAGCTTGAAGATCGTGACGATGAAGTTGATCGCCGCGACGGTGGTCGAGACGCTGTTGAAGATGAGCCCGAGGCCGTAGAAGTCGATGTTCACGCCGGGGCTGAACTGCTTGCCGGCGAGCGGGACGTAGTTGAACCACCCGGCATCGGGCGCGTTGCCCATGAAGAGGCCGATGTAGATGAAGATCCCCGAGCAGAGAAACGCCCAGAAACTGAAGGCGTTCATGCGCGGGAAGGCCATGTCCCGCGCGCCGATCATGAGCGGCAGCAGGTAGTTCCCGAACGCCCCGGTGGACATCGGGATCACGAAGAGGAAGATCATCGTGAGCCCGTGCATCGTGAAGAGCTGGTTGAAGGCGCCCGGGCTGACGAGGGTCTCGTTGGGGACGAGGAGCTGCGAGCGGATGAGGAGCGCCTCAACCCCGCCGGCGGCGAAGAAGAAGAGCGACGTGAAGAAGTAGAGGAGCCCGATCCGCTTGTGGTCCGTTGTGGTCAGCCAGCCGAGCACGCCGGGGCGCTCGAGCCAGACGCGCTCGAGGCGGTCGATGCGCGCCCGGGCAGCGGTTCCGGCCTCGATCGCCATTACCTCAGTCCCTCCAGGTAGGCGACGAGGGCCTCGAGCTCGGATCCCTCGAGATGCAAACCGGGCATCCGGTTTCCCGGCTTGAAGTGCTGGGGATCGGCGATCCAGCTCGCCAGGTAGCCGCGGTTGTTCGGGATCGTGAGCGCGGCCAGAGTCTCGCGGGAGGCGACATGGGTGAGGTCGGGGCCAAGCCTGCCCGCAGCCGAGGTGCCGCGAATCGTGTGACAGCCGGCGCACGGCATCGAGGTGAAGAGGGCACGGCCGTGCTGGGCCTCCGAGCCCGAGGGCGCTGCCGCCGGCTGCGAGATCCGTTGCAGCCACGCGTCAAAGTCGGCCCTTGGCTCGACGTAGACGTAGAGTCCCATGTGCGCGTGCTGGAGGCCGCAGAATTCCGAGCACTGCCCACGGAACCGCCCGACCCGGTCCGAGTAGAGCAGGATCCGGTTCTCACGACCCGGGATGACGTCGATCTTCCGGTTCAGGTTCGGCGCCCAGAAGCTGTGAATCACGTCCGCGCTTCGCCCGACGAGGAGGACGCGCGTCGACACCGGGATGTGGATCTCGTTGGCGGTGACCGCCTTCGTCCCCGGGTAGCGCACCTCCCACCACCACTGGTGGCCGGTCACCTCGACGGTGAGCTGCGTCGAGCCCGCGGCCGGGGCCTGCGTGACCGGCAGGACGAAGACGTTCCCGACCGCGAAGAGCGCGATCAGCGTGACGATCGGAATGAGGATCCCGAAGAGGACGACGAAGCCCCGTGCGACTCCCTCGTTCTCCCCGAAGACCGGCATGCCCTTGCGGCTGCGGCCGATCCAGGCGAGTCCGAGCAGCCCGACGGCGCCGAGAAAGATGACGGCGGCCCCAGCGAGCATCCACCACCAGAGCGACTCGATGTCGCGCGCCGGGTGCGAGACCGGGTCGAGAACGGACTGCTGGTCGTTCTCGCACCCGGCGAGGAGAAGCAGCGCGAGAGGGGCGAGGGCGGCGACCCCACCCCACTGCCGCTTCGTTCGACTCAATCCCGAGCGCTCTCCAGGCGCCGGCGCTGGAGCTCCACCGTGTAGCGCGGATCGCGGGCCGACTGGAACCCTGCCTTGTAGACCGACCAGCGCAGGCACATGCCGCCGGCAAGGACGAGCACCGCACCGGCTGCCGCTCCGGCCCGCTTGCGCCCGGCGACCGCCGTCACGGCCGCGCCGGCGACCGTGAGCGCGCGCGCGGCCTTGGCGAGGCGGCCGGCCGTTCCCTTCTTGTAAGGCTCACCGGCGAAGCCGAGCTTCTCCTCCATGTACTTCATGCCGGCGCCCTCGATCGCCGCGCCGACCAGGAGGAGCCGCCGTGCCGGGCCCGCGTCGCGAGGCGGCACGAAGAGGATCGCAGCGGCGCCCGCACTTGCCGCCGAGCTCCCGGCGAAGACGAACGGAAGCTCCCGGCGGGCCTCGTGCCACACCGGAATCGACGTGTCCGCGACGAGGGTTCCCGTGTAGGTCGAGAGCAGCGGGCCGAGCACGGCGCTCACCGTCTCCGCGACGATGCGGAGCCGGGGCAGGATGCCCAGCAGCTCGCAGGCGGCCGCGAAACCGTTGGCCGTCCCGCTCGCGCCGAGCACCCAGCTCCCGACGCTCATCGGCGAGGTGACCTTGAAGACGCGGAACATGTTCAGGAAGCGTTCGGGGCGGCCGAGGTCCGAGATGAGGAACACGGGGCTCACCGCGTCGCCCGCGGCGGAGATGTAGGTCGTCGCGCGGGCCAGCGGCTGGTTCCCGGCCGCACGCGCGACGAGGGAGAGCGTGGACGAGGCACCGGCCAGGCCGCCGAAGAAGAAGTACACGGGGATCTCCCATGTCCACACCGGCTCCTTGAGAATCGGCCGCCCGTAGTAGGACTGCATCTCGGTGCCTGCCTTCGTCGGCGAGGCCTGCCGCTGAGGGGGTTCCCGCACGCTCGTCATCGGCTTCCCCCCAGGAATGCCCCGATCACGCCAACCGCAAGCGCGCCGGCGGCAAGGCCCGCGGCGGCCCACATCTCGCCGAGCTTCCGCGTGGGGACGACAGGGTCGGGCGGCAGACCGTAGACCTCGGGCTCGTCGAGCAGCAGGAAGAAGGCGCCGAAGCCGCCGACGCCGTCGTCCGGGCTCTCCCCGTAGAGCTGCGCACCGTTCCAGCCCTCGTCCTGGAGCTTCGCCAGGCGCTCGTCGGCGCGGGCGCGCAGCTCGTCGAGCGGGCCGAACTGGATCGAATTGGTGGGACACGCCTTCGCGCACGCAGGCTCGTGGCCGTCCTTCAGCCGGTCGTAGCAGAGCGTGCACTTCCAGACGCGCCCGTCCTCCTTCGTGCCGAGCAGGGACGGCCCCGGAGGATCGCCCGAGCTCTCGGGGAGGTGGCGCTTGTCGAGAACGCCGAAGGGGCAGGCGGGCACGCAGTACCCGCAACCGTTGCAGACGTCCTCCTGGACGACGACGGTGGCGAACTCGGTGCGGAAGAGCGCCCCCGTCGGGCACACGTCGAGGCAGCCGGCCTCGGTGCAGTGCTTGCAGACGTCCGAGCTCATGAGCCAGCGGAGCGTCCCGTCTCCGTCGTCGACGAAGAGCGGCGCCTCGGTCTCCAAGGCCGACTCCGGACCATGGCCCAAAGAGACACCGGGGTCTGACCCCGGGGCATGGCCGAAAGAGCCGAGAACGTCTTCGACCCGCGGTGGCGCGACCCCGCTCTCCATGCGGCCTACTGTCCCTTCCGGACCGGTCCCGGGGTCTGACCCCGGGGCATGGCCGTTGTGGACACGCAGAGGCTTGCGCTGTTCGATGAAGGCCACGTGGCGCCAGGTGTTCGCGCCGAGCGTCGACGTGTTGTCGTAGGACTCGCCGG
>JBKPRJ010000045.1:0-21721 GCA_046734455.1 Actinomycetota bacterium | reverse complement strand
GCAAACTCCTTGAACGTTGTCCTTTCAGGAAACACCAGTGGAAGCCCTAGTCGATCCTTCGCATAGGCCGCGAGGCTCATGCAGGTCTCCCCCAGCTCGCGCAGTCCCTGCGGGCCCAGCCACGAGAGGTGCGCCAGCCCGGCGAGGGCGAGGAGCGTCTGGTTGGTGGTGATGTTGGAGGTCGCCTTCTCTCGTCGGATGTGCTGCTCACGGGTCTGCAGGGTGAGGACATAGCCGCGTTCACCCGCGGTGTCGGTCGTCTCGCCGACGATTCGGCCCGGCATGCGGCGGATGAAGTCCGAGCGCATGGCGATGAACCCGTAGTGCGGCCCGCCGTAGGACTGGTAGTTGCCGGCAGCCTGGCCTTCGCCGATCGCGATCGCGCAGCCGTAGCGGCCGGGCGCCTCGAGGACGCCGAGCGATACCGGGTCGACGTGCGCCACCGCTAGCGCCTCGGCGTCGTTGGCGGCTGCGGCCAGCTCGGGCGCCGGCTCGAGACAGCCGAAGAAGTTGGGCTGCTGGAAGACGACGCAGGCTGCGCCCTCGGCTGCCTTGCGCAGGTCGTCCGGGTCCGTGACGCCGTCCGCGTGGGGGACCTCGACGACCTCGAGGCCGAACCCAGGCGCGTACGTCTTCACGACCTGACGCACCTGCGGGTTGAGCGTCTCCGCGAGGACGACCTTGTTCCGCCCGGTCGCGTGCTTCGCGACGTAGCAGGCGTCCGCCGCGACGGTGGTCCCGTCGTACCCCGACGCGTTCGAGACGTCCATGCCGGTGAGCTCGCAGATCGCGGTCTGGTACTCGAAGATCGCCTGCAGAACGCCCTGGCTCATCTCGGGCTGGTACGGCGTGTACGCGGTCAGGAACTCGCCGCGCGCGAGGATCGCGTCGACGATCGCAGGCACGTAGTGGTCGCAGATGCCCGCGCCGAGAAACGAGAGCTCACGGCCCGTGTGGACGTTCTTGCCGGCGAGCTCCTCCAGGTGGGCGACGAGCTCCGGCTCCGAAAGCGCGGGCTCGAGGTCGAGCGGCCGATCGAAGCGGACGCCTTCGGGGATGTCCTTGAAGAGCTCTTCGATCGACGAGACCCCGATGGCGGCAAGCATCGCCTCCTGGTCGGAGTCCGTGAGCGAGAGGTAGCGCACGCTACTGCTCTTCGAGGAGCGCCTTGTAGGCGGCCACGTCGAGGAGGCCGTCCGCCTCGTCCGGGTCGCTGAGCCGGATCTTGATCAGCCAGCCGGCTCCGTACGGGTCGTCGTTGACTTTCTCCGGCTCCTCGAGGACGAGCTGGTTCACCTCGACGACCTCGCCGGAGAGCGGAGAGATGAGATCCGACACGGCCTTGACGGACTCGACCTCGCCGTAGCTCTCGTCGGCGGCGACCGAGGCACCCTCCTCGGGCGGCTCGAAGTGGACGAGCTCGCCAAGGGCGTCCTGGGCGTACCACGTGATGCCGACGGTGGCGGTGTCGCCGTCGACACGCGCCCAGTCGTGCTCGCGGTGGTACCTCAGATCTTCCGGATACGACTCGTCGGCAGCCAATTACTCCTCCCGTTTGTAGATCGGCTTCTTCACGATATGAGCAGCGCGGGGCCTCCCGCGGAGGTCGACGGTCACCTTCGTCTCGGGCGCGGCCAGCTCCGCGCTCACGTAGGCGAGGCCGATGCCCTGGTCGAGCATCGGTGAGAGCGTGCCCGACGTCACGGAGCCGCCCTCGTGGATCGCCATCCCTTGGCGGGGAATCCCCTTGTCGTCCATGACGAAGGCGGCGAGCCTCTCGGCGGTTCCCTGCTCTTTCTGCTCGCGCAGCACCGCGACGCCGGTGAACTCCTTGTCCAGGGCGCACGCCCAGCCGAGGCCGGCCTCGATCGGCGTTCGGTCGGGCGAGATGTCGTTCCCGTGCAGCGGGTAGCACACCTCGAGCCGGAGCGTGTCGCGCGCGCCGAGGCCACACGGGACGATGCCGGCGTCGAGGATCGCGTCCCAGAGCCGCACCGCGTCGTCGGGGGCGCATCCGAGCTCGCAGCCCCGCTCGCCCGTGTAGCCGGTGCCGGCGATCAGGCAGTGGACGCCGAGCACGTCGCCCTCGTGGAAGGTGAACGGCGCGACGTCGATCCCCAGCCGCGGCAGGGCTTCCGGCCCCTGCACCGCCAGCAGCGCCCAATCCGACGAGACGTCCTCCGTCTCGGACAGCGCCGCGTGGTCGGGCTCCACGTTCGAGGCGTTGACCACGAGGAGGTAGTCATCCGTGCCACGCCGGTAGGCGATGAGGTCGTCGACGATCCCGCCCTGCCCGTTCGTGAGCAGGGTGTATTGCGCCTCCCCGTCGCTCGCCTTGTCGAGGTCGTTCGAGAGGCGGGCCTGGAGGTAGTCGTGGGCGCCGTCGCCGGCGATCGAGAGCTGGCCCATGTGCGAGACGTCGAAGACGCCGGCCGACGTTCGCACCGCGCGGTGCTCGCCCACGATGGACGTGTACTGCACCGGCATCTCCCAGCCGGCAAAGGGAACGAGGCGCGCGCCGAGAGCGGCGTGGCGCTCGTACAGAGGCGTGCGCCGGAGCGTCTGCACCGGGGCGGATCCTATCGCTAACGCAACGGCCTGAAGCGGGCCGTGAAGTGGCGCAGGACCGGGGCTTCCGACGTCATCTCGAGGCCGGGGACGACACTCGGGTCGGCGACGATCTCCGCCGCCGCGTCACCCGCCTGCTCGAGCTGGCGCGAGCTGTAGACGCGTCGCGGCACGGCGAGACGGACGAGCTCCAGCGCGGGCACGCGGTTCTCGCCCGTCGCGGGGTCGCGACCGGCCATGGCCGAGCCGATCTCGACTCCGCGCACGGCGCCGGCGAGGTAGAGAGCGCACGTGAGCGCCTGGGCCGGGAACTGCTCGGCGGGAACGTCGGGAAGCATTCGGCCCGCGTTCAGGTAGACGGCGTGTCCTCCGACGGGCTTGAGGAGCGCAGCGCCCTGCTCCTCGAGCACAGCGCCGAGGTAGGCGACCTGCTCGATCCGGTGGCGGAGGTAGTCCTCGTCGAGGACCTCGCGCAGGCCCGCGGCGATCGCCTCGAGGTCGCGGCCGGCGAGCCCGCCGTAGGTGGGGAAGCCTTCGAACACGATCCCGCGCGCCTGCAGCCGCTCGAAGAAGACCTCGTCGTCGCGGATGGCGACGAAGCCGCCGATGTTCGCGATCGCGTCTTTCTTGGCGCTCATGAGGACGCCGTCCGCCTCGCCGAGCATCTCCCGGACGATGTCGGGGAGCGCGTGATCCGCGTAACCCTCCTCGCGCTCGCGGATGAACCAGGCGTTCTCGGCGAAGCGCGCGATGTCGAGGACGAGCTTCTTCGAGTGCTCGCGGGCGATGCGGGCCACGTCGCGGATGTTCGCCATGGAGACGGGTTGGCCCCCGCCCGCGTTGTTCGTCAGCGTGAGCATCACGATCGAGACGCGCTCGCCGTCCTCCTCGTCGAGGAGCTCCTCGAGCCGCTCGGTGTCCATGTCGCCCTTGAACGGGACGTCGAGGTCGGGGTCGAGCGCGGCGGGCACGGGCAGGTCGAGGGCGATCCCGTCCCTGACCTCGATGTGCGCGCGCGTCGTGTCGAAGTGCGCGTTCGACGGGACGATCTCGCCCGGGTCGATGACGGCGCCGAAGAACACGCTCTCCGCTCCGCGACCCTGGTGCGCGGGAACGACGAGCGGGAAGCCGAGGACGTCGTTGACCGCGTCCCGCAGGCTGTCGAAGCTCCGCGAGCCGGCGTAGGACTCGTCCCCCTGGATGAGCGCGGCCCATTGCGCCTGGCTCATTGCGCCGGTGCCGGAGTCCGTCAGCAGGTCGAGCTCGACGTCGCGCGCCGCGACCCGGAAGAGGTTCCAGCCCGCGCTCTCGAGCGCCCGCTCACGCTCGGCGCGCGTGGTCGAGCGGATGGGCTCGACCATCTTGATCCGAAACGGCTCGCGCGGCGGTCGCATCGACCGCCGAGCGTATGGCAGGTGCTACCGGCGGCGCAGGAAGGACGGCACTTCGAGCACGTCCGCGGGAACGTCGAAGCCGCCGCTCACGGGCTCCCGCTCGCGGTCGAGCTCGAGATCCTCGCGCTCGCGCCGCTCACGACGAAGCGCCCGGTCGAAACCCGTGGCGATGACGGTCACCCTCACCTTCCCGTGCATGGCCTCGTCGATCACGGCGCCGAAGATGACGTTCGCGTTCAGATCGGCGGCGCCGGTCACGACCTCCGCGGCCTCGTTCACCTCGAAGAGGCCGAGGTCCGAGCCGCCCGTGATGTTGAGGAGAATCCCGGTCGCGCCTTCGACGGAAGCCTCGAGGAGCGGCGAGGAGACCGCGGCGCGCGCAGCCTCGGCCGCGCGGTTCTCGCCTTCGGCTTCGCCGATGCCCATGAGGGCGGAACCGGCGTCGGTCATGATCGTGCGCACGTCGGCGAAGTCGAGGTTGACGAGGCCGGGGACGGTGATCAGGTCGGTGATGCCCTGGACGCCCTGCCGGAGCACCTCGTCGGCCATCCGAAAGGCCTCGACGACGGAGGTGCGCTTCTCGACCACCTGCAGGAGCCGGTCGTTCGGGATGATGATCACCGTGTCGACCTGCTCGCGGAGCTTCGCGATCCCGGCCTGAGCCTGCTCGGCGCGCTTGCGGCCTTCGAAGTTGAACGGCCGCGTGACGACAGCCACGGTGAGAGCCTTGAGGTCCTCCCGGGCGATCTGGGCGATCACAGGTGCGGCGCCCGTACCCGTGCCGCCACCCTCACCCGCGGTGATGAAGACCATGTCCGCGCCCTTGAGGGCTTCCTTGATCTCGTCCTTCGACTCGAGCGCGGCCTCCTCGCCGACCTCGGGATCGGCGCCGGCGCCGAGCCCGCGCGTGCGATGGGTGCCGATGTGGAGCTTCTGCTCCGCCTCCGACATGAGCAGCGCCTGCGCGTCGGTGTTCACCGCGACGAACTCGCAGCCACGCAGGCCTGCCTCGATCATCCTGTTCACGGCGTTCGTTCCGCCGCCGCCGGCACCGACGACCTTGATGACGGCGAGATAGCTCCCGGACTGGTCTCTCACCTCAAGTTCCTCTCCTCGTTACCTCAAGCTCATCTTGAGCGTGGGCCTGAGAGTACGTCCGCTCCGGGACGATGTCAAACCGGTATTTGCAGGGAAGAAGCGAATAAACTCTAACCCTCAACCTGAGACTAGAGGGTTGGTCGAGGCCACGGGTCGGTCCGGCAGCGTGACGTCGAGGTACGCGAGCGCAGCCCGTTCCTCGAAGTCGAGCTTGCGCAGAACGAGGGCCGCGACGCGCAGTTTTGTCCCGACGTCGACCGGCTCGCCGAGGAGCAGGAGCGGCCGCGAGCCCCCTTCGCCCGCCAGCACGAACGTCAGCTGTCCGTCTTCGAAGCGCCCCTGGTGGATCGGGAGCAGCATCCGCCGCGGCGCCTCTGCGAGCGCGGCGAGGACCGTCTTGATCCCGTCGTCGGAGACGAACTGTCCCGCCGCGAGCGCCGCGTCCGAGTCGTACCGGATGCGCGGCAAGTCGGGGCTCTCGTCCGCGGTCGTCCGGCTGATGATGCGGCCGCGAACCGAGGTCACCCAGCGAGCGAATCCCTGGTCGAGAACGGCGACCGGCTTCTCCGGCACGACCTCGAGACGCAACGTGTGGGGAAACGCGCGGTCGTAAGTGACCGACTGCACCGACGGCAGGGCTTCCAGGCGGCGGACCACCGCATCGCCGTTCAGGGAGACGAGGCTCGTTCCATGGGACTCCTCGAGCGTTTGTAGGACCGACTGGCGCACCTTGGCGGGGGCGCCTTCGACCTCGACTGTCTGCAGCGCGAAGACCGGCGTCTCTCGGGCCCCGAGGTAGAGCAGCCCGAGCGCCGACACGATGCACGCTCCGACGATAGCGGCGCGCCGCCATCGTCCCGACAGCACGGGAACGATCCGCGGGCGCGCGAGAGCGAGAGCCGGTTGCCGGGCCATACCCGACAGTTCGGCGCGACGACCTGCCGTCCTACCCGAGGGGAGGGATCTCGACGGCGCCGAGGAGCTGGACCTCGGGCTCGAGGATGACGCCGAACTGCTCGCGCGCCCGCCGCCGGGCCTCGGCGATCAGGGCGACCGCATCCTCCGAGCGCGCCTCGCCCGCGTTCTCGACGAAGTTCGCGTGCTTGGGCGAGATCTGTGCGCCTCCGATGCGGAACCCGCGGAGCCCGCAGGCCTCGAGCATCCGGCCCGCGGTCAGCTCGTGCTCGGGGTTCTTGAACACGCTGCCGAAGGTGCGCTTGTTCGTCGGCTGGGCGTCCTTCCGCTGCTTCTGCATCCCGGCGACGATCTCCTTGATCTCCGCCTCGGGACGCGGCACGCCGTGGAACTCCGCTGCCGCCACGATCTGGCCCGGCTCGAGCGCCGAGCGCCGGTAGCTGAGACCGAGCTCCGTGGGCGAGTACCAGTCGGTGCCTTCCGCGTGAGCGACCTGCGCGCGGACGAGCACGGACGCGATGTCGCCGCCGTAGGCGCCGGCATTCATCTTCACTCCGCCGCCGACAGTTCCCGGGATGGCACAGACGAACTCGAGACCCCCCAGCTCGCCCGCCCGCGCACGGTGCAGGCACACGGCAAGCGGTGCTCCGCCTCCTGCCAGCAGAAGCCCGTCCTCGACCCGCGCGGAGCCGAGCTCCCCTCCCAGCTTGACGACGAGGCCCGGGTAGCCCTCGTCCGCGGCGAGCAGATTCGACCCGAGGCCCACCGCAGCGACCGGCAGGCCCTCGTCTCGCGCCCAGGCGAGCATCTCTACGAGCTCGTCGAGCGTCTCCGGATCGCCGAGCCGATGGGCGGGCCCCCCGGTGCCGAGCGTCGTGTACTTCGAAAGGAGCACGTCCTCGCGCAGATTCACCGCAGGGCCTCCTCGATGAGCGGCAGCGCGGAGTCGACGTCGCCGGCGCCGACGGTCAGCACGAGATCACCGGGACGGGCGAGGGAGGCGACGAGCACGGCCGCGTCAGGGAGAGAGGGCGCCCAGCCCACCCGCATCCCCGGCCTCAGCTCGGACAGCCGGTCGACGACGAGCTTGCCGCTCACTCCGGTGATCGGCTCCTCACGTGCGGGGTAGATCTCGGTGACGCACGCGATGTCGGCGCGGGCCAGCGCTGCGGCGAGCTCGTCCGTCAGGTGCAGGGTCCTCGAGTAGAGGTGCGGCTGGAAGAGCGCGAGCACGCGGCCTCCGGTCACGAGCTCCCGCGCGGTGGCGAGCGTGGCGGCGATCTCCGCCGGATGGTGGCCGTAGTCGTCGTAGAGCCGGATGCGGTTCACGTCGGCACGAAGCTCGAAGCGGCGATGCGCACCCGTGAACTCGGCGAGCACCGGCTCCGCCTCCGCGCGCGGCACGTCGATCGCCTCCAGGGCCGCCAGCGCGGCGGCTGCGTTCAGCCGGTTGTGCTCGCCGGGGACAGCGAGCTCGAACTCGACGGGCTGGAGGTCTCCTCCCCGGATGACGGTCTCGATCCCGCTGGTCCACTCCTCGAACGCTTCCTGGAGCTCGGCGTCCGAGCCGAAGGTCGTGTGATGGTCGAGCTCCACGTTGGTCACAACGGCGACGGTTGCCGGCAGCGTGAAAACGCTTCGGTCCGATTCGTCCCCCTCGACCACGAGCCAGCCGCTGCCGGCGCGCGCGTTCCCTCCGAGCTGCGGGATCTCACCGCCGATGAGGAAGGACGGATCGCGGCCGAGCCGGTCGAGGACGAAGGTGATCATCGCGGTCGTCGTCGTCTTCCCGTGTGCGCCCGCGACGACGATCGAGTCGGTGAGGCCGACCAGCTCGGAGAGCAGCGCGGCGCGGCTCGCCCCTTCCACGCGCCCGGTGAACGCCGTCGAGACGAAGGCCTCGGCCTCGGCCGGCGGCTCCGGCGGGCCATCCGAGATCTCGACGGGGATCCCGGCAGCGCGCACGCCTTCCAGATACGGCGTCTCGCGCCGGTCCCAGCCGCTCACCTCCGCCCCCCACGCCTTGGCGAGGATCGCGTAGCCGCTCATCCCGGCCCCGCCGATCCCGGCGAGCCAGAGCTTTCGCCCGCTAAGAGGCAAGGCGCAGGAGCTCCGTTGCGATGTCGTCGGCGGCGTTCGGGCGGGCGAGGGACTTCATCGCCTCGCCCATCTCCCGCAGGCGCTCAGGGCGGGCCAGTAGCTCGTCCACCTGTCGACGGAGATCGAGTTCCGGCTCGGGGACGACCACCGCTCCCCCACCCCGCTCGAAATAGCGGGCGTTCTCGGTCTGGTGATCCGCAGTCGCGTGCGGGTACGGCACGAGGAGGGCAGGCCGGCCCGCGGCCGCGACCTCCCAGACCGATCCGCCGGCGCGGGCCACAACGAGATCGGCGGCCGAGAGCGCGGCGCCGAAGTCGTCCGTGAACGGGAGCAGGTGGTAGTCCGGGCGCGCGCTCCGCTCGGCGAGCTCCGGGTAGTCCCGCTCACCGGCGAGGTGGAGCACGGCAGGACCCGCGCTCCCGAATGCCTCGAGCGCGGCCTCGTTCAGCCGCTGGGCGCCCTGGCTTCCGCCGAAGACGAGGACGACCGGCCGTCCCTCCGGCAGCTCGAAGCGACGGCGGGCCTCCGCGACGTCGACGGTGCGGGAACGCGCGGGGATCGGCCGTCCCACGACCTGGTACTTGGGCGGCTCGAGACCCTCGATCGGAAACGCGAGGAAGACCGACTTGGCGAACGGAGCGGCGAGTCGGTTGGCCAGCCCGAAGCGGGCGTCCGCCTCGGACAGCGCGGCCGGGATGCGCAGGCTTCCGGCGGCGAGCACCATCGGGCCGGCGACGTACCCACCTCCGCCGAGAACGACGTCCGGCCGGCGCTTCCGCAGAATGCGCACGCATGTGGGAACGGCCGCCGCTGCCCGGCCGACGGCCTTCGCCAGGCGCATGCTCAGCTCGCGCGGGAACCCTTCGACACCGAAGACGTCGAGGTCGTACCCGGCGTCGCGCACCAGTCTCGAGTCCCCATTCGACGCGAAGAAGACCTCCGCGCCGAGCTGCCTAAGCGACTCGGCGACGGCGAGTGCCGGCAGCACGTGTCCGGCGGTTCCGCCGGCCGCGATCAGGCACTTCGGTTTCCCGGACGACGGCATCGTTCGACGCGATGTTAAGGAGGATGCCCACGGCGGCGAGCCCGACGACGAGGCTGGAGCCTCCGTAGGAGACGAAAGGAAGCGGGATTCCGGTCAGCGGGGCGATCCCCATGACGGCGCTCACGTTGACTGCGGCTTGCCCGCAGATCAGCGCGGTGATGCCCGCCGCGAGCCGCTTGCCGAAGGGGTCGCGGCACTGGAGGGCGACGTTGAACCCGGCGTACGCGAAGACGGCGAACGCGGTGATGACCCCGGCCGCGCCGATGAGTCCCAGCTCTTCGCCGACGATCGCGAAGATCATGTCGGTCGACGCCTCCGGGAGGTAGTAGATCTTCTGCACGCTCTCGCCGAGCCCGACGCCGAAGAACCCACCCGACCCGAGCGCGATCATCGACTGCACGGACTGGAAGCCGGCTCCCTGGGGGTCGTGCCACGGGTCGAGGAAGCTGAATATGCGCTCGCGCCGGTAGGGCTCGAGCCAGATGGCGAGGAGGACGATCCCGACCGCGATCGAGGCGGCTGAGGCGAGCAGCCGCAGGCTCGTCCCCGAGACGACGAGGACCGCCGAGACCATGATCGCGATTGCAATCGCCGTTCCGAGGTCCGGCTCGACGAGAATCAGCGCGCAGGCCAGCCCGACGACGACGCCGATCGGCTTGGCCAGCTCGCCGAGGGTGCGCGGGGCCGGGCGGCGGGCGAGGAGCGCCGCCGTCCAGAGGGCGAGGACGAGCTTTGCCAGCTCCGACGGCTGGAAGTTCATGAATCCGATCGGGATCCAGCGGCGGGCGCCGTTGACCGCGGTGCCGATGGCGAGGACGGCGACGAGCAGGGCGAACGTGACCGCGAGCAGCGGGTGCGTGACGTGGCGCAGCCGGTGGAAGTCGAAGCGCGAGAAGAGGACGAGCGCGACGAGCCCCATGAGCGCGTAGATCGCCTGTCGCTTGAGGTAGTACGACGGCGCGTCCGACGAGAGAAGCGCCCGCGCCGAGCTCGCGCTGTAGACCATCACGAGCCCGAAGGCGACCAGGCCGAGCGTAACGAGGACGAGCAGGTGGTATTCGAGGTGCGTGCCGGCCGGGCGCTTCACAGCGCCTCGACGAGCTCGCGGAAGCGCTCTCCCCGCTCCTCGAAGTCGCGGAACTGGTCGTAGCTCGCGCAGGCCGGCGACAGGAGCACGACCTCTCCTGCCTCGGCATCCGCGAAGGCGTCTCGAACGGCCGACGGCAGGTCGCGCGAATACGTAAAGCGCACACCCTGGGCGGCGAGTGACTCGGCGATCTCGTCTGCCGAATCCCCGATGAGGTAGGCCTGGGCAACACCCGCGGCGGCGGCCCGCTTCGCCAGGCGCGCGAACGGAATTCCCTTGCGGCTTCCACCGAGGATGAGCCGGATGCCGGGCGGGTACGCGGACAGGGCGCGCTCGGCAGCCTCGGGATTCGTCGCCTTGGAGTCGTTCACGAAGCGGATTCCTCCGACCTCGCGGACGAGCTCGAGGCGGTGCGGGACTCCGTCGAAGCCGGTAAGCCCTGCGGCGATCGCGTCGTCGGCGATTCCCGCGGCGCGCGCGGCGGCGGTCGCCGCGGCGGCGTTCTCCCGGTTGTGCTCGCCGGGAATCGACGGCTCGGCCGGCAAGGTGTCCTCGAGGGAGAACTCGATGCGCTCGGCTTTGCCCGGGATCGGCTCGAAGCCGCGCGGGACGATCGCGACGTCGTCGGCGGTCTGATTCCCGAAGATGCGGAGCTTCGCGGCGCGGTACTCGTCGAAGGTGTCGTGCCGGTCGAGATGGTCGGGTGCGAGATTGAGGAGGACGGCGATCTGCGGCCGGAAGGTGTCGATGTCCTCGAGCTGGAAGCTCGAGAGCTCGCACACGATCCAGGCCTCCTCGCCGATCGCGCCGTCGAGCCCGGTCAGCGGGCGCCCGACGTTCCCGGCCACGGCCACGTCCCTGCCGGCGGCGCGGAAGATCGCGCCCAGGAGCTCGCTCGTCGTCGTCTTGCCGTTCGTGCCGGTGACGCCCAGGATCGGGTTCGCGAGGAGCCGGAAGCCGAGCTCTACCTCGCTCCAAATTGTCATTCCACGCTCGCGCGCAGCGGCCGCAAGAGGAGCCGCCGGAGGTACGCCTGGGCTTTTCACGAGCAGGTCCACGCCGTCGAGAAGCTCGGGGTCGTCCGCGCCGAGGACGACTTCGACACCTGCCTCGCGAAGCCTCCCCGCGTCGACGTCCTCGCGGCGATCCACACCGACGACCGCAGCGTTCCGCCGGGCCAGCGCGAGCGCCGCCGCCTCGCCCGAGCGAGCGAGGCCGAGGACGAGCGCGCGGCTAGGAAGCCAGGTTGTTGAAGTTCGAGAAATACGCGTAGTAGAGGACGAAGCCGCAGGCGCAGAGGATCGCCGTGGCGATCCAGAAGCGCACCGTGATCCTGGTCTCCGACCAGGCCTTCATCTCGAAGTGGTGGTGTAGCGGCGCCATGAGGAAAACGCGCCGGCCGAGCCACTTGTAGCTCAGCACCTGCAGGATCACGGACAGGGCCTCGACGAGGAAAATGCCGCCGATCAGGAGCAGCAGCAGCTCGGTCTTCGTCATGATCGCGAAGGCGGCGAGCGCGCCGCCGAGCCCCATCGACCCGGTATCGCCCATGAAGACCTGGGCCGGGAAGGCGTTGTACCAGAGGAACCCGATCGAGGCCCCGATCAGGCTCGCGCCGAGGATGGCGAGGTCGAGATCGATCGGATCTGCCGGCGCGCCGCGCCGCACGGCGGTGAGCGCCGCGACGAGGCTCATCGCCGTGTACGTGAGGATCGCGATCGTGGTCGTCCCGGCGGCGAGGCCGTCGATCCCGTCCGTCAGGTTCACGCCGTTGGCGGCGCCCGCGATGATGAAGAAGGCGAGCACGTACCACGCGTAGGAAAGCGGCACGTCGATGTCGATGAGCGGCACGTAGATCGACGTCGAGAACCCCCGGTCGGAGACGACGAGCCCAACGATCACGGTGATCCCGGCGAGCCAGACGAGCTTCCAGCGCCCGGCGAGACCGAGCGAGCGGCGGCGCGCAATCTTCGTCCAGTCGTCCACAAAGCCGATGGCAGCGCATCCGAGCGTGACGAAGAAGGCCGTCAGGGCGGGGAGCGTGTGCTTCGAGAAAGCGAGGAAGGGGATCGCCATCGCGAGCATGATCAGGAGGCCGCCCATCGCAGGGGTGCCCCGCTTCACGACGTGACCCTGCGGGCCCTCCTCCCGGATCTGCTGCCCGAACTCGTTGCGCCGCAGGAACTCGATGAACTTCGGGCCCGCGACGATCGAGATGACCATCGAGATGAGCCCCGCCAGAAGGACCTGAACCACGCGCGGAGACTAGCTTCGGGCCGGGACGACGGCGACGGCTTCCCCGATCGCCTCGAGGCCCATGGAGCGGGAGCCCTTGACGAGCACGCAGTCGCCGGGCTGTAGGAGCTGGCGCAAGGTGGTGAGCCCCGCTTCGACGGTGGGCGCCCACCGGACTGTCGGAACGCCGCGCGCCCCTTCGACGTAGCCGCGCGCCAGCGGGCCGACGGCGAGGAGTACGTCGACGCGCGCACGCGCCGCGGCTGCTCCGACCTCCCGGTGGTAGGACGCCGCGCCGGGACCCAGCTCGGCCATGTCGCCGAGGACGGCCACCTTCCGGTGGTCGCCGGCACGCTCGGCCAGGTGCTCGAGCGCGGCGGCCATCGAGAGCGGGTTCGCGTTGTAGCAGTCGTTGATGAGGATGCCGCCGTCGGGGAGCGCCACCTCCTCCCCACGCAGCCGCGACAGCTGCACGTGGCGCGCGCCGCGGCCCGCTTTCCCGAGGGGAAGGCCGAGCGCATGGTAGGCGGCGAGCGCGGCGAGGGCGTTCGTCGCGTTGTAGCGCGAAGAAAAGCTGAACTCGAGGGTGAGCGGGCGCCCGAACGCTGCCACCTTGAGGCGGGCGTGACCGTCGTGGGCGGAGAAGTACGAAAGCGAGATGTCACCGCCTTTGCCGAAGCGGTAGACCTCGATGTCCGTCCTGGTGAGGTACGGCTCCAGGTACGGCTCGTTGGCCGGGACGACCGCTGTCCCTCCGGCCGGCAGCGCCTCGATCAGCTCGGCCTTCGCCTGAGCGACCCGCTCGACGGAGCCGAGGAGCTCGAGATGCACCGGGCCGACTGCGGTGATGATCCCCACGTCCGGGCGCGCGATCTCACAGAGCTCCGCGATCTGCCCAAGGCCGCGCATCCCCATCTCGACGACTGCGACCTCGGTGTCCTCTGCGAGCTTGCAGAGCGTGAGCGGAAGGCCTACCTCGTTGTTCTGGCTGCCCTCGGCGGCCACCGTGCGCCCATGTGGGCGGCACAGGGCGGCGAGAATGTCCTTCGTCGAGGTCTTCGCCGTCGAGCCCGTGACGGCGACGACCTTCGCGCCGCTCCGCGAGCGCACCTCGCGCGCGATGCCCGCCAGCGCGGTGAACGCATCGTCCGGGATGAGGGCGGCCGCGGCGCCCGCTTCGAGCGCCTCGTCGGTGAAGTCCACCCCGCGGCCGACGGCGACGAAGAGATCGCCGGGCTCGACGCGCCGCGAATCGATGGTCACGCCGGTGACCCGATCTCCGGTCCCGGTCCGGAGCTCACCCGATGCGACCCGGCCGACCTCCTCGAGGGTGAGCGGAATCACGCCTTCGCCGCCAGCCGCCGCAGGACCTCGCGCGCGACCTCGCGGTCGTCGAAGGGAACGATACGGTCGGCGAACTCCTGCCCCTGCTCGTGACCCTTGCCGGCGATCACGACGACGTCGCCCTCCCCCGCCCGCTCGAGCGCGGCTGCGATCGCCTTCTCGCGGTGGGGCTCGGTCTCCGGCTCGCCGGGCATGCCCGCCACGATCTCCTCGATGATCGCCTCGGGATCCTCGTTCCGCGGATTGTCGGAGGTGACGATCGCCGAGTCGGCGAGCCGCGCGACCACCTCGCCCATGAGCGGCCGCTTGCCTCGGTCGCGGTCGCCGCCGCAGCCGAAAACGCAGACGAGACGCCCGGCGGTGATCTCCCGCGCCTCGGCGAGAACGTTTTCGAGCGCCTCGGGCGTGTGCGCATAGTCGACGAGGACGGTGAAGGGCTGCCCTTCGTCGACCGCCTCGAAGCGACCGGGCACGCCGGTCACGTGCTCGACGCCCGTGGCGATGGCGTCGGGCCCGATTCCGAGAACGCGCGCCGCCTTGACCGCAGCGAGGACGTTCTCGACGTTGAAGCGGCCGCGAAGCCTGGTCTCGATCGAGATGCCGTCGACGGTGAAGCGCGCTCCGTCCGCGGTCAGCTCGAGCTCCTCGGCGTCCTCGAGCTCGAAGGTCACCGGCTCCTCGCCGAGCGCACGAAGCTCCTCGACGAGGCGGCGTCCGTGAGCATCGCCCGCGTTCACGACGGCGGGCGGCCTGCACCCATCCACATCTGGATCCATGAAGAGTCGCCGCTTGGCGTCGAAGTAGTCCTCCAGAGTCCCGTGGAAGTCGAGGTGATCCTGGCTCAGGTTGGTGAAAACGAGGGCGGCAAAGCGGATCCCGAGGAGGCGTTTGAGGGCCGATCCGTGGGAGGTCGCCTCCATGGCGCAGCTCGAGTCGCCCGCGTCGAGCATCTCGCGGAGGAGGCGCTGGACGTCGATGGCCTCCGACGTCGTCCGGACTGCGGCGCGGCGCTCGCCGCCGACCCGGTTCTCGATCGTCCCGAGGAGGCCCGGGCGCCGGCCCGCGGCGGCGAGGATCGCGAAGAGGAGAAAGGCGGTCGTCGTCTTGCCGTTCGTGCCCGTGACGCCCGCGATTTCGAGCTCGCGCGTCGGGTAGCCGAAGAAGGCATCGGCGGCGAGCGCCATAGCCGCGCGGGCGTCTTCGACGACGAGTTGCGGGACCGGCTGGTCGAGCTCGCGCTCGACGATCAGCGCGGCGGCGCCGTTGGCGACCGCCTGCGGGGCGAAGTCGTGGCCGTCGGCCTTCAGGCCTGGGACGCAGACGAAGAGCGCCCCGGGAGTCACGCGCCGTGCGTCGTAGGCCAGGTCGGTGACATCGACAGGGGCCGGATTCGCGGTGCGCGCGGCGTGCACGGCGGTGGCCAAGAGCTCGAGGTCGATGGGGTCGGAGTCTACCAATGGGGCTCGTCGGTCCTCGTGTCTTCCGCGTCGAAAAAGTAGCTCTTTTGCACGTATTTTCTCTACTCCGCGCACCACACGCGCGCTGATCAGCGGTAGGCTGAAATTGGAGGGAGGCCCGCGGCGGCCCCAGGGCTATTCCGGCGGAATCTCGAGGTATTGCAGGGCGAAGTTGGCGATCTCGGCGAAGGCCGGCGCCGCCACGACCCCGCCCCAGATCGCGCCGCGCGGCTCGTCCACCGTCACCAGGATCACCAGCCGGGGGTGCTTGGCCGGCACGAAGCCGACGAACGACGCCACGTACGCCGACGTCGAGTACCCGCCGGCGCCGTCCGGCTTGGCCGCGGTTCCCGTCTTGCCCGCGATCCGGTAGCCGGGCACCTGCGCTGCCGTGCCCGAGCCCTCCTCGACGACTTCCCGCAGCATGTGCCGCACTTCGTCCGCCGTCTTCGTCGTCACGACCCGCCTCCGAACCGGCTGCAGCTCCCCGCCGTTCCCGATTCGGTCGACGAGATGAGGCTCGATCATGACGCCGCGGTTCGCAATCGCGCCGTAGGCGGCGATCATCTGCACGGGCGTGACCGCGATGCCCTGGCCGATCGGGACATTGCCGATCGTCGAGCCCGACCATTTCTCCGGCGGGAGGACGATGCCCTTGCTCTCGCCCGGATAGTCGATCCCCGTCGGGCGGCCGAACCCGAAGCGATGAATCCAGTCGTTGATCCCCGCCTCGCCGAGCTCCTGCGCGATCGTGACGACGCCGACGTTCGACGAACGGGAGAGGATCTGGTCCGTCGTCATCGTCTGCGTCCCACGCGGCTCGGCGTCGTGGATCTTCCGGTCGGCGACCTGGATCTCGTACGGGAGCGTGAACTTCGTCGACGGGGTCACGATCCCGCTTTCGAGTGCGCCCGAGATCGTCACGATCTTGAAGGTGGAGCCCGGCTCGTACGTGTCCGTGACGGCGCGGTTCCGCTGCCGGTCCTGCGGGACATCGGAGAACTTGTTCGCGTCGTAGCCCGGGTCGTTGGCGATCGCGAGGATGCCGCCGGTGCGTGGATCCATGACGATGGCGCTCGCCGATTTGGCCGCCCAGCGCTCCCTCGTCTCGGCCAGCACCCGCTCGACCTGACCCTGGATGGAATGGTCGAGCGTGAGATAGACGTTCTTGCCGTCGCTGCCCGGCTTCGAGTCGACGACCTGGAGCGTCCGCCCGAAGGGATCCTTGACGATGGTCTTTTCGCCCTGCGTCCCGGTGAGCGTCTTGTCGAGCTCGAGCTCGAGGCCGGCCAGCCCCTTGTTGTCGACGCCGGCATAACCGAGCACCGAGGCCCCGATCCGCTTCTGCGGGTAGTCGCGTCGCTCCTCGTCGTAGAAGCCGAAGCCCTGGATGTGCTTGTCCTGGAGCGATTGCGCCAGCCCCGGATCTGCCTGCCGCTCGACGTAGACGAAGCCGCGCGAGCGGTCGGCGAGGAGCGGGTACACCTTGTCGGCGTTGAGGCCGAGACTCTGCTCGACGGCGATGGCGGCCGCCCGCGGGTCCTGAATCTGCCGCGGATTCGCGTAGACCGTCGTCGCGCGCGAGCCGACCGCGAGCTCCACGCCGAGCCGGTCGTAGATCGTGCCGCGGTGCGGCGGCACCTCGATGGTCTCGCGATGCTGGCTCGTCGCCATGTTGCCGAGCGCCTGCGCGCGCACGGCCTGCAGCCAGCCGGCCCGCAGGAGCGCGACGGCGAAAACGGCCGCGAAGAGGGCGATCAGGAGGCGAATGCGCCGGTTCGCGACCCGCGCCGTCATGACTACGGCTCGCGGTGCTTGAGCTCGAGGTACGTGGTCGCCGCCGGTGTCCCGAGGTGGAGAGTCTTGGTCGCGAGCTCCTCGATCCGTCCCGCGGCTGCCGTCGCGGAAAGCTGCGACTGGATGTTCTCGCGCTTCGTGACGAGCTCGTCGCGCTGGTTGTCGAGCTGGTCGACGCGCATATTCAACCGAAGCACCGCGACGTTCAGCGCCACGATGCCGGCGAGCAGCGCGGCCACGATCACGATCCAGAGAACGCCGCCGGCGACGCGCGGCCGCGCCTGGCGGCGTGCGGCTCGGCGGGGACGCGGCTGCGTGCGCGCCGGGGCGGTCGGCTTTCGGCGCGGCTCGGCGGGAGCGTACGCTCGCGCAGTGGCGGGCGCGAAGCTCGCCATCAGCCTTCGTCACCGACCTTGATTGCCGCCCGGAGCTTCGCCGAGGCCGAGCGCGGGTTCTCGGCGGTCTCCTGCGGTGACGGGCGCACGGCCTTGCGCGTCAGGAGACGCATCGTCGGCTCGTGCCCGCAGACGCAGACGGGAAGCTCGGGCGGACACGTGCACCCGCGTGCCTGGGCGGCGAAAAAGCGCTTGACCATCCGGTCTTCGAGCGAGTGGAAACTGATGACCGCGAGTCGACCCCCCGGCCGGAGCATCGCGAGCGCAGCCGGCAACGCCCGCTCGAGGGAATCAAGCTCCTCGTTGACGGCGATCCGGAGAGCCTGGAAGACGCGCTTCGCAGGATGTCCGTCGCCGAAGCGGCGCGGCGCCGGAATCGAGGACTTGACGACATCCACGAGCTCGCCCGTGCGCTCGAACGGCTGCTCCTTGCGCCGGCGCACGATCGCCTGGGCGATCTGGCGCGCGAAGCGCTCCTCGCCGTAGCGGCGAAAGATCGTCGCCAGCTCGCGCTCGTCCCACTCGTTCACGATCTCCTTGGCGCTCAGCTCGCTCGAGGGATCCATGCGCATGTCGAGCGGCGCGTCGACCGCATAGGAGAACCCGCGCTCCGGGCGGTCGATCTGCATGCTCGAGACGCCGAGGTCGAGGAGAATTGCGTCGGCCTCGACGCCGTTCGAGCCGAGCTGGGAGAGGACGACGGAGAGCTCGCCGCGCAGGAAGCGCGCCTGCACGCCGGCCTCGCGCTCGAAGCGCTCGAAGAACGGGCGCACACTCGCGTCGCGGTCGATCGCGATGAAGCGACCCTTGCCCTGGAGACCCGCGGCGAGGACGCGCGCGTGCCCGCCCGCGCCGAACGTCGCGTCGACGACGGTCTCGCCCGGCTTGACGGCCAGGAGCTCCCGCACCTCGTCGGCGAGGACGGGAACGTGGTCAGTCCTGCTTCGCTGCAAGGCGCTCGGCAACAAGCTCCACACTCCCTTCGACCTCTTCGATCTGCTTTTTCCAGGCGGCCCGGTCCCAGATCTCGACGTGGTCGCGCACGCCGGCGACGACAACCTCGCGCCCGAGGCCCGCGTGCCCGAGAAGGGCGGGCGGAACCATCATGCGCCCCTGCTTGTCGAGCTCGGTCTCGGCGGCGCCCGCGAACATGTAGCGGCTCATCTGGCGCGCCTCCTTGCTGAAGGGGTTGAGCCCCTCCAGTTGCGCGGCCACGAAGGAATCCCAGTTGTCGCGGGTGAACACGAAGAGACAGCCGTCGAGCCCTCGCGACACGACGACCTCACCCGCGAAGGCCTGGCGGAACTTGGCCGGGAGGGTGAGTCGGTTCTTGTCGTCGAGAGTGTGCTCGTATTCGCCGAGTAGCATCGATCCGCCTGAGACTTGATCCCCACTTCATCCCACTGTAAACCACAACTCCCCACTTGGCAACCCCCGGATCCCACAGGGAGGACACGATGGATGTCACGCGCGAAGAGCTAGCCGAGCTGCTCAAGGAGACCGAGCACGCACATGGCGAGTACGAGCGGGAGTTGGGCCAGCGCGACGAGGACTGGCCGACCTGGTACGCGGGCTACATCCTCGACCGGCTAGCCGAGCGTTCCTAGGCTCCGTGCGCGCCGCGGCGGCTCAGTGCGGCGGCGCCTGAACGCGCGGCGAGCGCGACAGCCTCGTCCATGCCGAGACCCTCGGCGAGCCCGTAGGTGAGCCCGGCCGCAAAGCTGTCGCCGGCGCCGTAGGTGTCCTGGAGCGGCCCGGGCGCGGCGGCGGGAGGGAAGTGAGTCGGTGCGCCTGCCGCAAGCGTGAAGCTCCCTCCCTGCGGACCGGCGGTCGCGACGTCGGCGCGCGGCGGCGGATCGAGATCGCCGGGGCGGTACGTCTCACCTTCGTCGTTCCGGCTGCGGACGAGCGCGTCGAGCTCGGTCCTGCCCTCGGCGAGCGTCGCGAGCGAGCGCGCGGTGGCGACGAGCACCTTTGACCCGCGCGCGGCCTTCAGAGCGGCTGCATCTCCGCTCACGAAGTAGACGCCGTCCGCCTCGGCGAGCTCGTCCCACGGAAGATCGTCCGATCTGCGCGGGCCCAGGCGCTCGCCGATCACAGTGATCGTGCGCTCTCCGTCCGCGTCGATGTAGGTGAACCCGCGCCGCTGAGGCTCCGGCCGCAGCGCCGCATGGACGTTGACGCCGTGGCGCTCGAGCTCGGGGATGACCTTTGCTCCCAGCTCGTCGTCGCCGACTGCCGTGTAGAGCGTGCTCGAGCCCGCGAGCCGCGCGAGCTGCACCGCCGCGACGGCGCCTCCTCCGGCTGCCTCGCACCACGTCTCGCCTGCGTGGACGATCTCGCCGCGTGCCGGAACGTGGTCGACCCGTATGAACTCGATCCACTCCACGTGACCCACGACCGCGACGTTCACGACGGCAGTCTCACATCTCGGCAGGCCGATGCGTTAGAGCAGATGATGAATGCCGTGGCGATCCCGCCCTTCGAACGGTTCTACGAGGAGTACCGCGACGAGATCTACGCGTACCTCCGGAAGCTCGCGGGCCGCGAGGCCGCCGACGACGCCTTCCAGGAGACTTTCCTCCGCGCCCTGCGGGGGTATTCGAGCCTCCAGCACGGCCGACACCTGCGGGCGTGGGCGTACAGGATCGCGACCCGGGTCGCGATCGACGAGCGGCGAAAGCGGAGGCCGGCGAGCGAGCTCCCCGAGCTCCCGGCCGACGACAGCCGCCCGGCGTACGCCGAGCTCGACCACCTCACGGGCGACCTGCCCGCCACCGAGCGGGCGGCAGTCGTCCTTCGTTACGGCTACGACCTGGACTATCGCGACATCGCGACAGCGCTCGGCTCCAGCGAGGCCGCGGCCCGACAGGCCGCCTCGTCTGGAGTCCGGCGGCTGCGCAGGAGGATGACATGACCGTTCCCGCCAAGACCGACCTCGCCTTTCGCGACCGCGCGGCCTCCGAGGCCCTGCTCGACGTCGCGTACGACCTGACCGACTCGCCGATCGGCCCGCTCCTCGTCGCCACGACCGAGCGTGGGCTCTGCGAGATCGCCTTCGATCCGAATCCGGACGAGGAAATCGAGCGCCTCTCGCGCCTGCACGGAGTACGTGTGCTGCGCTCGCCGCGACCGGTGGACCACGCCCGCCGCGAGCTCGACGAGTACTTCGAGGGCCGGCGGCACGAGTTCGACCTCCCTGTCGACCTCACCGCGCTGCCCGTGTTCCAGCAGAGCGTCCTCGCCGAGCTGCAGCGTGTGCCGTACGGGCAGGTGGACACCTACGGCGGGCTCGCGGCGCGCATCGGGAAGCCGCGCGCCGCGCGGGCCGTCGGAGGCGCGCTGAACCGGAATCCGGTGCCGATCGTCGTCCCGTGCCATCGCATCGTCGGCTCGAGCGGAAGCCTCGTCGGTTACGCGGGCGGCCTCGAGCGCAAGCAGCTCCTCCTCAGCCTCGAGGGAGGGACCCTCGTCTAGGGCAATCCTGGCTGCCGCTCTCGTCGTCCTCGCCGGGTGCGGCGGAGGCGGCAGCGGGGAGCAGACCGCTCAGGCCGTGCTCTCCCGGGGGGACGAGCAGACGACGGTTGCGGTCGAGGTCGCCGACACCGAGCCCGAGCGCGAGCAGGGGCTCATGGGCCGGGAGACGCTTCCGGCCGACGCCGGCATGGCATTCGTCTTCCCGGCGGATCATCGCGGCCCCTTCTGGATGAAGGACACGCTGATCCCGCTCTCGATTGCCTTCTACTCGGCGGACGGCCGCATCCTGAAGATCCTCGACATGGAGCCCTGCAAGGCCGACCCGTGCCCGCTCTACGACCCCGGCGTCTCCTACCGCGGTGCGCTCGAGGTCAACCGGGGCGCGTTCGCGGGCTGGGGCATCTCGGCGGGCGACCGGCTGCGCATAACCTCTCCGTAGCGGTTCACGACGACAAGGAGGACGCATGAGCGAGGCGGGCTACCAGGTGACGCACATCGACCAGATCCCAGAGCCGGCCGGCGAGAAGGAGGCCGGCGAGCCGGACTGGCACGCGGTGCGGATCCACTTCGGGATCCAGTCGTTCGGCGTGAACGCGTACACCGCCGTCCAGGAGGGCGAGATCGTCGGCGAGCACGACGAGGTCGACCACAGCGGTACGAAGCACGAGGAGCTCTACTACGTCTCGAAGGGGAGCGCGACGTTCACGGTCGACGGCGAGACCATCGAGGCGCCCGCCGGCACCTTCGTCTACGTGCCCGACCCGGCTTCGATCCGGTCGGCAGTGGCGCACGAGGCGGGCACGACGATC
>JBKPRJ010000044.1:0-7480 GCA_046734455.1 Actinomycetota bacterium | reverse complement strand
ACGAAGTTGTAGTGGGAGCGAACGCGGTCGACCGGGTCGCGAAGAAACGTCATGTAACTCACCGGTTTGGCGAGGACGTCGTCGATGCCGAATTGAAAATGACCGGCCAGCACACGGACCGGACGCTGGAGGTCGGCCAGCATGGCCGCGACCTCGGCGCCGTCGTGTGCCTCATAGGCTCGGAGGACAGCGTGCCGACCGTACTCGCGCTCGAGTATCCGAAGCACGGTGCTGCCGGCAGTCTTCGGGATGTGGAGGAAGATCAGCAGCCGTTCGTCCGTACGTGTGCGCTCCGCGTCCACCCTCGCTCTCGTCGCCCCTCTCACGGTGCTGCCTCGGGCGGACTCGTCTCGTCCTCGACCCACCATCGCTGACCGACGAGGTAGCGGACCCATTCGCGCGGCGGCAGCATTCCGGTCCCGTACACGTCGTCGTATTCGATGTCGAAGGCGGCAGCGTACGGAACGTAGTCGGCCCGAACGTTGCCCTTGAGAACCTCCAGGTGGACGACGCAGCGGCCGGGGGTGAGGTTGATCGGGTCGGTCTCGCAGGTCACGACGCCTTCCGGTGGGAGCGAGTCGGGCAAGTGATTCGTGAACTCGTTGTGGAGCACGAAGAGTCCGACCCCGAGGTGATCCGAGACCGAGACGACGAATTGCGGATGGCGAACCGGGCGTTCGCTTCGATAGCCGATTCGTATGAGAAGGCGGCTTGTCGGTCGGATGACTCTGTCGGGATCCGTGCTCTCGACCTGCAGAGACGTGATCGTGACGCTCCCGTCGCCAAGTCGGTCGGCCCGATCCTCGAGCGGAACGGCGGTCGTCTCGGCTTCCGATTCGAGATAGCGTCGGATGACGCCGGCCGGAGAGCCCTCGTCGACGATCCGGCCGCCTTGCAGCCACACGGCCCGGTCGCAGAGCGATTGGACTGCGGGCATGTTGTGACTGACGAACAGAACGGTTCGGCCCTCCCCGGCCACGGTTCCCATTTTTCCGAGACATTTCTTCTGGAACGCGGCGTCCCCGACGGCGAGGACCTCGTCCACGATCAGGATCTCTGGCTCGAGGTGGGCGGCGATCGAGAACGCGAGGCGCATGTACATCCCGCTCGAATACCGCTTGACAGGGGTGTCGAGGAACTGCTCGAACTCGGCGAAGTCGACGATGGCGTCGAACTTGCGTCGGATGTCGGCCCTCGGCATGCCGAGGATTGCGCCGTTCAGGTAGATGTTCTCGCGTCCGGTGAGCTCGGCGTGAAAGCCAGTTCCCACCTCCAGGAGCGCGCCGACTCGTCCATGCAGCTCCGCTAGCCCGGTGGTGGGCGCCGTCACACGCGAAAGGATGCGAAGAAGCGTGCTCTTTCCCGCGCCGTTTCGGCCGATGATCCCGAGCACCTCTCCTCGGCCGACTTGGAGATCGACGTCCTGGAGCGCCCAGAACAGAGGCGGCTTCTTCCTTCCGCCCCGAAGGGCTCGAACGGGGGCCTGGGCCGTCTTCGTCAGTGCCTCACGGAGCGAGCCGTACGCGGCGCCGGCGCCGATCCGGTAGCGCTTGCCCAGCCCTTCGGCTCGAACCGCGACCGAACCCATGCTCACACCACGTCGGCGAACTCGCGCTCGGTACGCCGGAAGTAGAGAGACCCGACAGTGAGGAGCATCAAGGCGGTAGCGCTCGACGCGAGGAGGACGCCGAGGGAGAGGCCGCTGGTCCCGAGGAGCGCCCAGCGAAAGCCCTCGACGACGCCAACCATTGGGTTCAGGCTGTAGACCGTCTGCCATTGCTCGGGGACGAGGCTGACCGGATAGGCGATGGGGGTGAGGAAAAGCCAGAATTGGACGAGAAGCGGGATGACGTAGTTGATGTCCCGGTACTTCACGTTCAGGGCCGACAGCCACAGGCCGACGCCGACGGTCACGACGTAGGCGAGCAGCAGGAAGCCGGGAACGGCAAGCACTGCCGCTCCCGGGGCGATCTCGTAGTAGACCATCAAGCCGAGAAGGATCACGAAGGCGACGCAAAAGTCCAGCAGGAGCGAGGAGACAGCCGCCACGGGCAGTGCGACGCGGGGGAAGTACACCTTCGAGAGGAGATTCGGATCCTGGATGAGGCTGTTTCCCGCCCGCGCGACGCCGCCGGCGAAGAGGGTCCACGGCAGCAGCGCGGTGTACGAGAACACCGGATAGGGGACACCGTCCGAAGGGACGTCGATGAACCGCCCGAAGACGATCGAGAAGACGACCATCGTCAGAAACGGCTGCAGGATCGCCCATCCCCCACCGAAGGCGGTTTGCTTGTAGCGCACCTTGAGATCGCGCCACACGAGGAAGTAGAGAAGCTCCCGGTAGCGCCAGACCTCCCGTGGATCGAGCGCGCCCCAGCGCCCAGGGGGCCTGATGACGGTCACGGGGTGCGTGAACCGCGTTTCCGTGCCGGCGAGCTGGGTGCCTGCCTCTGTGTGCAAGCTCGTCGCAGACTTGCTCGTCGTTTCAGAGCCCATCTTCATTCCAACGTCGCAGGATTCTGAGCCAGGTCGCCCTGCGCTCGGCAAGGAGCGAGCGCTGCGCAGGCTCCTGGGTGAGGCGCAGGCGGACAGCGTCGCGCACGAGATTGTGGACCATCCGGTACCTCACGAGAACCGACAGAAACCGCATCGCCGCCGGCGAGTAGTGCTTTCGGTAGAAGTGGCGCGTTCCGGAGCTGCGGCGCATCTCCATCTCGACCGGGTACTGCCGCGCACTCGCGCCACCGACGTGCAGGACCTGGGCATGCGGCGTGAAACGTGTCTGCCATCCCGCCATCGCGAGCCTGTACGCGAGATCGACCTCCTCGGAGTACATGAAAAAGGACGGGTCGAAGCCCCCGACCTCGGAGAATGCATCACGGCGGAGCGCAAGCGCGGCACCAAGGACCCAGGGCACCGCCTCGGAGGTATCGGGCGACCACGAGTACTGGTACCGCCGGTGCAGTGGTGGAAGGCGATCGGCCAGGGTGCCGAGAAACGTCATTCGAAGCGCCATCTGCAGCGGTCGAGGAAACTGGAAGCACGAATCCTGGACCGTCCCGTCCTCGTTCAGGAGGCGTGGTCCCACGATCCCGGCACGGCGGTGCCGGCCGAGCTCTCCCACGAGGGCGGAGATCGCGCCCGGGCGGAGCATTGTGTCTCCGTTGAGCAAGATCACGTGCGGTTCCGCGCACTGGGCGATCCCCAGATTCGCCCCCGCTCCGTAGCCGTGATTGGTCGTGTTGGCGACGAGCTCCACGTCTGGAAATGCCTCGCGCACCATCTCACGGCTGCCGTCCGAGGAGGCGTTGTCGACCACGACGACCGTGCCCGGTTTCTCGGCAACCACGGAGGCAAGGCAGTCCTCGAGGAGATCGCGCGTGTTGAAGCTCACGACGACGACGGCCGCAGATCCGGCCGGTGTCAGAGGCTGAGGTGTCGGGAGGCCGCCTGTTTGAACGTCCGGCATCAGGCGCCCACCTTCGCGAGCTCCAATTCGAGTTGTTCGGCGGTCCAGTCGCGAACGACGATCCGTGGAACCCGTAGCGGATGTGTACCGGGCGCGAGGCGGCCGGGGAGCGACGTACAGGCATGCTCGAACCCCGCAGCGGCCACGGCAAGAACCGTGCTTTCGTCGAAATCCGCCGACGATCCGTAGGGATACGCGAACGACTCGATGGGCCTGGCGAGCGCCTCCTCGAGGAACGCCTTGCTGCCAGCGATCTCCTCGGCTTGCTCCGCGGGGGCGAGCTTCGCGAGCACCGGGTGGGATTGGGTGTGCGCACCAATCTCGATTAGGTCACTCTCTGCCAGTTTCGAGAGCTCTTCCCCGCTGAGTGGCCGAGCGCTGGATCCGCCGTCACCTCGGTCCCGACTCGAGACGGCGCGCATGGCATCGAGCGCCGACTCGCGCTCTGGACTGTCGAGCGTTTTCAGGCGTCCGGCGAGCTCTCGGTAGACGGCCTGGCGCGGCCCAGGGTCGCGGGCGTCGAGTATTGACCAACTCTGTCGTGCGGCGGCGGTCTCCCGACCGTAGTCTGCGTCGCCGCCGAGCTCGAATCGAAGCTCACTCCCGCTGATCGGGATCAGGAGGACCGGTGGCAGACGCCCCGGCTCGAGCAGTAGCTGTTCGAGCTCGTCCCACCAGAAAGGCTGCTGGTCTCGCACATGGGCGGTCGCGGTGAAGACCGTTGCCGGTACACCTCGTTCCTCGAGGAGGGGCTTCGCCTGGAGCAGGTTGTCCGCGTACCCGTCGTCGAACGTCAGCGCGAGACACCGGTCTACCGGGTCGCCCTCACGCAGACGGGCGAGAAGCTCCACGAGCTTCAACGGCTGGTAGTGCTCGGCGACGAGATCGAGATGCTGAGAGAACCGCTTGGGGGCGACAGACAAGAGCTGTGGATCCGAGGACGGTGTGGAGACCCGGTGGTAGAGGAGGACGAACGGAGCCGTGGACCGTCCCCGACGTGGGAGTTCGCGGAGTCGCCGACCCGCTCGGCGCAGCGCCCTGCTCACGGCGCCGCACCGAAGAGAGATCGAAGCTGTTCGCCCGTCGCGTCGAGGGAGAAGGCGGATTCGACCCGTCGTCGTGCTGCCCGCCCCAGCCGGTCGCGGCGCGGGCCGTCATCGAGGAGCGCGCCGAGCTCGGTCGCGAGCGCCGCCACGTCCTCACGCGGCACGAGTAGCCCTCCCGAATCCTCGCCATCCGGGAGAATCTCGCGCATGCCCTGGACGTCCGTGGCCACGAGCGGAAGACCGCAGGCCATTGCTTCGAGCGGCGCCACCGGGAAGCCCTCGTACCGCGACGGGAACACGTACACGTCGCCGGCGGAGAGGTAGCGTCGAACGGTCGCCTCGTCGTTCAGGAAGCGATCGATCCAGCAGACGTCCTCGGACCCGGATGTCTGAAGGCGATCCTCGAGCTTCGGGGCGTCGTCCCCCGTGCCGATGAGGAGGAGGCGTGCGTCCCCTCTCGCGCGTGTCGCTCGAATCTGTGCCCAGGCATCGAGGAGAAGATCGAGGCCCTTCTTGTCGATCGCGACACGGCCATGCCAAACGGCCACGACGGCATCGCGCGGCAGTCCGAGCTCATTTCTCGCCCGGTCCCGGCCGCTTCGCCGCCAGAGATCGGTGTCGACCGGATTTGCGATGCGCGCGACGTTCCTCACGTGCGATCCGTAGACGGAGAGGATCCGCTCGACTTCTGATTGCGAGCCGACGATGAGTCCCGTCGCGGCGTGGATGGAGTGGGGGCGCACGACGCCTTCCAGCCTCCCGTGCCGATAGTTGCCCCCTTGAAAACAGCCGAAGACGTTCCGTCTCGTCAGGCGCCCCAGGAGAACGCAGACGTCGAACCGAGGATATTCGTACTCCTGGCACACGAGCGTCTTGCAGCCCTCGCTGCGAAGTGCCTTCTCCAGAGCGACGGGCGGTGTCGCGCTGTAGAGCGCAAGCTCCTTGGCGACCCGGTACAACGGCAGCAGCACGCGTCGTGCGCCGCGAATGTCCCCGAACATCTCGGTCAGAGTTTGGCCGTAGGGGTACACCATGCGGCGCGCGATGAGGCGATAGACGAACGGGGCCGGCAAGAGGTGCATGACGGTGCCGGTCGGCTTGTGGGTGACACGGCGCGGCGCGCGCACCTGTCGCGAGGTGTAGAAAAGAACCGGTCGCATCCCCGCGCGCTCGAGCGCCGTTGCGTACCCGAAGATCCAGCTGCCCCGGAAACTGTCGATGAATGTCTCCAGCGACACGCCGAGCGGGTCGAGGAAGTCCTCGAGCACGTTGCCCCACGGAAGGAGCGCGACCGTCGGCGTCGCATCCTGAAGGTCGCCGTCACGTTGCATAGTGCCCGGCTTCGGGAGTCCAGCGCACGGGTGCTACGTCCGGCACCCAGGGTTCGCAACGTTCGGGTTTTCGGTCAGGCCATTCGGGGGGCTTGACGGCACGGACGCAGATGAGCAGCGGATGCCCCGCGTCGACATGACCCAGCTCGCCCGCTGTGAGCTCCTCGGCGGCCATGTTCATCTGGTAGGCGATACGCGTGAAGAGGTTCCCGTAGAGCTCGACGTCGAAGTCTTCGGCTTCCAGGCCCGCCCTGCGAAGCAGGTTTTCCACCTGCAGCGGAGTGAATTGCCAGAAGACGAACAGCGGCGCGCCCGTCCCCATGTCCAGACCTCGCTCGAAGAGATATTCGACGCTGGGAAAGTTGACGAGGAGCGTCCCGCCGGGCTTGAGGATCCGCAGCGAGTGGTACAGGGCGGAGTCGAGGTCGTAGACCAGGTGCATGGTGAACTGGTTCACGAAGCAGTCGTACGCATCCGAAGGGATTTCGTCCGCCGCCGTGAGATCGGCCACGACGGTGACGTCCGGACTGTGACGCTCGAGGTCGATCGCATCCGCGCTCGCGAGCCGGGCACCCCCGAAACGACGGATCGTTTCGGTCGTCCCCACCTCGAGGCCGTGGCCCCGGATGTCCTCCTGATGCTTGGTGAGGAACTCCGTCCAGTAGTGCCGTACGACGGGGGTCCCGCGATGTCGGCCATCAGCAAGAGGGCGCATCCGCCTGAATTGCGCGCATCGCAGTTGGCGAAAGACCGGCCACCGCGCAGACCGCGTGAGGCTACGCATCGCGGAGCCGTCCCAAGAACCGGCCGACGCGCGGATGCGCATAGACTCGTTTTTGGCGCCGGAGAGCCTGGGTGAGTCGGTGGTCGACTCCGACTGCCCTTAAGTACGCGATCAGCCAGTCGAGGAACGCTGCGCGCGCCGTGAACGCGCCCCCGTTGGAAGCGAGCCTCGCGGTCAGCGATTCCGGATGCTGGCGATATCGGTCCCAGCACCGATCGAGGGGAAGCACGGGATGATGAGTGACCACCTTGGCGCAGAACGCTTGATCTTCGTAACCGTTCGGGACTGTTTCCTCGAAATCGCCGACCCCGCTAAGCGCGCTCCGCCGCACGAGGAGATTGGTCGGGTTGGGGATGGCGGCGGTTTGGTCGGCGAAGAAGGGGCGGAGGAGCGAGCGCGGCGGCAAGGGAACTCCTGCGTGGACGCCCAGGGGCTCGACACGGTCGCGCGGCTGATCGCGGTCGCCTTGCCAGCTGTACCACCAACACGAGACGCCGTAGACCATTGCGACTTCAGGGAACGAGGCTAGGGCGTCGGTCTGCTCCTGCAGCTTGCCCGGGACCCACACATCGTCCGCGTCGAGAAACGCGACATACTCGCCCCGGGCCTCGGCGATGCCGAGGTTGCGCGTCGCCGCGGCACCCTGGGAGCGGCCACTCGGATGTCCGAGGACAAACACTCGGTCGGCCCGCTCCCGGGCGAGTCGCCGGGCGATTTTCGGACTTTCGTCGGTCGACCCGTCGTCGACGAGCAGAAGCTCCCAGTTCCCATAGGTCTGGGCTGTGACGCTCTCGATCGCCTCGCCGAGAAACCGCTCCGCATTCCGAAATGGCACGACGACCGAGACGAG
>JBKPRJ010000043.1:0-14655 GCA_046734455.1 Actinomycetota bacterium | reverse complement strand
AACGCAGCCGCCAACGTGTGCCGCAGAGTCGGCCTGCCCATGGTTCGCTCCTTTCCTCGCCGCGAGGATTCGCTTAAAGGGCAGCCCCGACCCTAACGTGCCGAACCGCACAAAGCAAGGAGCCCGTTCTACGCCCGCCGGCTCATCTCGAGGAACTCCCACTCGCCGCCGTTCGTCGCGTGCATGTACACGCGGTCAGGCACAAAGCCTGCCCGCTCGTAGACCGTGACCGCGCGCTCGTTGAAGGCCGCGACGGCGAGCGTGAAGCGCTCCGGCGCGAAGCGCTCCCGCGCGAAGTCCAGGCCGGCGGCGAGGAACGCGGCGCCGAGGCCGCGGCCAGTGAGGTCGGGGCGCAGGCCGAGCCCGATTTCCACGGTGCCCTCGTTGGGCTTGAAGGAGAAGTGGCCGACGAGCTCGTCCCCGTCACGCACCGCCCAGTAGGCCTCGCCGCGCAGGGCGGGATCCAGCAGCTCCCGCAGGTCGTCGACGTCGGCCGACCAGTCGTAGAACGAATAGGGCTCCGGGTAGCGCCATTCGGCGATCGCCTCGGCGTCTTCCTGGCTCAGCTGCGAGAACATGAAGGAGCTTCGCGGAGTCAACGGCATCAGATCGACGCGAGCCCCGGCCGGAGGCGGGCCAGGCGGGCTGCGACCACGGCGTCCGCGGCCTCCAGGCTGGCCGGGTGGCCCGTGACTGCGGAGACGAACTCGTCGCGCTCGAGTGCGAGGAGCCCTGCGTTGGTTTTCGCGGTCACCGTCGCGGTGCGGGGAACGTCGCGGAGGAGCGCGATCTCACCGAAGTGGTCTCCAGGGCCCAGCGTGGAGACGGCCTCACCGTCGATCGCGACCTCGAGCCGGCCGTCGTCCACCAGATAGAAGCGATCGCCGACCTCGCCTTGGCGAACAACCTCCGTCCCGGCCGCAGTCGGCACACGAACGAGGCTCCGCGCGAGATGCTCGAGCGTCGCGGGAGGCAGCGGCGCGAAGAGCGGGAGGACGCGCAGGCGCTCGAGCTCGTGCTCCGGCACGACCGCGCGCTCGTCGATCGTGCGCAACCGCGCCCACGAAGCGAGCGCGAGCACCGGCAGGAGGAGCCCCGTCGCGACGAGCGCCCACCGCACACCGAAGAGGGACACGAGCAGAGGCGCGATGATCGCGCCCAGCCCGAGGGTTCCGACCACAAGGCTCTCGAGCACGCCGAAGACGCGCCCCAGCACCTCCGGCGGGGCCGTCCGCTGGAGCAGCGTCAGCCCCGACACGTCGACGAGCGTATTGCCGATCCCGAGCAGGCCGAGAAAGAGAATCGCCGCCCCGGTGGCCGGCCAGGCCCCGAAGAGGATGAGGGGCACTCCCCAGAGGACGAGCCCGAACGCGAACGCCGTCCCGAGGCCGCGCAGGCCGACCAACCCCAGGGTGATGGCGGCGCCGATGAGCCCGCCGATGCCGACGGCCGAGTTGAGGAGACCGGGCCCGGACCGGCCGAGGTCGAGCAGCTCGAGCGCAGCGACGACGACCAGCACGTTGAGCGCGCCCGCAACGAGCGTCTGCGCCGAGTAGAGGCCGACCACCAGGCGGAGGCTCGGGACGGCGAAGATGGCTCGAAAGCCGGCAAGCACCTCGCGGTGAAGGGCTTCCTCGCCCTCGTCGTCCCGTGCCGGTGGGCTGGACGGAATGCGTGCGACGTTCAGCGCCGACCAGACGAAAGCGCCGGCCGTGGCCGCAAAGACGACGCCCGGCGAGGTGACTGCGAGCAGAAGCCCTCCGAGCGCGGGTCCGAGGAAGCTTCCCACGCTTTCGATCGTGCTCGAGGCGACGTTGGCGGCGGTGAGCTCCCGCGGGTCGCGCGCCAGGGTCGGGATCAGAGCGGCCTGAGCGGGTTGGAACGCGGTCGAGACGACGGCGACGAGCGCGGCGAGCGCGTAGACGGCCGGCGCCGGACCATCCGAGAGCGCCACGGTCGCGGCTCCCGCAAGCGCGGCTGCGCGGATCGCGTCCGCCGCGAGCATCACCCGCTGGCGGGGATAGCGGTCGGCGAGAACCGCGGCGAAGGGTGCCACGGCCGCCGACGGAAGGAAGCGCAGGAGCGCCACGAGACCGACCGCCGTAGCTCCTCCAGCCTCATATGCGAAGACGCCCAGGGCGATCGCGTACGCCCAATCGCCGGTGACCGACCCGATCCAGGCGAGCTGCAGGCGTCGAAGGCCCGGATTCCGGAAGACGTCCTTCAGCGCTCCCAGAGACTCCCGGAGCTGGGCGGTCAGGTTCCTCACGCGCTCGCGGGGAACGCGCTATTCCGTAAGAGGGAAAAGAGTGGGAAGATAGTGGTCTTGGAACACGTCTGGTCTGTGGGAATCCTCACACGCCTACGAAAGGAGGCACTGTGGAGGACGAGCGCGAAAGGAACAAGGGCGCTCAGGACGAGCAGGACGTCGAGGCCCATCGCAACAAGGCCCTCATCGACGAGGACCCGGATGGCTCGACGCAGCCGGGCCCGCGCGATTCCGACGACGAGTCGGACGTCGAGGCTCATCGCTTCAAGGCGTAGGCCCTAGGGAGCCGGGCGGCCTCGCCGCCCGGCTCTCATTCCCTAGAAGCTTGTCGAGCGACGCGAGCAGCTCGATGCCTGCTTCCCGCCGCTCGTCGTCGAGCCGGTCGACGGCCGCGGCGAGCCTCGCCACGATCTCGAGCTCCGTACCCGAACCTTCCAAGGCAGTGCGGGCGCGGCGTGCGGCCTGCAGGAGATCGAGCGCGATCGCCGCCTGGCCCGCGAAGAGCCCGAGCAGCTCCACGTCTTCGAGCGCAGCGCCCGGTCGCGCGGGCCGGTCAAGCACTTCGAGGACTCCGAGCGCGCGCTCCTCATGGAGCAGCGGGACCGCCATGATCCCCTTCGGCACGTAGCCGGTCGCCTCGGCCGCATCCTTGGCGAAGCGGGGATCCTCGCTCACGTCCTCGAGGACAAGCGGCTGGCGCGTGACGAGGACCCAACCCGCAATGCCTGTGCTGGATGGGAAACGGGTGCCGACGAGGCTCTCGGAGCCTTCCCCGGAGATCGCCTCGAAGACGAGCTCGTCGCTCCCTTCGTCGAGCAGGAAGATCGACGCGGCACGTGCGTGGAAGATCGCCCGGGCGACCTCGACAATCGAGCGCAGGAGGTCCCGATGGCCTTCCTCGGATCCGAGGACGCCGGCTGCAACCGCTGCACGTACGTCGTCTCCGGTCATCGCGATCCGATCACGTTCGTGGCAGTCAGGTAGAGAACGCTCTTGAGCTGGAAGGGCGTCAACTCCGGGTGCTCGCCGAGGACGAGGGCGCAGATGGCGGTCATGTGCGGCGTCGCGAAGCTGTTGCCGGTGACGCGGAGTGTCGCGCCCTCCATCCAGGCAACGTCGATATCGACCCCCCGGGCGAAGAACTCGACGGGCGGCTCGGGGTTGTAGAAGAAGTCGAGCGGCTCGGGCCGGTCGTGGCTCCCCACTGACACGACCGAGGAGAACCGCCACGGATAGCTCTCGACCGGCAGGTTGTGCGCCGAGGCGACGAGCATCGTCTTCTGAAAGTACGCCATGTCGGCGAGCTCGTGGAGGCTTTCCGCGAGCTCGCGCTTCGTTGTCGAGAGGCTCATGTTGACGACGTCGTACCCGTTCTCGAGCGCGTAGCGCAGGCCGGCGACGAGAACCGGGCCGCTTCCCGTATAGCCCGCGCCCAGCACCCGCACGCTGTAGAGCTCGCACTCCGGGGCCAGAGACCGGACGATGCCGGCGCAGGCGGTCCCGTGGCCGCAGAGGTCGCCTTCCTCATCAGGCTCGATCGTGATCTCGCCGTCGTCACCGCGCAAGACCGCGACCGCGCCCGAGACCGGGCCGACGGAGGGGTGGTCGGGCTCGATGCCGCTGTCGAGGATGCAGACGCGCACTCCGCGGCCGCCGGAGCTGCCCCACGCCCATTCGCGGGTGACCTCCGCCGGCCATCCCACCGCGAGCTCGATGGCATTCTCGGCGCCGGCCGGCAAGCTCCAGGCGGGGAGCGGCTCGTTTCTCTCCGCTGCGCTCACGCGCTCAGCCCGACGACCTCGAAGGCGTCGACGTCGATCAGGCCGCGGTCGGTGATCTTCAGCTTGGGGATCACCGAGAGCGCGAGGAAGCTGAGCGTCTGGAAGGGCGCGGGGAACTCGCAGCCGAGCTCGCGCGCGGCCGCGAGGCAGGCGTCGGAGAGCTCGACGACCTCCTCGTAGGGCGCGTCCGAGAGGATCCCCGCGACGGGCAGCGGCAGCTCGGCCTGCACGCCGCGCTCGTTGATGACGACCAGCCCTCCCCCGGTCTCGGCCAGGCGCTGCACGGCGCGCGCCATGTCGCCGTCGTCGGCTCCCACGACGACGATGTTGTGCGCGTCGTGGGAGAGCGAGGACGCGATCGCCCCGCGCCTCAGACCGAAGCCCTTCACGAACCCGAGGCCGACGCGCCCCGTGCCGAGGTGCCGCTCGACCACGGCGATCTTGAGGACGTCGTTCTCGGTGTCGGCGACCGCGAAGCCGTCCTCCACCTTCGGCTCTGCGCGAAGCTCGTCGGTCACGATCTGGCCCTCGATGAGCCCGATCACGCGCGCCTCACCGCCCTCCCAGGGGATCGCGAAGTCGTTGGAGGCAGTCGGCGCGACGCGGACGGTGTTCCGCACCCACTCCGGCACCGCGGGGTTCGGGTAGTGGTCGACGGGCGCGCCGCGCTTCAGCACGGTGTCGGCCTCGAAGCTCTCCAAGTCGGGGAGTAGGAGGAGGTCGGCGACGTAGCCCGGCGCGACCGCACCGAACTCCTTGAGGCCGTGCCAGAGCGCCGGGTTGAGCGTGGCCATGACGAGCGCGTCCTCCGGCGAGACGCCAAGCTCGACCGCGCGGCGGACGACGTGGTTCATGTGGCCGACCTCGGCGATGTGCTCGGGCTCGCGGTCGTCGGTGCAAAGGGCGAGGCGGTGCGGCCCGAACTCCGCGACGAGCGGCGCGAGCGCCTCGAGGTTCCGCGCGGCGGTTGCCTCCCGGATCAGCACCCACATCCCCGCACGCAAGCGCTGGCGACCCTCCTCGGCCGTGTAGCACTCGTGGTCGGAGCGGATGCCGGCCGCCGCGTAGGCCTGCAGACCGGGCCCGAGGAGGCCGGGCGCGTGGCCGTCCGCGTGCGACGACTCGAGCTCGAGCTTGCCGAGCTCCTGCGGATCTCCGGAGACGACGCCGGGGTAGTTCATCATCTCGGCGAGCCCGATCACGCGCCGGCGGCGCAGGAGTCCCTGCAGGTCGCCGAGCGTGAAGCCGCGCCTGGGCGATTCGAATCTCGACGCGGGCACGGACGACGAGGCCATGAAGAAGATGTCGAGCGGAACCTCGTCGGCGACGTCTGCGAGCCAGTGGATCCCGTCGGTGCCGAGGACGTTGGCGATCTCGTGCGGGTCGGCGACCACCGTCGTCGTCCCCATCGGGAGCACGAGGCGCGCGAACTCGTTCACGAGGAGTTTCACCGTCTCCAGGTGCATGTGCGCGTCGATGAGGCCGGGGACGACGTACTTGCCGCCCGCGTGGACGACCTCCTTGCCGGCGTACTCGCCGAGGCCGGCGACGTAGCCGTCGCAGATGGCCACCTCGGTCTCGAGCCACTCGCGCGTGAAGACGGAGAAGACCTTCCCGCCCTCGATGACGACATCCGCGATCTCGTCGCCGCGCGCAACAGCGAGGCGCCTGGCCAGATCCGGCATGCGCCGACTCTACTAGCGGACGCGGCCTAGTAGCCGAAGACGAACCAGCGAATCACGAGCGCGACCGGCATGAGCATGCCGAGCGCGAAGAACAGCGACGTGAAGAAGGCCGTCGCGTAGACGAAATTGCGCGTGCCGGGATCGACGGGCATCAGGTGACGATCCGGTAGGCAGTGGCTGGGTCGCAGCCCCTGGCGATGAGCTCGCGGACGGCGGTCAGGTCGGCTCCGGAGCGGGCCAGGGTGCGGGCATCGGAGCTCGAGAAGCCGAGCTCGTAGAACTGCTCGCGCCGCCAGTGGCGCACGCGCACGTCCTCGTTGCGGATGTACCGAGGCGTCCCGGCCGCGGCTCTTTCCCCCCTCATAGTCGGGAATATTGTCACTCTGTGGGCCGCGAACCAACCCGGAATGGCCAAGACTCGCCTCGCCGAAGGTCGAGGGCTCCGGATTTGGACAATTCGGCTGTCGCGGAGCGGTTGGATGCCTTCGCCGCGCTGCTGGATCTCGCGGGCTCGTCCTTCTACACGGCGCGGGCATATCGGCGGGCTGCCGAGCTGATCCGTGGTCTGCACACTCCGGTCGCGGACTTGGTGCGGTCCGGGCACGTTCGGGAGCTGCGCGGGATCGGGCCGGGCATCGATGCGCGCCTGCGGGAGCTCGTGGAGACGGGGCGTATCGAGGAGCTGGACGAGCTCGAGCAAGAGGTGCGGCCCGAGCTCGTCGGCTTCGGACGGCTGCTCGGGCTCTCGCCGAAGCGGTCGGTCGAGATCGGGGAAGCGCTGGAAATCCGCACGGCTGCGGAGTTCCGGGAGGCGATCGAGGCCGGGCGGTTGACGTCTGTGCCGGGCATCGGGCCGAAAACCGAGGCGAAGCTGCGGGCGGGCCTGACAGCAGCGGCGCGGCCTCGGCCGAGGCGCGGGCTGACCTTGAATCGGGCGCGGGCGCTGGTCGAGCCGATCGCGCGGGAGCTGGGCGGGGTCGCCGCGGGCGATCCGCGCCGCTGGGCCGACTCGTCCGAGCGGCTTTGTATTGTCACTTCAGACAACGATGCGCTCGAGAACCTCGCCCACCTGCCGCAGATCGTCGCCGTCACGGAGACCGGCGTCGGCATCACCGTGGAAGGAGTCCCGGTGGAAGTCGTGATCGCCGCTCCTGAAGAGTTCGGAGCAGCCTTGCTGCGCGCGACCGGCACGGATGCCTACGTGGAGGCGCTCGAGCCGCTGCCCGACGCGCCCACCGAGGGGGAGGTCTACGCGCGCCTCGGCGTGCCGTTCTGCCCGCCCGAGCTTCGCGAGGAGGCGCATCGCCGTGCTCCGCCTCCGCTCGTCGAGGTGGGAGACATACGCGGCGACCTCCACTGCCACACGAGCTGGTCGGACGGCAGGGCGTCGGTCCTCGAGATGGCTGAGGGTGCAATCGCGCGCGGCTACGAGTACCTGGCGATCTGCGACCACACGCCGAGCGTGGGTGCGGTTCCAGGGCTGACCGCCGACGACGTCCTGCGCCAGGGCGAGGAGATCGCCGCGGCCAACGAGGCGCTCGCGCCCTTCCGGGTGCTGCGCGGGATCGAGTGCGACATCCTGCGGGACGGCTCCCTGGATCTACCGGACCGGGTGCTCGCCGAGCTCGACTGGGTGCAGGCGAGCGTGCACGGCGGCCAGCGCATGCCCGAGCGGGAGATCACCGCGCGGACCCTGGAGGCGATGCGGAACCCGCACGTGCGCTGCCTGAGTCACCCGAAGGGGCGGATCATCAACCACCGGCCCGAGAACGCGCTCGATCTCGATCAGGCCTTCGAGGTCGCGGTCGAGACGGGAGTCGCGCTCGAGGTGAACGGGCTGCCGGACCGGTTGGACCTGCGTGGCGAGCACGTCCGGCGCGCGATCGAGGCGGGCGTGAAGATCGTGGCGTCGACCGATGCTCACTCGATCCGAGGCCTCGCGAACATGGAGCTCGCCGTTCACACGGCGCGGCGCGGCTGGGCGACGGCTGCAGACCTGCTGAACACGCGGCCGCTCGACCGGATTCTCGCTATGTAAGCGTTCTGCAAAGGTCACGAGGCTTCCGGGCGTCCGCAGCCGAAAAAGATCGTGAAGGGGGCGGTGGCTTTGGGGCAGCCGCAACCTCCCAGCCGGCCGCCTCCTTCACCGTCTCAGCTCTAGAGCCCGACGATGTCGTCCGGCTTCACAGGCACGCGGTTCAGCTCGCGGCCGGTGGCGTTGCGAAGCGCTGAGAGAATTGCGGCCGTCGAGACGACCGTGGGCGGCTCGCCCACTCCCTTCGCGCCGTAGGGCGCGGAGAGCTCGGGCTCCTCGACAAGCTCGGAGATGACCGGCGGCATGTCGAGCGCGGTCGGGATCAGGTAGTCCGTGAAGCTCGCGTTCGTGATCAGGCCGTCCTTCGTCTGAATCTCCTCCATGAGCGCGAGGCCGAGGCCCTGTGCGGTTCCGCCCTCGATCTGGCCGGCCACTGCCTGCGGGTTCATCGCCTTGCCGACGTCCTGCGCCGTGCCGATCCAGACGACGCGCGTGAGGCCAAGCTCGACGTCCACCTCGACGACGACCTTCATGGCGGCGCAGGCAAAGGCCACGTGCGCGGGCCCGGTCGTGATCTGCCCGGTCTGCGGGTCGAGCGGAGAGGTCTGCCGGTGGCGGTAGACGCGCTCCTCGTCGATCTCGTCGCCCGGGGCGAGCGAGCCGCCGCGGCGCTCGAGCTCGTCGCGGACCGCCAGGCACGCGGCGCGGACAGCGCCCGCCGTCATCCAGGTCTGGCGCGATGCCGACGAGGAACCGGCGGAGCCGACCGCTGCGGTCGAGTGCGGGGCGATGACGACGTCTGCGATCTCGGGCAGCTCGGTACGCGCCACCTGGCCGATGATGTTGACGACGCCCTGCCCCACCTCGGCCGCAGCGGAGTGCACCTCCGCGATGAGCTCGCCTCCCGCATCGGCGTAGAGGCGGACGCGTGCCGCGCAGTAGTCGTCGAACCCCTCCGAGTAGCAGATGTTCTTGTACCCGAGCGCGAAGCCGACGCCGCGACGCACGCCGTCGCCCCGCGTCGTGTTGCCGGCGCCGCCGGGAAGCCTGATCGGGTCGCGCGGCAGCTCCTCCGGGTCGGGCTCGGGGATGGCGGCGCAGCGGCGAAGGACCTCCTCCGCAGGCAGCGAGCCCTCGATCCGCTGGCCGGTCGGGAGCGTGTCGCCTTGCCCGATCGCGTTCTTGATGCGCAGCTCCACCGGATCCATCTCGAGCGCGACTGCGAGCTTGTCCATCTGCGCCTCGGCCGCGAAGCAGGTCTGCACGGCTCCGAAGCCGCGCATCGCCCCACAGGGCGGGTTGTTGGTGAAGACGGCACGGCACTCGATGAGCGCGTTCGGCACGTTGTAGGGCCCGGCGGCGAACGAAGCGGCGTTCGAGCAGACCGCCGTCGAGCTCGAGGCGTACGCGCCGCCGTCCAACAGGATCTTCATGCGGACGTTCGTGAGCTTGCCGTCCCGGGTCGCGCGGTGCTCGGCCCAGATCCGCGCCGGGTGGCGGTGGACATGGCCGGCGAAGGACTCCTCCCGGTTGTAGACCATCTTCACTGGGCGGTTCGTCTTCAAAGCGAGCATCGCGCCGTGGATCTGCATCGAGAGGTCTTCGCGGCCGCCGAATGCGCCTCCGACCCCGGCGAGGTGGATACGCACCTGCGAGGGCGGAAGCCCGAGGCAGGGTGCGACCTGGTCGCGGTCGACGTGCAGCCATTGCGTGGCGACGTAGATGTCCACCCCGCCCTTTCCGTCCGGGACCGCGAGGCCCGACTCCGGGCCGAGGAAGGCCTGATCCTGGATCCCCAGCTCGTAGTAGCCCGTGACCGCCACCTCCCCGGGGGCGTCCACGTCTCCATGGCGGATGGTCAGCTCTCGCACGGCTTCCTTGGCCTTCTCAGCGTCGGCGACAGGCTTCTGCGGGATGTAGTCGACCTGGACGGCGGCTGCGGCGCGGCGCGCCTGCTCCGGGTGCTCGGCCGCGACGAGGACGACCGGCTCGCCGAAGTAACGAACTTCGCCCATCGCGAGAACCGGTTGGTCGGGAAATTCGAGGCCGTAGCGCTTCTCGCCGGGCACGTCGCGATGGGTGAGAACGGCGTGGACGCCGGGCATGCCCTTGGCCTCGACGGTGCTGATGCCCTTGACCTGCGCAGCCGAGTGCGGGCTGCGGACGGTATGGCCGAAGAGCATCCCGGCGGCGAACAGGTCGCTTGCGTAGGCGAACTCGCCCGTGACCTTCGGAATGGCGTCGACGCGGCGGACAGATTCGCCGACGCGGCCGAGCTCGAGGCGGCGCGAAGAAGCGCTCATTTTCGGTGCTCTCTTCCTACAAACCGCGCGCCATGCGCAGGATTACCGGGGTTACGCTGAAAGCGGGTGGTGGTCCGGGGTGGCCCCGAGATACCGAGCGCCCTCACGAGCCGGCCGCCATTCGGACTGCGTCGAAGATCTTCGCGTACCCAGTGCACCGGCAGAGGTTCCCGCTCAAGGCCTCCCGGATCTCGTCGTCCGTCGGCTCCGGCACCCGCGCCAAGAGATCCACCGTCGCCACGATCAGCCCCGGCGTGCAGAACCCGCACTGGACGGCACCCGTGGTCGCGAAGGCTTCCTGCACCGGGTGCAGCGATCCATCCGTTCCGAGCCCCTCCACCGTCACGACCTCGTGCCCGTCCGCCTGCGCCGCCAGCACGAGGCACGCGCACACGAGCGTCCCGTCCAGCAGAACCGAGCACGAGCCGCACTCCCCCTGCTCGCAGGCGTTCTTCGATCCCGGCAGCCCGAGGTGCTCCCGCAGCGCGTACAGGAGGCTCTCGCCCTCCCAGACTTCGGCCTCCATCGGCTCGCCATTGACGGTCACCGAAACCCTCACGTCAGGCACCTGTTCAGCGCGCGGCCGACGAGCACCTTCAGCGCGTGCACGCGATACGCCGCCGTCCCGCGCACGTCGTCGATCGGGGACGCATCCCGCGCCACCAACTCGGCGAGGTCGCCCGCATCGCTCAGCCCCGCCCGCACGAGCCCGGGCTTCGGGCCCGCCGAGCCGTAGGAGACGCGGATCTCGTCCGCCTCGCGGTCAACGGCGAGACATAGGGACACCACCGCGATCACCATCGCGTTCCGCGGCCCCACCTTCATGAAGGTCTGCCGCATGTCGCGCGCCTCGAGCCGCACCGCGACGATGAGCTCATCCGGAAGGAGCGCGTTCTGCTTCGGTCCCGTGAGGAACCGCGCGAGGGGAACAACCCGCACTCCCCGCTCCGCCGAGGCGGCGACCACCTCCGCTTCGTAGACGAGGAGCGGCGGCAGGGCGTCACCGGCCGGTGAGGCGGTGCCCAGGTTCCCGCCCAGAGTCCCCCGGTTGCGGATCTGCGGCGAGCCAACTGTCCGCGAGGCCTCGGCCAGCGCCGGGAGCAACCACGCGAGCCCCGACGCCATCGCCTCCGCATACGTCAGCCCCGATCCGAGGCGCAGGGTGCCGTTGTCCCTCCCCCACCCGCGCAGTTCGGCCACCTCGTTCAGGTTCAAGAGCGTCTCCGGCCGCGCGCGGTCGAAATTCAGCTCGACCATGACGTCGGTCCCGCCCTGGATCGGCACGGCATCGCGCCGTTCCGCCTTCATGGCCAGCGCCTCGTCCAAGGTCTGCGGGGTCAGCACCTCCACGCGGCAAGCCTAAGAGATCGTGTCGAGATGAGGCCTCGTTGTCGAAGTGCACGCGACCATGCGCGGCAAGGACGCAGGGAGTGCTCGAACAGATACGGGCACGACCGAGGACGGCAGCATCGCGCCGTCGAGAGCACTTCGGCAACTCATGTCCTCGTCCCGAGACGGTGTCTCCAGGTGAAGCGGGGCGGTGAACCACCGAAAGCGGGATGGAATCAAGTGGCCCGCGGCCTCGATACTGCGTGAGGCGGTAAGGCAGGCTTCCGGGAAGACGGCTCCGATGCGGCGGGAGCTGGCTCCCGGAGAACGGATGGGGCGGAAACCCATGTGGCGATTTCCGCCCCACACTTTTTAAGGCTCGGAGCTCGCCTCGACCTGTTCGAGGGCGCGCTCGAAGATCTCGTGCGGCTGCGCGCCGAGGAGAAGCAATCGGCGGTCGAGGACGAAGGCCGGGATGGCGTGGATGCCGGCGTGCTGCGCCTCCGCGGTGGACGCGTCGACGCGCTCGGCGAAGCGCCGGTCGGCGAGCGCCTCCGCAGCCTCCGTCCGGTCGAGGCGTGCCTCGGCGACGAGGTCGAGCAGAGTCTCGGTGTCGCCGATGTTCTGGCCCTCCGACCAGTACGCGTGCATGAGCCGTGTGTGCACTTCGTCGTGCAGGCCGTTCGCCCGAGCGAGCTCCGTCAGCTCGAGCGCCTTGCGCGAATTCGGGACGACGTCGGCGGGCGGGTTGTACACGAGCCCGGAGGCCTCGACCATCTGCCGCGTGCGGGCGTGGACGTCCTCCGGATAGCGGCGGTGGAGCTCCTCCCGCGGGATCCCCTCCGGCGGATACTCGGGATGGAGATCGAACGGCAGCCACTCCACCGTCGCGCCGTGCTCCCGCTCCAGCCATGCGGCCCGCTCCAGGGCCACCGAGCAAAACGGTCAGATGTAATCCGACCAGATCCAGACCGCAAGTTTGCCGGGCTCGCTCAACTTTCTCCTCCTCGTTTCTACTTGTCGCCGGCGAGTGCGAGACCGTAACGTCGCTCGAGCGCGGCCGCCTCCTCGGGGAAGCGGCGCCCGGCCAGGCGAACTGCGCTCCGTCGAGATCCTCCCGGCCTGATGGCCAAGTGCGAGGCGATCGACCGGAACGGCCGGCGGAACTACGTCAAAAGGCCGATGCGCATGCGAGTTTGAAGGCGGAAGATTTGCGTCAGAGAGGCTGGGGCCGCGGGAAGAGGGAGCGAGAGGGGGTGGGAGAGATCTCGCTCCCTTGCGGCGTTGCGACCCCAGCCCGATGGCGATGCTCCCACATCGGAGTGCTGGCACACAAGCTGGGGATGCGTCGACGCGTGCAGGGCATCGCCGAGAGCAGCCATCCTGGGCGAACCCAGAGAAGCCGCAGAGCATGGGCAGCCTGCCCGAACCACGCGACCGCGCCGCGAGTCTAGATGTAGCGGCGAAACTCCAGCACGTCCGGCCGGTAGTCGTACCTGACGAAGAACGGGCCCTCTTCGCTGCCGTGGCTCACGACCATCGGCACACCGGCCTGACGTCCGACCACGATTGCCACGTGCGTCCCGGGCCACTTGCTCCCGTAGATGACGCAGTCACCCTGGCGCAACTTCTCGGCGCGCCGGACCTGCTTTCCGTTCTGGAGCATCGTGCCGGTGTACCCAGCGGTCCAGTCGAGACCGTTGACGACGTCGCCTACCTCGAAGCCCTGGTTGAGGCCGTTCCAGAGGCACCACGTGGCATACGACGAGCAGTCCGAGTGGTGGGGAAATTTTCCTTTCGCAGCGAGACGGTTGTTCGAGATGCCATCCCAGCGCCGAGAATCCTGCGTGTAGTGCACCTCTGAGATGTTGTCGAGACCGCTGAGCGCAGCCCGGACGACGGCTTCGCGGGCCGCGACTCGCTGCTCGCGGTCAAGCCCGGAGACGGCGGGCATCAGTCCTCCTTTCCTGCATCGCCCTGATCGGGCGGGATGGTGTGTGGGTCCGCGGGCGCGAGTCCCACGAGCACAGCGTCGTCATCCACGTCTTCTTCGTATTCAGGGTCGTCGTCGACGTAATCCGCGTCCGACATCGGTCACTCCTCCTCTTCGTCGGTGAGCACGTCCGTTCGGATGTCCCCGAGACTTGCCGCAAGTGTCTTCTCGGCCTTGCCCAGCAGCACATTCGTCCAGCGCTCGTTGAAGCCGGCCAGGAACGCGAGGATGCCGAAGAAGAAGAACGACGTCCCCGGGTCGTCGGGCACGGACGTGTGGAGCAGCTCGCTCTGGAACAGGAAGTACAGCGCCATGCCGAAGACCGCTCCGATGAAAGGCCGGAAGCTGCCGAGCCGCCTGACGGTGGCCCTCCCCACCTCGTAGTCCACGCCGAAGCGGTTCGAGCTCATCCTCATGAGCACGCTCACGATTGCGCCGAGCCCGCCCGCCGCGTAACAGATGATGAAGGTCTGTGTCGCGAGCGTGTGCGGCTCATCGAACCAGCCGCCGTTGTCGAGGATGGCGGCGATCCCCAGGCCGATGAGGCCGGAGAGGATCGCCCCCACCATCATCCCCCAGAAGTAGACGATCCTCGAGGCCTTCTCCGCGGCCTGCGAGTAGTACCGCTCGATCTGAATCAGCTCTCTCGCCTGCGACCTGATGATCGCGTTGAGCTCCTTCTTCTTGGTCGTCGTCATCTCGCGGTGAGCTCCGTTGTCCTTCCGTGCGTGATCGCTCCGCTCCAGGTACGCCACGAGATGGCTCTGCACGGCGTAGATCCACTGCATGGCGATGCGCTCACTCGTGCCGCGCAGGACTTGCGAGACCTTGATTGCCAGTGTGTCGCAGTGGTGGAGCAGCTCGGCGATCCGGTATTCCGGCTCGAGCCAGTCCGTCAACCGGTGGAGCCGGATGACTGCGTCATCGTCGAGCATCCACTGCGCCAGTCGGCCCCGGCGCTTGACGGTCAAGGCAACGGCTGAGGCTCGCTTCGTCGACCAGTAGACATGCGTGATCTCGCCTTCGAATGCCTCGAATTGCTCAAGCGTGTGGTGGTAGCGCTCGAGAGCCTCGGGCTGGCTCGGGTGCTTTTCGACGTCGTAGTGCGTCCGAACGAGATCGGCGAACAACCCGGCGGCCGAAATCCGGTCCACGGAGCCGTTCCCGTTTCCCGCTCCGGTCACGCCTTCCTCGATACCGCCTTGCTCGGCGACGGCAACGGCCTCCTCGCCTTGCACGTCACCCGCGGACGGCGGAACA
>JBKPRJ010000042.1:0-21280 GCA_046734455.1 Actinomycetota bacterium | reverse complement strand
GTGATGACGCGGATGCGGTACTCGCGAAAGTGCTCGGGCTCGACCCGCAGGGCCTTCGCGAGCGTTGCGATCACGTCGTTGGACGGCACGGGGCGGTTCCCGTGCACGAGGTGGTTCAGATAGCCGGCCGAGAGGCCGGTCTTCTCGGCGAGCCCGCGATAGGTCGTCCCGCGCTCGGCCATGAGCGCCTGGATCGTCTCGCCGAAAGGCTCTTCGCTGAACCGCCGCTTACGCGCCATCCCGGAATCCTCCCACACGAGCGGGAATTTCTCCGACCGGTACGCGCTCCTCGGCGCGGCCCTCCCGAATCAACAGGTCGACCTGCCCGTCCTCGAGGCTCTTCTTTCCCACGGTCAGACGGATCGGGCAGCCGATCAGGTCGGCATCGGCGAACTTCTCGCCCGGGCGCTCGTCGCGGTCGTCGAGGAGCACGGAGCAGCCGGCCTCTTCCAGCGCGGCCGTCACCCCGTCGGCGATCTCCGCGACCTCGGGGCTGGCGGCGGCGAGCGCAACCACGTGCACGTCGTACGGAGCGACGGAGGGCGGCCATGAGATCCCGTATTCGTCGTTGTGCTGCTCGACGATCGCCGCCATGACGCGCCCCGGCCCGATCCCGTAGCTGCCGCCCAAAAGCGGTTTCTCCTTGCCGTCCTCGTCGAGGAACGTCGCGCCGAGCGGCTCGGAGTAGAAGCTCCCGAAGTTGAAGATGTGGCCGACCTCGATCGCCGTTTGGAAGATGAGCGCTCCCCCACAGACCCGGCAGCGGTCGCCTTCGCGAGGCTCCCGGAGGTCCGCGAACCGCGGCCCGTAGTCGCGGCCGGCCTCGACACCGCGGAGATGCCGCCCGTCGTGGTTCGCCCCCGCCACGAACTGCCCCTCGCGCAGGGTCTCGTCGGCGATTACCTCGCCCGAAAAGCCGATGGGGCCGAGCGAGCCGCCGCTCGCGCCGAATGCCGTCCTGATCTCCTCGTCGGTCGCCGGGCGAGATGCGCCGGGCAAGGCGTCGTAGAGCTTCGTCTCGCTGAGCCTGTCATCGCCGCGAACGAGCGCGAGGACGAGGGTGCCGTCCGGCTTGACGACCGGCATGGCCTTCGAGGTCGCCGACGGGTCGATCCCGAGGAACTCCGCGAGCCCCTCGATCGTCGTCACCCCGGGTGTCTCGATCTCCTCGGGCGCGTCGAGCCGGCCGGGCAGCACGGCCGGGCTCGGAACCGCCTCCGCCACCTCCAGGTCGCCCGCGTAGTCGCCGTTCTCGCAGCGCACGAGCATGTTCTCGCCGGAGCCGGAGGGCGCGAGGAAGTCGATGCTGAACTTGCCGCCCATGATGCCGCTCTCGGCCTGCACGTCGTACGTCTCGACGCCGCAGCGAAGGAAGATCTTCTTGTACGCCTCGCGGTTCGTCTCGAAGCTCGCGCGCACGCCTTCCTCGTCGCGGTCGAACGAGTAGCCGTCCTTCATGATGAACTCGCGCACCCGCAGGAGGCCTCCTCGCGGACGCGGCTCGTCGCGATCCTTGGTCTGGAAGTGGTACCAGAGCTGCGGGAGCTCCCTGTAGCTCTGGATCTCGCGCGCGTGGAACGTGACGGTCTCCTCGTGCGTCAGCGGGAGGATGAAGTCGCGGCCGGTGCGGTCCTTGGTGCGGAAGATCTCCGGGATCGCGATGCGGCCGGTCGCTTCCCAGAGCTCGGCCGGCGTGAGCACTGGCATGAGCATCTCCTGCGCGCCAATCGCGTCCATTTCCTCGCGGATGATCTGCTCGATCTTCCGGTGGACGCGCCAGCCGAGCGGCGTGAACGACCAGAGCCCGGCCGAGACCTGGCGGATGAAGCCGCCGCGGACGAGGAGCTTGTGGCTGACCGCTTCGGCATCGCCGGGATCGTCCCGGAGCGTCGGGAGGAAGAGCTGGGAGGCCCTCATGGGGCTACGACGGCCGCTGGGCCGCTTCGGCCATGAGGAGTGCCGCGGGCTTCGCCAGCTTGAGACGCGTGGGCCGCTCCATCCCGCCTTCGATCCACGTGTCGATCTCGTGGAAGAGCTCGTCCACGAGGATGTCGGAGGAGACCTTCTTGAGCACCCGCCCGTGGGCGTAGATGAAACCCGTGTCCCGGCCGCCGGCGATCCCGAAGTCTGCGTCCCCCGCCTCCCCCGGTCCGTTGACCGCGCAGCCCATGACGGCGACCTCGAAGGCCTGCGGGTACGTCTTCAACCGCTCCTCGACGGCCTCGGCGAGGTTCCAGACGCCGACGTTGTCCCGGCCGCACGACGGGCAGGCGATCATGACCGGCCCGCGCTCGCGCAGGCCGAGCGCCTTGAGGATCTCCCAGGCGACCTTGACCTCCTCGACGGGATCCGCGGTCAGGGAGATCCGGATGGTGTCGCCGATGCCGTCCATCAGGAGCGAGCCGACGCCGATCGCGCTCTTGATGGAGCCGGTCGCGACCGGGCCCGCCTCCGTCACGCCCAGGTGCAGCGGGTAGGGCACGCGCTCCGAGAGCATCCGGTAGGCGCGGATCATCGTCGGCACGGAGCTCGATTTCACGGAGATCTTGAAGTCGTAGTAGTCCATCGACTCGAGCAGGCGCACCTGCTCGAGCGCCTCCTCGACCAGGGCCTCCGCGGTGTCTTTCTGGGCGAGCTCGACGAGGTGCTTGGGCAGCGAGCCCGAGTTCGCGCCGATCCGCATGGGAATGCCCTTCGCTTTGGCCGCCTCGACGACGCTCGCGACCTTGTCGGGCCCTCCGATGTTCCCCGGATTGATCCGCACCGCGGCCACCCCGGCGTCGATCGCCTTGAGGGCCAGGGACGCGTTGAAGTGGATGTCGGCGATCAGCGGAACCGGGCTCAGGTAGACGAGCTTCTTGAGCGCCTCGGCGTCCTCGGCCTTCGGCACGGCGACCCGCACGATCTCGCAGCCCGCGGAGGCGAGATCAGCGATCTGCGCCATCGTGGCGTCGACGTCGTACGTCTTCGTCAGGGTCATCGACTGCACGGCAACGGGCGCGCCGCCGCCGATCGCGACGCCGCCGACATGGATCTGGCGCTCGCTCGCCATCGGGGAAAGTCTAACGGGCCTCTTACCCGCCTCTGATGCGGTTCACGTCGTTCGTGAGCCCGATGAAGAACAGGAAGAGCACGATGACGATGCCGATCGCGGAGGCGCGCTCGTAGGCTGCGCGCGGGATGGCGCGGCCACGCACTCCCTCGGCGAGCGAGAAGGCGATGTGCCCGCCGTCGAGGGGCAGGAGCGGCAGGAGATTGAGGAGCGCGAGCGAGAGCGAGATGAGCGCGAGGATGCCGAGGTACTCGCGGAAGCCGGCCTCGAGCGTCTCGCTGGACGCCTGCACGATCCCGACCGGGCTCGCGACGTCCTTCCGGCCCTCGCCGGTCACGATCCGGCCCAGCGATGAGCCGATGGCGCTCGTCGCTTCCCAGGTCCGCTCGCCGGCGAGCTTCAGGGCGTCCCATGGGCCGTAGCTCTCGTAGATGACGCCGAGCGTGAAACCGAGCCGGTAGGCGCCCTCGATCATGCGCGGACGGGCCTGGACCGTCAGCTCCATGCCGCCGCGCTCGACGGTGAGGCTGACGGGGTCGCCGTTGCTCGCCCGGATTCTCTCGGAGATCTGCTCGCCCGTGACCTCCTGGCCGTCGACCGCGACGATCTTGTCGCCCGCCTGCACGATCGTGGCAGCGGGAGTTCCGGGGTCGACCGTCGCAATCGTCTGGTCGACCTTCGACGGCACGCCGAGCATGAAGACGACGGCGAGCAGGACGATCGCGAACACGAGGTTCGTGAGCGGGCCGGCCGCGATCACCGTCACGCGCTTCCAGACGGGCGCGCGCCAGTAGGCATCCTCCGCGAGGGCGTCGTCCGTGTCGGTCACGCTCCGCTCGGCGGCCTTGCGAGCGGGATCGGAGAGCTCCGAGCGTTCGAGCGCGGCGTGAAGGTCGTCGAGACCGGCGCGGGCATCCTGGAGCCTCCCCTCGTCGAGCGCGACCTTCACGGGCTCGACGTGAGCCGCGAGCCACGGTGCCTCCTCGATCGCCGGGCCGAACTGGCCCTCGACGTCCGCTCCCGCGGGCTTGTGCATCCCTGGGATCTTCACGTAGCCGCCGAGCGGGATCGCACCGATGCCGTACTCGATCCCCTTGCGCTTCCATTTCACGATCGCCGGCGGGAAGAAGATGTAGAAGCGCCGGGGCCGCATCTTGACGGCGAGCGCCGTGAAAAAGTGGCCCGCCTCGTGGATGAGGATCAGGAACGCGAGCCCGCCGATGGCGACGAAGATGTGCACGCCGTTAGTGAACCAACTCGCGCGTGAGCGCCGCCGCAGTCTTCCGAGCCTCGGCGTCCATGGCGACGAGCTCGTCGAGGTCGCGCGCGGCGGCGGTGTCGGTCGCGTTCAGCGTCCTCTCAACGACCTCGGCGATGCCGAGGAAGGGCAGGCGCCCGTCCAGGAAGGCGGCCACGGCGACCTCGTTGGCGGCGTTCAGGACACACGGAGCGGTGCGCCCGGCCTCGCCTGCCGCCCGCGCGAGCGCGAGACACGGAAACGCCTCCTCGTCCGGCGCGGAGAACTCGAGGATCAGGCCGGCCGCGAGGTCGAGCGGCTCGATCGGGGTCTCGGCCCGCTCGGGGAACGTGAGCGCGTAGGAGATCGGCACGCGCATGTCGGGATAGCCCAGGTGCGCCAGTGCACCGCCGTCGCGCAATCGTACGAGCGCGTGGACGACCGAGGTCGGGTGGACGACGACGTCGATGCGCTCGTACGGGAGGTCGAAGAGGAAATGCGCCTCGATCAGCTCGAGGCCCTTGTTCATGAGCGTGGCCGAGTCCACGGTGATTTTCGGGCCCATGTCCCAAGTGGGGTGGGCAAGGGCCTCCGCCGCCGTCACGCCGGAGAGATCGAGCCGGCTCCGTCCGCGGAAGGGTCCTCCCGAAGCGGTGAGCACGAGTGAGTGGACGGTCTCGGGCGCGCGGCCCTCGAGGAGCTGGAACGCGGCGGAGTGCTCGGAGTCGACCGGCAGGATCCGCCCTCCCCCCTTCTTCCACGCCGCCGTGGCCAGCTCACCGCCGGCGACGAGGCTCTCCTTGTTCGCGAGCGCAAGGTCGATCCCGTGCTTCAACGCCCAGAAGGTCGCGGGCAGCCCGGCGAAGCCGACGACTGCGTTCAGGACGACCTCTGGCTCCGCCCGCTTCAGGAGCTCCGTGAGATCGCCTCCGACCTGGGTCAGCGGCGCGAGTCCCTCTATGTCCTGCGAGCCCGAGGCGGCAGCGACGAGCTCGAGCTCCGGATGAGCGCCGATGATCTCGAGCGCCTGCTTGCCGATCGACCCGGTCGCTCCGAGGAGCGCGACGCGCTTCATGCCTCTGAGTCTAGAGCGCCGTCTTTACCTGACCAGAACAGGGCCTCCACGGACATGGCCGGGGTCTGACCCCGGACATGTCCGTTTGCGACACAACGGGGGCCGACGCATCCGTGACGGCCGGCCCGCATGCGATGCGTCCTCGGGGCACCAGCTGTCTCGGAGAGCCATGTCCGGGGTCTGACCCCGGACATGGCTCGTTCAGCCACTGCCGAGCGCGAGGATCGTGAAGTAGGCCGCGGGTGCCGCGAAGAGGAGCGAGTCGATGCGGTCGAGAACGCCGCCATGTCCGAGCAGGAGCCGTCCCGTGTCCTTCGTGCCGAGGTCGCGCTTCACGAGCGACTCGAAGAGATCTCCGAGCGTCGATGCGGCCACGATCACGGCGCCGAGCGCGAGGGCGCGCCACGTGTCCGCGAACACCGCTTCCTTGTACAGCGCGACGAACGTCGTCAAGACGCCCGCGATCGCCCCGACGACGAAGCCCTCCCAGGTCTTGCCGGGCGAGACGACGGGCGACATCTTGTGCCGACCGGCGATCCGCCCTCCGATGTAGGCCAACGTGTCCGTGACGAAGACGGTGAGGAGAATCGTGATGAGGGCAAGGCGCCCGTAGGCGTCCAGCTCCCGCACGAGGAGCAGGTGACCGAGGCCGAGGCCGATCCAGGCGGCGCCGAGCACCGTCGCCGCGATTGCGACCGTGGTCGACTGCCTCGTCTCCGAGACGGCTGCGAAGACGAAGCTGAGGACGAAGGTGAGGAGAAAGCCGGCGAGCATCCAGTCGCCACCGGAGATCTCCGCCCCGAAGAACGCGGCCAGAGCCCCGCCGTAGCCGGCGAGGACGAGCGGGCGCAGCGGACGCGCCAAGCGGTAGAGCTCGTGCAGGGCGATCAGGCCGCCGGCCGCAACGAGGGCGAACAGGAACCAGCCGCCGAGATATGCGCTGCCGAGAACGATCGGGAGGCCGGCCGCCACAACGGCGAGCCGGGAGATAAGAGGGTTCATCGGCCGCCGAAGCGCCGGCGCCGCCCTGCGTACTCGGCGAGGGCCTGCCGGAGATGGTGCTCGCCGAAGTCTGGCCAGAGCGTGTCCACGAACACGAGCTCCGTGTAAGCGAGCTGCCAGAGGAGGAAGTTGGAGACCCGCAGCTCCCCCGAGGTGCGGATCAGAAGGTCGGGCTCGGGCATCTCCGGTGCGTAGAGTCGCGAGCCGATCGCGTTCTCGTCGATGTCGCGTGGGTCGACCCCCTCCTCGATCAGCCGGCGCGTGGCCTCGACGATCTCTGCCCTGCCGCCGTAGTCGAAGGCGATCCAGAGCTGCAGGCGCTCGTTGTGCGCGGTCTCGTCCTCGAGGCGAGCCATGCGCTCCTGGAGGTCCGGGTTGGCCCGGTCGCGCCGGCCGATGAAGCGCGTCGCGACGCCCTGCTTGGCGAGATCCGGCAGCTCCCGCTCGATCGTCTCGACGAAGATCTCCATGAGCGCGTCGACCTCGTCGGGCGGACGAGACCAGTTCTCCGTCGAGAACGCGAAGACGCAGACGGATTCGACCCCGAGATCGATCGCCGCCTCGACGGTCCTGCGGAGAGCCTTCGTCCCGGCCCTGTGGCCAGCCGCCACAGGCAGCTTGCGCCGCCTCGCCCAGCGGCCGTTCCCGTCCATGATGATCGCAATCGAGCTCGCAACATCGGGAAGGCTCTGCTCTGGGCTTGCCTTTGCGGTTCCGAGCGTTCGTAGCCTGGTGATGAGGTTCATGCTTTTCCCGGAGTCGGCTCCGCAGGAGACGACTCCGATTAAACCTCCATGATCTCGGCCTCTTTGCGCTTCAAGAGGTCCTCGATCTTCGCCACGTGCTCGTCGGTGAGCTTCTGCACGCGCTCCTCCGCGCGCCGCTCCTCGTCGTCGCCGACGTCACCGTTCTTCACGAGCTCCTTCAGGTCGTGCATGACGTCGCGACGAACGTTCCTGACGGCGACGCGCCCTTCCTCGGCGAGGTGGCGGACGACCTTCACGAGCTCTTTGCGACGCTCCTCGGTCAGCTGCGGGATGGGCAGGCGGACGATCTTGCCGTCGTTCGACGGCGTCAACCCGAGGTCGGACTCCAGCACAGCGCGCTCGATCGCCTTGATCGAGCCCGGGTCGTAGGGCTGAATCGTGATCATGCGCGGCTCGGGCACGTTGATCGTCGCGAGCTGCTGCAGCGGCGTGGGCGTCCCGTAGTAATCGACCTGGATTCGGTCGAGGAGCGCCGCGGACGCCCGGCCCGTCCGCACGGTGTTGAACTCGTGCGAGGCCGCCTCGACCGACTTGTCCATCCGCCGGGTCGCGTCGCTCACGAAGTCGTCGATCATTCGTCCTCCTTCGCCGTGGAGATAATCGTGCCGATCCGCTCGCCACGCACGACACGCCCGATGTTGCGCTCGTCGTCGAGCCCGAAGACGTGGATCGGCAGGCCGTTGTCCATGCAGAGCGAGAGCGCGGTCGAGTCCATCACCTTGAGCCCGCGCTCGAGCGCCTCGCGGTGCGTGAGCTCGGGCAGGAACGCGGCGTCCGGATTCTCGTCCGGATCGCCGTCGTAGACGCCGTCCACGCCGTTCTTGCCCATGAGGATCGTCTCGGCGCCGATCTCGAGGGCGCGCAGCGCCGCCGCGGTGTCGGTCGTGAAAAACGGGTTCCCGGTGCCGCCGGCGAAGATGACCACGCGGCCCTTCTCCAGGTGCCGGATCGCGCGACGGCGGAGATACGGCTCCGCGACCTGGCTCGCGGTGATCGCCGAGAGGACGCGCGTATGGACGCCGAGCTGCTCGAGCGCGTCCTGGACGGCGAGGCAGTTGAGGAGCGTGGCGAGCATGCCCGCGTAGTCGGCGGTGGCGCGATCCATCCCCTCGGCCGCGACCTCCATCCCGCGGTAGATGTTCCCCGCTCCGAGCACGATCGCCGTCTCGACGTCGAGCTCGTGGACGGCCTGGATCTCGCGCGCGATCGCCTCGACACGCGCGAGATCGATGCCGTACTCCTGGCTGCCGAGCAGAGCCTCCCCCGAGAGCTTCAGGAGGATGCGCTCGAAAGCAGCGGCGCCCTCCTCGGAGGCCGCAACCTCGCTTTCGACCTCTGCGCTCACCCGGCGAGGGCGTAGCGCACGAAGTCGCGCACCTCCGCCCCGTGCTCGGCGAGCGCCTGGCCCACGGTCTGGTCCGGGTTGTGGATCCAGGGCTGATCCGTGAGAACGCTGTCGGCGAAGAACCCCTTCGCCAGCCGCCCCTCGACGATCTTCGCCCTGACCTCGTCCGGCTTGCCCTCGAGGTCGGGCAGCTTCTCGAGGATGTCGCGCTCGGCCGCGATCTCGTCGTCGGGCACTTCCTCGCGGGTGACGAAGCGTGGGTTCGCGAACGCGATGTGCATCGCGACGAGCCGCGCGAGGTCGGGCGAGCCCTGCGCCCGCACGAGCACGCCGATCTTCTGCGCGGGCGGATGGATGTAGGAGGCGAGCACCTCGTTGTCGTGCGCCTCGAAGCGCGAGGCGCCGACGACCTCGATGTTCTCGCCGATCCTGGCGACGAGGTCGACACGCTCCTCCTCGAGGCCGGCGACGGCGTCGGGGCCCTCCTTCTCCACTGCGTCGATGACCTTTTCGGCGAAACCGAGGAACTCGTCGTTCTTGGAGACGGGCTCCGTCTCGGAACCGACGGCAACGATCGCGCCGTGCGCGTTCTCGATGCGTGCGATGACGCGTCCCTCGGTCACCTGGCGACCGGCACGCTTGGCTGCGGCCGCGAGGCCCTTTTCGCGCAGGAGCTGTGCGGCCTTCTCGAGGTCTCCCTCGGCCTCCACGAGCGCGCGCTTCGCGTCCATCATCGGAGCGCCGGTCATGTCGCGGAGCTCTTTGACCTGGGAAGCGGGGATCTCCGTCATTCGGTCGGCACCTCCTCCGCCGTGGGCTGCTCCGAGGGAGTTCGTTCGGCGGCGGGAGTTCCCTCGGCGGCGGGCTGCTCCGAAGTCCTTTCTTCGGCCGCAGGCGCCGACGTTTCCTCGTCGGCGGGGGCGGGAGCCTCCCGGGGCTGGCCGTTCGTCGGCCTGCTCATCTCGCCGGCGGTGACTTTTTGCTTGCCGGCCTCGATGCCGTTCGCGATCGCCTTGATGATCAGGCTGCACGAGCGGATGGCGTCGTCGTTCCCCGGGATGACGTAATCGGCGTCGTCCGGGTCGCAGTTCGTGTCGACGAGCGCGACGACAGGAAGGCCGAGTCGGCGCGCCTCGCGGATCGCGAGCTGCTCCTTCTTCAGGTCGACGACGAAGATCGCGTCGGGGAGGCGCTTCATATCGTCCACCCCTCCGAGATTCGTCTCGAGCTTCTCGAGCTCAGCCGCCATGGTCATGCGCTCCTTGGCGGGCAGGAGCTCGAGCTGGCCCTCGTCGCGCAGGCGGCGAAGCTCGTGCATACGCTCGAGCCGCTCGGAGATCGTCTTCCAGTTCGTGAGGAGCCCGCCGAGCCAGCGGTGGTTCACGTACGGCATGCCGACGCGGTCCGCCTCCTCGGCGATCGAGTCCTGGGACTGCTTCTTCGTGCCGACGAAGAGGACGGAGCCTCCGCGCTCGGCGACGTTGCGCACGAACGCGTGCGCCTGCTCGACCAGGTCGAGCGTCTGCTGCAGATCGATGATGTAGATGCCGCCCCGCTCCGTGAAGATGTAGCGGCGCATCTTGGGATTCCAGCGCCGTGTCTGGTGGCCGAAATGCACCCCGGCCTCCAGGAGCTCGCGCATGGTGACGACGGACAAGCTGATCCTCCTCGGTTGATTTTCGCTACTGCCGGCGGAATCGGGTGGAACCGGACGAGGCCGGCACCGCCACCCGGGACCTCCACCGGGTCGGGTGACAAAACCGCTGCATTCTAGCCGAAGCAGCCTCTAGGCTGAGCGCGGTGACCGGGGTCGTGAAGACATCCGCCTGGGACCTCGCGGTCGAGAGCGTCGAGGAGGCGCTCGCCGACGGCGTCGTCCCGTCGCTCGAGCGGCTCGGCCGGCTCGGGCAGCTGGGCACTCTTCCCTCCTTCGTCGCAAGCCTCGACGGAGACGAAGACCCGGGCAACCTGGCGGATGACCATGCGCGCGAGCGCGAGAGCCTCGGCCTCGCCCCCGCAGAGGTGACAGCAGAGCTCCTCGTTCTCGGGCGCGTCCTCGACCGCCACGGGGAGGCCGAGGCGCGGCGGGCGCTCGACCGCTGCGTCGTCGCCTACGTCGAGCGTGTGACCGGTGAGTTGGCCGAGCGCGCGCGCCGCGACCCCCTCACCGGCGTCCTCAACCATCGCGCCTTCCACGCACGGCTCCTCGCCGAGGCCGCGCGTGCCCGGCGCTACCGCAGCCGCATCGCGCTCCTCCTCTTCGACCTCGACCGCTTCAAGGAGACGAACGACCGCGAGGGCCACCAGGAGGGAGACCGGCTGCTGCGCGCATTCGCATCTGCACTGGCCGGAACCGCCCGCGAGACGGACGCGGTCGGCCGGCTGGGCGGCGACGAGTTCGCCGCCCTCCTCATCGAGGCCGGCCCGGAGACCGCCGGGTCCTTCCTCCACCGCCTCCATGAGCGGCTCCCGCAGGAGATCTCCGCGAGCGCCGGAGCGGCGTTCCTCCCCACAGACGCTTCTGAGCCCGAGGGCCTGATCGAAGTCGCCGACAGGCGGCTCTACGAGGACAAGCGGGCTTCTTCCAAGGCCGCCTGAAGGTCCTCCGGCAGCGGCGACTCGCACTCCACCTGCTCGTCGGTGAACGGGTGTGGGAACGAGAGCCGGGCCGCGTGCAGAAATTGGCGCTCGAGGCCGAGATCGCCCTCGACACCGTAGGTCGGATCCCCGGAGACCGGAAGGTCGATCGCCGCCAGGTGCACACGGATCTGATGCGTTCTGCCCGTCTCCAGCGAGACCCGGAGGAATGCGTGAAGCGGCAGCGTCTCGACGATCTCGAAGTTCGTGACGGCCTCCCGAGGCGTGTCCGTGTCGAGGGAGATCCGCGTCGGGTCGCGGCGATCCCGCCCGACCGGCGCCTCGATTCTTCCGCGCCGCGAGCGCGGGCGGCCCCGGGCGAGCGCGAGGTACTCACGGACGAGCTTCCGCTGCCGCAGGAGACGCTGCAGACGCCTGTGCGCCTCTTCCGAGCGCGCAACGACGAGGAGGCCCGAAGTGTCGCGGTCGAGCCGGTGGACGATGCCCGGGCGCTCGGCCTCCCCACCCGCGACCGCGTGGCCAATGAGACCGTGGACGAGCGTGCCCGACGCATGGCCCGCCGAGGGGTGGACGACCATGCCGGCCGGCTTGTCGACGACGAGGAGGTGCTCGTCCTCGTAGGCGATGCGCAGGTCGAGCTGCTCCGGCTCGAGCTCCGAGGAGCGGCTCTCCGGTATCTCCACGGTCAGCTCGTCGCCCGCCGAGAGGCGATGGCTCTTCGCCTGCGGAGACCCGTTGACGCGCACGCGCTTCTCGGCCAGGAGGCGTTCTGCGGCGGCACGCGAGCCGACGCCGTCGAGGGTCGAGAGAAAGCGGTCCAGACGCTCCCCCGCCGCCTCCTCGGGGACCGTCAGCTCGACGCTAGGCAAGCGTCTTCGGAGCGGTTCGCCCCGAAGGAGTGCGCCTCATGCGCGGCTGGCGCTCGGCTGCGACCATCGCGAGGAGAAGCGCGGCGACGCCCACGACGATGAACGTGTCGGCGAGATTGAAGGCCGGCCAGTACTTCAGGTCGAGGAAGTCCGTCACATGCCCGATGCGGAGGCGGTCGACGAGGTTCCCGAGGCTGCCGCCGATGAGCAGGCCGAGAGCGACCGGGAGGATCGGATGCCTGGCCCCCGCCTTCGCGAAGTAGAAGAGCATCCAGATGACGGCGCCCGCGGTGACGAACGTGACCGCGGAGGCCCAGCTCGAGAAGAGCCCGAAGGCGATTCCCGGGTTGTTCACGTGCCGGATCCAAAACGGGCCGACGACGTGCACGGACTCCCCGAGCCCGAGCTGCGTGACGACGATCTGCTTCGTCAGCTGGTCGGCGGCGAGCGCGCAGAGCGCAACCATGGCGAGGCCCAGCCAGTGGAACGGACCTGCCGTCAGCGAGCGCTCGACCATGGAGATCGGAACGCGTCCGTCCGTGGCCGATCCGACGCGAACGTCGATCAGCCGCGGTGACGGGTTGACTAACCCCTCTCTTCGACGCGCTTGCAGTCGATACACCTATTCGCGTACGGGATCGCGTCGAGTCTGTCTTCGGCGATCGGTTTACCGCAGCGCCCGCATGTCCCGAAGGTCCCGCTTTCGATCCGTCCCAGGGCCTCGTCGATCGCGGTCAGAACGTGCCCGGAGTTCTCTTCGAGCGTGTAGTCGATCTCGCGATTGAGCGTGGCCGTCGCCGAGTCGGCGAGGTGGTTGTCGTCGTAGGTCTCTTCCTCCGTCTCTTCCTCGAGTGACCCTTCTTCGTGCAGGTGCTGGATCGAGGCCGAGACGCGCTCTCTCTCGTCGAGCAGAAGGTCCCGATAGCGGTCTGTATTCATGCGTGAGCCATTCCCCGCGCCACTGGGCTGAGTATAACCCGCGGCCCGGAGCCGAACTTCAGGCGGCCTGATGGGCGGACCGGCGCTCTTCGCTGTCGCCTTCGAGGCGGTCCAGCGCGGCCAGCAGGAAGGCGCGATAGTCGGCTCGGACGCCGGTTTCGACCTCCTGGAGGCGGCGGATCTCGGTGCGGACGCGCTCGCGTTCGGACTCGGCGCCGCTCACGATGTCGCGTGCGGCGGAGCGTGCCTCTGCCACGATGATGTCGGCCTCGCGGCGGGCCTGGGCGCGCATGTCGTCGGCCATCCGCTCGGCGGAGAGAAGCGTGTTCCGGAGCGCCTGCTCGAGCTCCTTCTGGCGGGCCAGCTCGCTCTCGAGGTCCTCGAGCTCGTCGCGCAGGTCGGCGCGCTCGCGCCAGACGTGCTCGAAGCTCGCGGCGATGTCGGTGAGCAGCTGGTCCGTGGCGGTGCGCTCGTAGCCGAGCGGCTTCCGCGGGAGCACAACGTGTCGGATTTCGACAGGGGTCATCGACATGTCGCTCCGGCCTTCGCCGTCTGCCGGAGATCTCCTCCGCTAGCCGAGAGCGCCGATCCCCGCCAGGACCAGTCGGTACAAGACCGTCAGCACGAGGATCGCGACGATCGGCGAGAGATCCAGGCCGAGCCCCGCCACGGAGAGCTGCGGAAGTATTCGGCGGAAGAGGCGGAGGTACGGATCGACGACGTCGTAGAGGAAGCGCTGCACCCGGTTCAGCCACACGTTGTAGGGCAGCGGAACCCAGGACGTGAGGATGTAGGCGATGATGCAGAGCAGGTAGACGTAGTACAGAACCGTGACGAAGTTCTGTGCAGTCGAGACCGCGTCCCCCAGGAGCATGGACGGAAACCTAGCGCCATCGCCGGTCGAAACTGCGGCGCAGCGAAAGTTTCGACCGGTTAGGACTGGTTGTAGAAGCCGCGGTCGATGAGGCGCGCGCGCTCCTCGGCCGAGACCTCGACGTTACGCGGCGTGAGCAGGAAGACCTTGTCGGCGACGCGCTGCATCGAGCCGTTCAGCGCGTAGGTCAACCCGCTCGAGAAGTCGATCAGCCGCTTCGAGAGATCCGGGTCGGTGCCCTGCAGGTTGACGATCACCGGCACGGACTCCTTGAACTTGTCCGCGATCGACTGCGCGTCGTTGAAGCTCCGCGGCACGACGAGGTGCACCCGCACCGACGCCGAGGCGACCGCCTCGAGCGGCCTGCGCCCGGGGCCCTGGCGAATGATCGCCGTGTTCGCCGACGCATCCGGCTCGGACCAGTCCTCGAACTCCTCGCGCCGCTGCCTGCGCGGCGAGAGCCGACGCACGTTCGCGCTCTCGCTGCGGTCGTACGTCCGCTCGAGCTCCTCCTCGGCGGCGTACGCCTCCTCGTCCCAGTATTCGTCCTCTTCGACGATGCCGAAATAGACGAGGGCGCGGCTCCAGACCTGTCCAACACCCATGACGGTGGCGAATGTTAGCGCCCGAACAACACGGAACCCACCCGAACGAGCGTCGCGCCCTCCTCGGCCGCCACGCGGTAGTCCTGAGAGGTTCCCATCGAGAGCTCTCGGAGTGCGTGCTGCCCGGCCAGCTCTCGAAGCTCGCGAAAGTACGGCCGCGACGCCTCGGGGTCGTTTGCGAGCGGCGGCATCGTCATGAGGCCGCGAACCTCCACTCCGAGGTCGCGCGCCTCGGCGAGGAATGTGTCGAGCTCTTCGCGCGGCACGCCCGATTTCGTCTCCTCCCCCGAGAGGTTGACCTCGACGAGCGCCGGCGCGGTCAGGCGCTTCGCGGCCGAGAGCGAGTCGAGGGAATGGACGAGCTCGCAGAGCGCCGACACCTCGCGGGCCTTGCGCGACTGCAGGTGGCCGATGAAGTGCCAGCGGAAGCGGTCGCCGAAGCGCTCGTGCTTGGCCTCGAGGTCCTGGAGCCGGTTCTCGCCGACGACGGCGACTCCGGCCCGGGCGAGAAGCTCCATCTCCTCCGGGGAGACGTACTTCGTCGCCACGACGACGGTGACCCCGTCACCGACCTCGCTCTGGACGCGCTCGTAGTTCGCGCGAACGGTCTCAGCGGATATAGGCAATGACACCCTGCCTGCCGGTTCGGCCTCGATCGCGGCGATGGGAGAAGAAGAGCTCCGGCTCGCAGCTCGTGCAGTGGCCGGTGCGCTCGACGGCTTCGACCCCCGCCTCGCGCAGGCCCCGCTCGATCCCCTCGCCGAGATCGAGGTTCCGGCCGTTCATAACGTCGTCGCCGAAGCGAGCGCGGAACGGCTCGGCGACCTCCTCCCCCACCTCGTAGCAGCACGGGCCGATCCCGGGCCCGATCGCCGCCACCGCCGGGCCCGCTGCGGCCGCGAGGCCGTTCTCGAGGATGCCCTCCATGAGCCCGCGCCAGCCGACGTGCAGGACGACGAGCCGCGGGCTCCCGTTCTGCCTGGCAAGGACGACGGGGAAGCAGTCTGCAGTGAGCAGGCCGAGCGCACGACCCTGCTTCTCGGTCCACAGCCCGTCGCATTGCTCGAAGTCTGTCCCAGGCGTGACGATGCCGCGGCCGTCGGCCTCGAAGACGCGCGCGCCGTGGATCTGCCAGGCCATCGTTGCGGTCTCGGGGTCGGCACCCACCGCACCGGCAAGGATCCTACGGTTCTCGACGACCCGCTCCGGCTCGTCCTCCGTGAGGATGCCGAGGTTCAGCGATTCGAAGTTGCCCTCGCTCACCCCTCCCTGGCGGGTCGAGAACGCCGCGAAGTAGTCGTCACCGACGTCGTGCTCGAAGAGCTTCACGCAGGTCCTGCCGGAGTGGCGATGAGCTCCTTCGCCGCCGCGATCTCGGATTCGCGCCCGTCCAGCTCGCCGTTCAGCTTCCGCCGCAGCAGCTCGTCGAGGATCGCGCCGACCCGCGGCGACTCCTGCAGGCCGAGCTCGGCGAGGTCGTCGCCGGAGATCTCGAGCCCTACCTGGCGGAAGTCGGCGAAGTAGCGCTCCAGCCGAGAGCGCGCCGCCTCGTCTCCGAGCGCATAGGCAAACAGCGCGCCGTCAGGGTCGTGCGGTTGGACGAGCGCCCGTACGGCCGCGGGCTCGTCGGTGTCGGCCAGGAGCGCCGGAAGCCTCGGGCCGACGGCAACCGCGTCGGCGATCCTGTCCGCATCCCTCCGGCGGAGCCTCAGGCGCTCGAACCACTCGTAGAGCTCGTCCGGCGGCAACCGGCGCGCAAGCACCACGAGCCGCAGCCGCCACGCGGGCGTCGCGGGAGCGAGCTGCTGGCGGGCGCGGTCGATCGCGTCGATCAGCTCCACCGACTCCTCGCCCGCAGCAAGGTGCGGATGGATAGCCCGATCGATCCCGAGGTCCGCAAGGCGCCGCACGGAGTCGTTCACGCGCGTCTCGGAGAGAAGCGCCTGCAGCTCGTCGCGCAGGCGCGCCGACGAGAGCTCCCCGACGAGGTTCATCTCGACACAGGCCTTCGCCAGCGAGAGGGTGTGCGCGTCCATCGCGAGGCCGTAGCGGTTCTCGTACCGGATCGCCCGGAAGATTCGCGTCGGGTCGTCGATGAAGGACAGGTTGTGGAGGACCCGGACGACGCCCTTCTCCAGGTCCCGCAGTCCGCCGAAGTGGTCGACGAGCCGGCCGAAGTCCTCTCCCCGGAGGGACGCCGCCATCGCGTTGATCGTGAAGTCGCGCCGGTAGAGGTCCTGGCGGATCGACGCCTGCTCCACGCTGGGCAGCGCACCGGGGCTGTCGTAGAACTCCGTCCGCGCGGTGGCGACGTCGACCCGGCCGCCCTCGTAGACGACGATCGCGGTCCCGAAGCGGTCGTGCGGGACGACTCGGCCTCCCAGCGCCTCCGCCAGGGCGTCGCCGAAGACGATCCCGTCGCCCTCGACAGCGATGTCGACGTCGAAGTTCGGCTCGCCCATGAGCACGTCGCGCACGGCGCCGCCGACGAGGTAGACGCCCTCGAAATGCTCGCTCACCGCCTGGGCGGCCTCGAAGACGGGAAGCAGGTGCTCGAGCGCGTCGAGCTTCCCCGCGATGCTTTCCGCCTCGCCCGCGGCCTCCTCGCGCTGGCGCTCCTCGAGCGCGAGCAGGACGTCTGAGCGCGTGACCACGCCGACGACCTCGCCGTCGCGCACGACGGGCACACGTCCCCCGCCAGAGCCCGACACGAGCCGCATCACCTCGGCGAGCGGCGTCGCCTCGGGGGAGGTGAGAACGTCGGAGCTCATCACGCTCTTCACGGGCGCGTGCGAGAGGCCGTGCCCGATCGCCTTGTCGAGATCCTCCCGCGTGACGATCCCGGCGAGGTCGCCCGCCGTTCCAACGAGCATGCCGCTTTGCCGGTGGCGCTGGCAGAGCACCATCGCGTGCGCGACCGTGTCCTCGGGCGACACGAATCGCGCAGGGCGCGACATGATCTCGCCCGCGGTGAGACCTCGCCGCACCGAGTTCGGAAGCGCCTCGAGGACGGAGGCGCGGGCGTCCTCCAGGGAGCCGCGATACGTGGCCGACGCAGCCTGCGAGTGACCTCCGCCGCCGAGCGCCGCGGCGATCGCCGAGGCGTCGAGCTCCGCCACGCGCGTGCGGACGACGCAAAAGACCCGTTCGTCCATCTCGACGAGACAGACGAGGGCGCGGCAGTCGGTGAGGTCGACGATCTTGTGCGCGAGGTTGGAGACGCCGTCCACGTACTCCGGCCATCTGAGCGCGGTGACGAGCACCTCGTACCCGCCCGCTTCGTGCGGCTCGAGCCCGGCGACGAGCGCGTCGAGAAGCGCACGCTCGCGCTCGGCGAGCGGCGTGTGCAGGAACTGGGCCACCATCTCCTGGCTCGCGCCATGGCGCATGCACCACGCGAGCGCCTCGGCGTCTCGGATGGTCGTGCCGGCATAGCTGAGCGAGCCGGTGTCCTCGTGGATGCCGAGGGCGAAGGTCGTCGCCTCGATCGGGCTCACCTCCACCTCTCGCTCGGCGAGGATCGCCACCATGGTCGTCGTCAGGGCGCCGTCCTCCGAGCGCACCGCGTTTTCCGGCCTGACCCAGTCGAGCTCCTCGCCCGCATGGTGGTCGAAGAGGACGACCTCGACCTCGGGACTCCGCGCCGCGGCCTCGAACTCGCCCAGGCGTGCGGGGTGCGACGTCTCGACGACGATCAGCCGCTCGACTTCCGCCGGATCGACCCGCCCGGGCTCCGCGATCTCGAGCTCCTCGGCGTGCAGGCGGTAGAAGTCGCGGACGTTTCGGTTCAGCGACCCGGACAGCGCGACGACCGCGCCCGGATAGAGGTGGCGCGCCGCCAGCATGGCCGCAAACGCGTCGAAATCGGTGTTCGCGTGGGTGACGATGACCTGCATCGAAAGAAGGTTAGACCTCACTTGCGCCAACCCCCTCTTTGGGGGAGGAGACGATTGGCAACCGCGACGACGATGAACCCAGGAACGACGTCCCGAGGCGGCCGGGGGTCGAACGAATTTGGGCCGAATGACGTACTCCAGACTGCGCATCCTCGTCGCCGCGCTTGCCGTGGCACTGATCACGGTCGCACCTGCCGTGAGCGCGCCGAGCGCACCGAACCCGCTCTTCCCCAACGGTGACACCTTCGACGGTGCCCCCGCGATGGGCTGGGACAAGGTCAGCGGCGCGGATCACTACGAGGTCGAGATCGGCGCCGACGCCGGCTTCAACCCCGATCTGTACTTCTTCACGACGGACAACACACGCGCGACGATCTCGGAGGCGCTGGCCAGCGGGGACTACTGGTGGCATGTGCGCGCGGTCGACGCGAACGACAACGTCTCCCCATGGTCGCCGGCACAGTCGTTCGTCGTCGACTGGAGCCAGCAGCCCGATCTGCTGCAACCGGCCGACGGCGCAACGGTCGATTTTCCGGACACGCCGCTCGTCCTCAAGTGGTCGTCGGTTCCGCGGGCGCAGAAGTACAAGCTCGAGCTCGCGACCTCTCCGACGGGATTTTCGGACCCCGACCACAAAGTCAGCTCGAACTACCCTCTCGAGACGCAGGCGCTCGAGTTCACGGTGCCCGAGGCGCTCGAGGACGGAGAGCCGTACTACTGGAGGGTGACTCCGATCGACGCTCGCAACCATCTGGGGTCCCAATCCGAGGTGCACTCCTTCGTCTGGGCCTGGCCGCACCAGCCCGAGAACCTGACGGTCACCGATCTCGATCCGGACGCCGACGACCAGCACTTCGACCCGCTCTTCTCCTGGGATCCGGTGCCGGGGGCGGCCTCCTACCAGGTCGAGGTGAGGTCCGCCGACGCAACGGGCACGCTCGCGTTCTCCGGCACGACGATCGCCACGAGCGTCGCGCCGAACGACGTGTTCCCGGACAACGCCTACGACTGGACCGTCCGTGCCGTCGACGCGGCCGGCAACGGGGGAGCGGTCAGCGACGGGCCCCAGTTCGACCGAGCGTTCGACAAGCATCCGCTCGCGATCGAGAACCTGCGCATGACCGACTACCTCACGGGCAACGCTGCAGTCGACCAGGATTCGGGCACGCCGGGCTTCCAGACCCAGGTGCCGCTCGTCACGTGGGACCCCGTTCCGGGCGCCGCGAGCTACGAGATCCAGGTCGCGCCGTTCTCTGCCTCCTGCAACTTCAACGACCCTGTCTGGGAGGACGTGACAGCCACAACGGCCTGGGCGCCTCTCGGGAAGACGGGTGAGGGCGAACCGTACAATTCGACCGTCGGCGTGGCCAAGTCGAACGACGCGCTCACGCTGAACGCGTCCTACTGCGTGCGCGTACTCGCGCGGAGCGGGCACAAGGGCAGCACGAGCTTCGTCCGGGGCGCCTACACCCTGCTGAACGACGGGACGGGCGCCGCGTTCCAGTGGACGGGCTATCCCTCCACGGTGCCCTGCTCGCCGAGCTGCGTGCCGGGATATGCGGGCAGCGACAACTACAAGCTGCCCGATCCCGACGCTCCGGCGACCCGCATGCCGTTCTTCTCGTGGGAGCCCATCGACGGCGCCCAGTCGTACTGGGTGATCGTCTACAAGGACGAAACGCTGGGCACGATGGTCGACTACGCCTTCACCCAGCTGCCGGTCTACACGCCGCGCACAGGCGACGGAAGCGCGGTGCGGACCTATGACGACGAGAACGGGCTCTACTGGGTGATCCTGCCCTCGTCGAGCTTCGACGGCGATGCCGCCGCATTCGACCCGTACCAGGCCCCCGTGGCCTCGTTCGACAAGCAATCGACGCCTCCGACCCTGCTCGAGCCCGCCGCCGGCGCGACGGTCACCGATCAGCCCGTCTTCACGTGGACTCCCGTCGACGGAGCCAAGCTCTATCGCATCCAGATCGCCACCGACTCGAACTTCTCGAGCGCCGACATGCTCATGGACACGACGACGGCGGCGACGAGCTACTCAGCCGAGACCACGTACCCCGCCGACACCGCGATCTGGTGGCGTGTGCAGGCCGTCGACGAAGGCAATCACAGCATGAGGCGGTCGACGCCGCAGTCCTTCGAGAAGGCCTTGCTCACCCCTGACGTCTCGGTGCCCAACCCGACCGCGGGAGACCTCATCCCGACGTTCGGCTGGGACCTCGTGCAGGGCGCAAGCTCGTACGACGTGCACTTCGAGCTTCCCGACGGAACCGGAGGAAAGGACGGGACCAACTACGCGCCGACCTCGGTCACGGCGATCAAGATGACCGGAGCGGGGCACTTCCGCTGGCAGGTCCGGGCCAACTATCCGGGCGGCGTCCACGGTCCGTATACCTCGCTCATGGACTTCACGCGGACGATCCACGAGCCGCAGAATCTCGCGAGCACGTCCGGCCCGAGCCAGCTGCTGCTCTCGTGGGATCCGAAGACGGCGGCGAAGCAGTACGTCGTGCAAATCGCCAAGAACACATCGTTCAGTTCGATCATCGACCCGCTGACGACCGACAACACGAGCTACGCGCCGAAGCTGACGTCGAGCTCCTATACGAGCGGCGGCACGTTCTACTGGCGGGTTCGCGCAAAGGACGCCGACGGAAACCAGGGCGACTGGTCGCCCGTCAAGGACTTCGACTTCGCCGGTACCACGAGTGGAGGTACCGGCGGCACGAGCAAGTTCAAGCTCTCTTCATCCGGTCGGCTCGTCAAGAAGCATCTCACGAAGGTGACCATCACGGCGAAGAACGCGAGCACGCTGAACCCGGTCTTCGCGGCCACTGTGAAGGCATCGGGCGCCGGCGTCTCGACGACGAAGTTCACGACTACGAGTGGCGTCGCGATCTTCTATTTGAAGCCGACGAAGCTTGGGAAGGTCACCTTCAAGGTGACCAAGTCCGGCTACCAGACGGCCTACCTGTACAAAAAGGTCCGCAGGCCCTAGCCGGCCGCGGCGAT